>JBJXGK010000161.1:0-31299 GCA_046153705.1 Gemmatimonadaceae bacterium
CCTGCCCCACTCCCTGCGGACGCGGTCGCCACCGAGTTCTCCGCGACGCGCGCAATGGAGGACATCCGCGCCATCGCGAGCACACCGCACGCGACCGGCACGTCGGCGCTCGCCGCGGCCCGCGCCCATCTCGCCGCGCGGCTCACCGCACTTGGCTTCGCATGGCGCGAGGAGACGTTTCCCATCGTGCCCCGCACGGCGGCGCTGCTCAAGCGTTGGGGCGGCGACTCCGCGGCGACCGGCGTGAATCTCGTGGCGTGGCGACGCGGCGCGGACTCAACGGGACCCGCCCTCGCGTTGATGGCCCACTACGATGGCGTCTGGGGCTCCCCCGCCGCCGCCGACGATGCGTTCGGCGTGGCCGCGGCTCTGGAGATCGCGCGAGCCATTCCGCCGGAGTCACAGCGCCGCGACCTCATCGTAATCTTCACGGACGCCGAGGAGATCGGATTGGTCGGTGCCCGATCGTTCTTCGCGCGTGACAGCGGCGGCGACCCCTTGGCCGCTCGCGTGGGCGTCTTGATCAACCTCGAGGCGCGCGGCGGCGGCGGCTTGGCATCGATGTTCCAGACCAACGTCGACAACGGCGCGATCATGGCGCTCTACCGCGATGCGGTGCGTCAGCCGTTGGCGAACTCGATCGCCGTGAGCATCTACGAGCGGCTCCCGAACGGCACAGACTTCACGCCGGCACTCGAGCGCGGAGTGCGCGGCTTCAACATCGCGAACATCGGCGACGCACGACTGTATCACTCGCCGCTCGCCACGCCGGACGAGATCGACCCAGGCTCGCTGCAACACCTCGGCGCGCAAGCGTTGGATCTCTCACGTGCCCTGCTCACCGCGGATGCCTTGCCGGGCAACGCACCGGCTGCGGTGTTCAGCGATGTGTTCGGCCTCACGATGTTCGTGTATTCACCCGCCACCGGCTGGTGGTTGATCGCCGTCGTCGTCGTCCTGCTCGGCTTTGCGGCCTATCACCGGCGTACGGAGCTGCGCGCGCGTTCGTCCGCGGGAGCGGTGTTCGACGGACTCGTGGTGTTGATCGTCGCCGCGCTGCTTCTCTTCGCCGGCAACCTGGTCTCGCTGAACGCGCTCAGCGGCGGGGCGAAATACTATGATCGCTTGGCCGCGCTGCCGCGCCTGGAACTGCAGGCGGTACTCCTCGTGCTCGCGACGGTCATCGGCTCGACCGCGATGTGGAGGCGTGGCCCATCCGATCGTGTCATAGGCCTGAGCGTGCTGACCTTGATCGTCGCCGTCGCCACGCAGTGGTACCTACCGGGCGGCGGCCCGATCTTCACGTGGCCGCTGCTCTTGGCGGCGTTGTCGTTCTTCGTCCAGAGTCTGCTACCCATCGATTCCACCTCCGAGCGTACCGTTGCGGTGCTCGCCGCCACGCTGGGGCTCGCGTGGCTGGGCGGCTTCGCGCACTTCCTCTTGCTCGCCGTTGGCGCCGACGTGCCGTCTGCGCTCACCGCGCTACTGCTGCCCGCCTTGGCGCTGCTCGCGCCGATCATGCCCGAGTGGCCACGCCGCACTGCGTTGTCGATCGCGGGCGTGTTAGTGCTCGCCGCGATGGCTGTCGCGCTGTGGGTGCGACTCGACGCGATCGCCCCGAGCATCGCGGTGTACGCGCTCCCCTGAGCCGCGCTCGGTCAGCAGCCCAAGGTCCACCGATCGTGCCGCGCCCAGCAGTGGCGCTTCACGCTCGGGCGGCCGCGCCGTTCTGGCGACGCGCTCACCCGCTGGGTCGTCCGTGCGGGCGAGACGTCGTGCGATCCACCACGCGCCTGCGCTTGCGGCACCCACCAGTCCCGCGCCGAGCCAGATGACTTCCCGCGTGTCGGAATCCATCGACGTGAACATCGGCTGCACCGCGAGCAATCCCGTGGCGGCCGCACCGCAGAGCGCGATCGCCCGCGGTGCCCAGTGTGCTCGCATGAGCACGCCGACCGCCGACACCGCCGCCGAAACCGCGATCGTCAAATGCAGCAAGCCGAACAGCAACGATCCGGGCTCGCTCTGGCCGAACTCACTCGGGAACTGACGGGACGAACTGACGCTCAGCGCCGACAACACGACGGCGAGTCCGAGGGCGACGAGTGATCGTAGCATTGCCGGTCCCGGTTCAAGAGGAGACTCACGTAAGCGTACGCGGAATCTCGCAGCCTGTTTCGGGTTCTGCACGTGCGGCGCTCACATCGACGGCCGAGGCAGTGCTCGGGCTGACCGACGTGTCAGCGCCAGGACAACGGGATCGCGCGCGGCATCACGAGCGTCGGCGCGCCACCCGCCGCGGATACAGTGAACAAGTCCGGGGCGTACACGACCCCAAAGTTGTTGTCGTTCGGGTCGATTTCCGAACGCTCGAGGGCGTAGGCGATCGTCGAGCCGTCGGGCAACCACAACGGGAATCGCACGTACTCATCGTCCAATCCGCGCGCGTCCGCGAGCAGTCGGTACCCACTGCCGTCCGCCCCGATCACCGCGAGGCCGGTATCGCAGTTGTACGGGCACCGATCAGTGAACTCGACCTCGAGCGCGAGCAGGCTGGCGTTCGGCGACCAGATCGCGCGCCGAACATAGATCGCCGCAGGCACCGCGATCGAGCGGGCGCCGGTGCCATCGGCGTTCGTCACCCAGAGCGTGCCGTTCCGCGCGAATGCCACGAATCGCCCGTCGCGCGACCAGGTCGGAGATTCGACGGCTCCGGCTATGCCGGTGAACCGAACCACCGACATGGTCTGGATATCCAACGTGAGCGGGACGAACGGGCCGCAGTACAGACCGAATCCACAAACTTGCCGTTCGAAACCGTTAAAGACGACACGCTCGGGATTCGTCGCCCATGTGAACGCGTTCAAGTTGCCATAACGCTCATCCTTCACGCAGCGGCGCGTCGAAGCCCAGAGTGCGACCACGCAAACGGAATCGGACTCCTCGTACGAACGCCCATAGGTCATCAACGTATCACCCGGCCCGAGTACCGGCGCGAAGACGTAATCCGGGAGTAGATGCACGAACTGCGGCAGCATGCCCGTCGTATTGGTGAGGTAGACGCCACGGTCGCGAAGGATCAGCAGCCGCTCCCCCGTCACCGCCGGGGGTGCGCGGAACGCGAACGCCGCGACCAGCATGTCGAGGGAGTCCGCGCGCACGCGGATCTGGTGCCCGTCGTCGGCCGAACCCAGCGTCCACGTCGGCACCACCAGCTCGCCGGCGGCGTCCGACATGGCGACCGAATCGGCGAGCGTCCCTCTCCCACCGTGGACCGAAAGCAGGATCTGTTTGGCGGCGATCGGCTCTCCTCGCCCGTTGAGCACACGAACACGCAGAGGACTCCGCAGGGCGGTGTGCTCGAGCGTCCACTGCCCGCCGCCGGACACCACCTCGAGGCGTATCGCGACCCGTGGGTCGAGCGGCGACGGGGCGGGCGGCGGTTCGCTCGGAGACGACGACTCTGACGCGCAGGCTTCGAGAACGAAGAACGCCGCGGCGCAACTGATGATACGAACTATCAAGCGCAGATCACTGGATGGCATACGACGCTCCTTGGAGAGGGCACACCAGAACCCAGCGGGAACGATCACAACGTCTCCCGCGCATCCGTATCCACTACACTGGGTACCGGCCGCAAAGGCGTCAAGCGACCTGTCGCAACAGCGGGGTGGCAGGCGTCAGGCGATGCCTGACGACGCGACACCATCGCCCGCTTTCTCAGACCCGATTTGCTGTCTCCGACGCGTCGACGGCTGCGGAAGCGGCGAAGCCACTGCGCCCCTTCCCCCCAAGCCAAGTTCGCGGCACTTTCTCGCGGCTCCGGTGACGTCGATCCCATCCCTGAGAGGACGCGCGTGAAGACCCCGATTGTCCGTCGGCTGGCCCTGCCGGTCGTGCTCGCCTCCCTAGCCCTCGCGAGCTGTACCCCGGCGTCCACCCCCGAACCACGCGCCCACCCCTCGCGCGTCGTCTATCAAGGCAGCGCCGGACCGGGTGTCGGCAAACACGTCGTCCTCATCGCCGGCGACCACGAGTACCGCTCCGAAGAGCTCCTCCCGGCCCTCGGCCGCATCCTCGCGCGGCATCACGGATTCAAGGTCACAGTGCTCTTCACGCTCGACTCCGCGGGCTTCATCCAGCCCGGCAGCTCCAACATCGGCGGACTCGAAGCACTCAAGACCGCGGACCTGCTAGTGCTCGCGATCCGCTTCCAGGACTTCCCCGCTGCCGAGATGCAGCACCTGGTTGACTATATCGATCGTGGCGGTCCGGTGCTCGGCATTCGCACTTCCACCCACGCGTTCCGCATCAAAGACGGGCCGTACGCGAAATACTCATGGGACTACAAGGGCGCCGACTACCTGAGTGGTTTCGGCGAACAAGTGCTCGGCGAGACGTGGGTGGGACATTACGGCACCAATCACGAACAGAGCTCGCGCATCCTGCCGCGCTCGGAACAGTCGTCGCATCCGATTCTCCGCGGCGTACGCGATGTGCACGTGCAGTCCGGCGGCTACCAGGCGTACCCGCTCGCGGGATCGGAGGTGCTCGCGGTAGGACAGGTCCTGAATGGCATGGCCGCGAACGCCACCCCCGACCCGAGCAAGGAGCAGTTGCCCGTGGTGTGGACGCGTTCGTACCGCGCCGCCGACGGCAGCACCGGGCGCGTCTTCACGTCCACACACGGTGCCTCTGAAGACCTGCTCAACCCGGGCTACCGCCGCATGCTCGTGAACGCGACGTTCTGGACGCTCGGCATGGAGAAAGCCATCACGCCCGACTTGAACATCGCCTTCGTCGGCCCGTTCAATCCCGTGACATTCAGCTTCGATGGCTATCGCCGCGGAGTGCGGCCCTCCGATCTCGCAGGCTGGGACTCTCCCATCATGTCACCCGACAAACCGACACGGGACAGCAAGTCCCGGACGTCCGGAGCCGCAACACCATGAACTCGCGTTCGATGATCCGCCTCGTTCTCACCCGTGTCGCACCACTCGCGCTGACACTGCTTGCTGCCTGCGCCGGGCCGAAGGTGAAGCTCAGCGAGGGCGACCACGTGGTCGTGGTCGGCAACACCCTCGCCGACGGCATGCAGCACGACGGCTGGTTCGAGACCTACCTGCAGATCGCGCAGCCCGACCTACAGCTCGTGTTCCGCGACCAAGGCTTCTCCGGCGACCGCGTGGACCGACGCCCGCGCACCAACGGCGTGCCGTCGAGCCACGACTACCTCGGACTCTCGCAGGCCAGCGTCATCCTCGCGATGTTCGGCTACAACGAGTCGTACGATGACGACCCGGCGGGCTTCGCGGCGGCACTCACCAAGTGGATCGACACCACCCGGTCACAGAACTACTCCGGCCGCGGCCCTGCGCAGATCGTCTTGTTCTCGCCGATCGCGCACGAGGACATGGGTGACCCCAACCTGCCCGACGGTTCGGCGAACAACGTGCGGCTGGCGAAGTACACCGCGGTGATGGACTCGGTGGCGCGGGCGAACAAGGCGGCTTTCGTCGATCTCTTCGGGCCGTCGCAGAAGTTGTACGCCGAGTCCGCCGAGCCGCTCACGATCAACGGCATCCATCTCACGAGTGAAGGCAATCGACGGATCGCCGAGGTGATGCTGCGCAGCCTGCTCGCGAAGACGCCGAGCACGGATGCGGCGAAGCTCTCGGCGGTGCGCGCCGCCGTCCTGGATAAGAACAACTATTGGTTCAATCGTTACCGCGCCACCGACGCCAACGACATCTGGGGCTCACGCGCCAAGCTCGCGTTCGTCAACGGGCAGACGAACTACGAAGTGTTGCAGAACGAACTGCAGCAGCTCGACCTGCTCACGGCGAATCGCGACAAGGTCATCTGGGCGGCGGCGCGTGGGGAATCGATCAAGGCCGATGACTCCAACGTGCCGGCGCCGGTGCCGGTGATCTCGAACCTCGACGAGCCGCAACTGCAGAATGGCGTGAGCAAGGTCGGGACGCTCAACTATCTGGGCGGCGAAGAAGCGATCAAGAAGATGCGACTCGCGCCAGGGATGAAGGCCAACCTGTTCGCGTCGGAGGAACGTTTCCCTGAGTTGATCAATCCGGTGCAGGTGGGCGTCGACACACGGGGCCGCCTCTGGGCCGCGACCTGGGCGACGTACCCGAAGTGGGAGCCCACCGGCAAGATGAACGATCGGCTTATCATCTTCCCCGACGAGAACCGCGACGGCGTGGCTGACACGGCGATCACGTTCGCGTACGTGCACAATCCCACGGGCTTCGAGTTCTGGAACGGCGGCGTGATCGTCGCGTCGCAGCCCGATTTCCTGTTCCTCAAGGACACCACCGGCGACGACGTCGCCGACATCCGGTATCGCATCGCGGGCGCCTTCGGCTCGGCGGACACGCACCACGCGGCCAACAACTTCGTGTACGGACCGGACGGCTTCCTGTACTACCAGGAGGGTGTGTTCAGCATCTCGAACGTGGAGACGCCATGGGCCACGAACAAGATGAACAACCAGTCCGCGATGTACCGGTTCAACCCGCGGACACACGAGTTCAGCTTCCACGCGCCCAACAGTCCCAATCCGCATGGCACCAGCTTCGACTACTGGGGCTACCACTACGCGACTGACGCCACCGGTGGCCGCGCCTATCAGGTGGTCGACACAGCCGATGGCAAGTTCGCCATGCGATCGCTGCTCAAGCACACCGTGCGGCCGGTGCCGTCGAGTGGCATCCTGTCGAGCTCGCACTTCCCCGCCGCGAACGAAGGCAACTTCCTCATCCTGAACGTCATCGCCTTCCTTGGCGTGAAGCAGTACCAGCTCACCGTCGACCCGGCCACCGGCCTCGCGCAGGGCAAGGAGACCGCCGACTTCCTCGTCTCGTCCGACCCCAACTTCCGTCCGGTGGATTTCGAAGTGGGCGACGATGGCGCGGTATACCTGGCCGACTGGTCCAATGCGGTCATCGGGCACATGCAGCACAATATCCGCGACCCCGCCCGCGATCACTCCCACGGCCGCATCTATAGGATCACGGTGCCGGGGCGCCCGCTCATGGAGCATGTCGCGATCGATGGGCAGCCGATCGCCGCGGTACTGCGCGCGCTCGAACATCCGGTGAACGGCATCCGGCAGCGGGCACGCGTGGAGCTCTCCGAACGTCCCACCGCCGACGTGATCGCCGCAACGCGTGAGTGGATCAAGGGTTTTGATGCCTCGCGCGAAACCGACGCGCATCATCTGCTTGAAGCGTTGTGGGTGCATCAGCAGCACAACGTGGAGCACCCGGAGCTGCTCAAGCAGTTGCTGGCCTCGCCGGTGCCCCACGCCCGCAACGCCGCGCGGCGTGTGGAGTTGATGTGGAAGCACAACGAAGCGCGTCCAGTGAAGGCTGAGGCGCTGGCGCGCAAGGCCCCATGATCGTCCCACGGACCACGCGCGAGAAGATCCTCACGAAGCTCCGGGCCAAAGTCGCTGCGCACGATCCGGTCTTCATCGCAAGTGCGGGCAGCGGCCTCGTGGCCAAACTGCTCGAACGCGCCGGTGTGGATTGCATCAACACGTTCTCCGGGGCTCGTCTGCGCGCCAACGGCATGGGTACCATGGCCATGATGTGGCCGATCCTCGATTCGAACACGCAGACACTCACCTACACCGAGCAGGACATCCTGCCCGCGCTCAAGGGCGACGCGTTCGTCTGCGCCTGCCTCAACGCCAACGATCCGCTCAAGGACATGCGGACCGTGCTCGAGCGCCTCAAGGCGATGGGCGTGTTGTCGGTGTCCAACATCGGTCCGTCCATCGGGTACGTGGACAAGGACAGCACGCTGTACCAGGTGCTGGTCAAGAGCGGCATCACGTTCGACCATGAGATCGAGATGCTCGCGCTGGCCAAGG
Organism: Gemmatimonadaceae bacterium; assembly: GCA_046153705.1. Classification (GTDB taxonomy): domain Bacteria; phylum Gemmatimonadota; class Gemmatimonadetes; order Gemmatimonadales; family Gemmatimonadaceae; genus Pseudogemmatithrix. The sequence continues at coordinate 7,895 of JBJXGK010000161.1, forward strand.
AGATGGGCATGGTCACGGTGGCGCTGGCCTTTGACATGGAGGACAGCCTGCGCGTGGTCGAGCGCGCACGTCCGGACATCTTCTGCTTCCATGCCGGCACGACGCGTGGCGGCTTGGTGGGCTTCGACAACGGCGAAAGCATCGCTGACACCGCACGGCGCACGGAGGCGGTGTATGCGGCTGTGCGCAAGATCGACCCCACCGTGATGCTCATCGCGCACGGCGCGGCCATGGAGACCCCTGAGGACGTGCAGTACATGCTCGACCACACCACCGGGCATGGTTTCTGGACCGGATCATCGACCGAGCGCTTGCCGATCGAACGCGCCGTGTCGGCGGCCGCCGAGGAGTTCGCACGGTTGAAGTTCAGCTCGGGAGAAAAGCGTCCATGAGTCAGGCAAAGCGTACGGTCGTCATCCTCGCCACGCTCGACACCAAGGCCGAGGAGGCGGAGTTCCTGCGGCAGCAGGTGGTCGCGATGGGCGGCAACGCGGCGATCGTCGATATCGGAGTGGTGGGTGGTGCGGGTCTCGCCGCCGATGTGACGCGCGAGGAGGTTGCCAAGGCCGGCGGCAGCACGCTCGCCACGTTGCTCGCCGCGCCTACCCGTGAGGCCGCCGGGCCTGTGATGGTGGCCGGTGCCACCAAGCTCCTGCTCGGGATGATCAGTTCGGGCCGCGCGCATGCGGTGGTCGGCGTGGGCGGCACGCAAGGCACGACCTCGTGCACACAGGTGATGCAAGCGCTACCCTATGGCTTCCCCAAGGTGATGGTCTCCACCGTCGCCTCGGGCGATACGTCGCGGTTCGTCGGCGTGAAGGACATCACCATGATGTTCTCGGTGAGCGACCTGCTGGGCGTGAACGCGTTCACCGCACGTATCCTCGCCAATGCAGCCGCTGCGGCGTATGGGATGTCGTTGGTGGATGGCCGCGTGGAGACACCGCGGAGTGCGAAGCCGTTGATCGCGATGACCAACCTCGGCGTGCTCACCGACGGCGCGACGCTGGCGCTCAAGCTGTTCCGCGAGGCCGGCTACGACGTCGTGGTGTTCCACGCCGTGGGCTCCGGTGGCCGTGCGATGGAGCAGTTGATGAAGGAAGGCGTGATCGGCGCCGTGTTCGACTATGCACTGGGCGAGATCGCAGACGAGGTCTTCGGCGGCTTGCGCGCCGGTGGCCCGGAGCGGCTCACGGTCGCGGGGTCACTGGGTCTGCCGCAGGTGATCTGCCCGGGCGGTGCGGAACATCTCGGGTTGTTCGTTGAGCCCAACGTCGTGCCCGAGGCGTATCGCACCCATCCGCATGTGTTCCACAGCCCGGTGATCTTCGTGCCGCGACTCAATCGCGAGGAGATCGTGCGAGTGGCCGCCGACATCTGCAAGCGCCTGCAGCACACGCGCGGGAAGGCGGTGTTCATGCTGCCGTTGCGTGGGGTGGGGCGGTACTCCGTGGCCGGTGGGCCGCTACATGATCCAGCGAGTGATGCGGCGTTCTTCGCGGCGCTGAAGGCGGGGATGCCGGCGGCCGTGGAAGTCGTGGAGGTCGATGCGGACGCGGAGGCGGAGGTGTTCGTGAAAGAGGCGGTGCGTCGGATGGTCGCCCTGCTGGAGCGCTAGCGCGCGGGAGTCAGCGCGCCGCCTGTTTCAGGAACGACTTCCCGTCCATCTCCTTTGCCACCGCCGCTGGCACCGAGACGCGCAGATGCTGCAGGATCGACGGGGCGATATCAACGATCGCCGGCGTCCCGCTGGTGAACCGAGCATCGAGTCGTGACTGATTGGTCACGATCCACGTGGTGCGCTCCCGCTCCGACTGTCCGCCATGCCCCTTGCCGGTCAGCGGGTCGCGGCCGTGGTCGGTGGTGACGACGATCATCCAGTCCTCACCGAGCGCTTGGCGTTGCCGCACGGCCGCCCAGATGCGACCCACCTGCGCATCCGCTTGGGTCACGGCGTCGAAGAACGGCTGCGAGTCTCCGTGTTCGTGCGCGGCGTCGTCGGTGTGCTGCAGGTACACCCAAGTGAGATCGGGGCCCTCTGTGCGGATGTGTTCGGCCGCGAGCGTCGAGACATGTTCATCGATCGCAAAGATGTAGCGCGACGCCTTGTCATGCGGGAACTTCACCGTGTCGACCTCGAACCCGTCGGCCGCATGGTCAAGGCGATACTCCCCTGCCGCGGGATTGCCATCACCGAGCAATACCGTCCGGTTGTCGAGCCACGTGGAGAACACCGCCGTCTTGCGCGCGGGCTCGGCAGTCTCGACGATACGGAAGATGCTCCAGTACGCATAGTTCGGTGACTGCCTGCTGTTGTTCCAGACGTTGTGCTTGTTGGCCCAGGTGCCGGTGAGCAGACTCATGTATCCGGGCGCCGAGATGGTGGGCGTCTGGGTGGGGCCACCGAGTTCACCGCCGACCGAGGCGCGAGTATAGCCGCCGGCGGCGGCGATGGCGTCGAGAGATGGTGTGGGGACCTTTTCGACGACATCGGCGGGTATGCCGTCGAGGATGATGAACACGGCCTTGCGTGGCGGATCTGCGGGACGCCGCAGAGGCGCACGGCAGGCCGTCGCGAGCACGAGAGAAAACAGGACGAGTTGGCTGGTGCGCATGGCGCATGGAAGATGGGTAACTTCCGGTGAGACGCCAAGCGTCTAGGTGCGGTATTTCCGAGATCGCTCACTGCTTCCAGGGTGCCCATGCGCCTTGCGCGCTCGCTGTTGCTGATCGACTCCCGCGCCGGCCTCGCGGTCGGTGCGGGGATGCTGCTGCTGTCCCGGTGGCTCAGTAGACTCTACGGATTGTCGCATTCACTCGTGATCGCCATGGGCATCGCGAACCTGGCCTACGGCACGTACTCGTTCGTGCTCGAGCATCGCTCGGAGCGGCCGAACGCGGCGCTCTTGCTGCTCGTGGCGGGCAATGCGGCATGGGGTGTACTCTGCCTCGTTGCGGCCATCCTGCTCGCCCCGTTCGCGACACCACTCGGCACCGCAGTGCTGGTGCTCGAAGGGCTGTTCGTCGGGGGCTTGGCGGTGCTGGAGTGGCGACATCGTGAGACGCTGCGAGTACGCGCGTGACGGCGGCCGCGTTCTCCCATCAGCGCGCGTTGACTTTGGCGAATCGCCCTCTGCTACGCCCCCCCGCTCCGAGACTTCCGTGACCACGCGCGCCGCCGGCACCTTCAGCGTCACACTCGTCCCACAACCCGCCGACGCACACGCAGACGGCGTCACACTCGGCCGCATGACGATCGACAAGGTGTTCGCAGGCGATCTCGAAGGGAGCAGTATCGGGCAGATGCTCACCGGCCTCTCGAGTGTGAAAGGCTCCGCCGGGTACGTCGCGATCGAACGCGTGACCGGTGTGCTGGCTGGACGTCGCGGTTCGTTCATCCTCCAGCACAGCGGGACGATGACACGCGGCGCTCCGGAACTCACTCTCACCGTCGTGCCGGACTCCGGGGCCGATGAGCTGGTGGGTTTGCGCGGCCGCATGGCGATCGAGAACACCAAGGGGCAGCACTCGTACACGTTCGACTACACCATCGCACCCGAGACGTAAGGTCGTGGAGAGGGTGTCCTTGCGAGCGCGGTCGGCACTCTCGGTCGTCGTCGTGGCATTCGCGCTGTCGAGCGTGGCCTCCGCGCAGTCTCCGGACTCGCTGCGCGCCACGATCCGCCCGCGCGTCGACACGCTGGTCATCACGCAGACCGGCGCAGCCGTGGGCCGCCGGATCACAACGTGGACGCGCCTTGGGCTGGACCAGCTGATCGTGAACGCGGAGCACAACACGGTCGATGGCTCACGCATCCTCGATTCCACCTTCTCCGATCCGCGCACGCTCCGGCCGACTCGGAGCGTGCGCCTGAGTCGAGACAGCGTGATCGCCGTGCTCTTCGGCCAGGACACCGTCTTCGTCACCACGATCATCGCCGGCCGCTCGAGCACGGCGTGGGCCGTCGCGCCCGAGGCGGAGCTGTTCACACCGTCCTCGATCGATGCATTGGCAGCGACCATGCCCCTCCGCACCGCGGCGACGCGTCGTCTGCTCGTCTTCTACGCGCCGCCCTCCACGCGCAGCATCCAAGGCGTGCAGCTTCGCGTCGAGGGTCCGGAGGACGTGCGGGGACGGGCGGCGTGGCGGGTGGCGGCCACGACACCCGGCGGCGGTTCGACGTATTGGATCGACGGTCGGACACGGGCGATCCTCCGCTCCGACGTGCGCGATGGGGAGACGCTCGTGGCGCTGCGGCCGTAGCACACAGCGCGCCTGGCTCGCAGCGTCGTTGGTCGCGGCTCAAACGGTGGTACTTCTGGTGGGTCTCGCCCAGTCCCCCGCTACTACACCAGCACCACGATCCCCACACACATCGCCAGCATCAAGGCGGCGGGCACGGATTTGATCGCCGAGTCCTTTACCTTGATATGCATCGCCAAAGCCCCGACCATGAGCCCCGCCACCACCGTCGCTGCGAGGCGCGCGGGCGTCGGCAGCCAGAGCGCGCTGAGCAGGATCAGTCCCGCCGCGACCTTCAACGTGCCGACGATGTAGAAGGCACTCACCGGCAGCCCGTAGACGTCGAACTCCTCGCGCAGCGTCTTCGCGGCGCCGCCGCGGAACGCTGTCGCCGAACGCGGGCGCAGCAACCACACATTGAGCAAGCCCAGACCGACCACGACTTCAAGCACCCGCGCGAGCAGTTCCCGCGACATCATGACCTCCCTGATCCGTGCGTGAAAACGGCGGCCGGTTGGCGTGCAGCCACCGGGAGCCACTCATGACCATCGCGTATCATGGGTCAATGGCGCTGTCGGCGCTAGTGTTCCTGTACTACGGTTGCACCTGCCTCTTCGCCAATGGGATGGCGGCAGACTTCGAGCGCTTCGGGATGACGCACCTTCGGACGCTAACCGGTTCACTCGAGCTGCTCGGCGCCGTCGGGTTGATCATGGGACAGTTCATCCCGGGGCTGGTGTTCGTGAGTGCGGGCGGCCTCACGCTCCTTATGGCGCTCGGCCTGGCGACGCGAATCCGGGTCCGCGATCCGGTGCGAGAAGCCGCGCCAGCGGCGCTGCTGATGGGGATCAACGCGTTCGTCGCCTGGAACGCGCCGCTGCCATTGGACGGGCTTTGGATGCGCTGATAGGATTCACCATGACTTCCCGCCGCGATTTCCTCCGCCGCACTGCGCTCGCATCCGCCGCCAGCCTAGCGGTGCCGCTCCCCGGGCTGAGCGAGGGGCCCCCGTCGTCGTCGGTCGACGCGCATACCGCACAGCCCCACTCGTTGCCGAGCCCGCCGGGCGGCTCCGCAGACCAGGCCGCACAGGACGAAGCCTACTGGCGCGGTGTCGCACAGCAGTACGCCGTGACGGACCGCGTCACCAATCTCGAAGCCGGCTACTTCGGCATGATGGCCTCGCCCGTGCTCGCGGCCTACCATCGCAATGTCGATCGCGTGAACCGTGAGAGTTCGTACTTCGCACGGCGCGCGTATCCGGAGCTCGCCTCTGCCGCACGCGCTCGCGTCGCCAGCGCCCTCGGCGTATCGCCCGACGAACTCGCGTTCGCACGCAACGCCACCGAGGCCCTGCAGACGCTCATCGGCCAGTACAACCGCGTTCAGCCCGGCGACACGGTCATGTACGCCGATCTCGACTATCCCGCGATGCAGGACGCCATGCAGGCGCTCGCGGCGCGGCGGTCGGCGACCGTTGCGACCCTCGACATTCCGGAGCCGGCGACACACGACGCGATCCTCGAGGCGTACACGCGCGCACTCGACGCCCATCCGCGTACGCGGCTGCTGCTGCTCACGCATGTGAACAACAAGACGGGGCTCATCCATCCCGTGCGCGCGATCGCCGATCTGGCGCACGCGCGTGACGTGGACACCGTGGTCGATGCCGCGCACTCGTTCGGCCAACTGCCGCTCGCGCTCCCCGAGCTGGGGTCCGCGTTCGGCGCGGTGAACCTGCACAAGTGGGTCGGTGCGCCGGTAGGTGTGGCCTGCCTGTACATCCGGAAGGACCGACTCGACGCGATCGATCGCGCGCATGGTGATCAGGGCCCGCTTGAGCGGATCGACAGCCGGATCCACACCGGTACCACCGACTTCGCCGCGGTGATGACCGTGCCCGACGCGCTCGACTTCCAGGACTCGATCGGCGTCCCACGGAAGGCCGCGCGCCTTCGGTACCTGCGCGACTCGTGGGCCAAGCCGGCCCGCGCGATCCCGGGCGTCGCCGTACTCACGCCGGACAACACAGCCATGACGAGTGCGCTCACCAGCTTCCGGTTGCATGGGAACGGCGATCGCGTGGCCAACGCGAACCTCGCACGCACACTCGTCGAGGAGTTTGGGATCTTCACCGTCGCGCGATCCGGCGTCGCCAAAGGCGACTGCATCCGCGTGACACCGTCGCTCTACAACACGCCGGCCGATGGGGCCAAGCTGGTGGCGGCGCTTACGACGCTCGCGTCACGGGGCCGCTGAGTCGCTCGATGGTGGGCAGACCCGCAGCGCGCAGCATCGCGCGGTGTGACGTGCCCAGCCACCGCATGAGCGCGTCGAACTCCGGTTCCTTCACGTGCGTGAGTCCCGTGCCTTGGGCGCGATACGAATAGGTCCACGCCGCCGCGATGATCATCTCGACGTGGCTGAGTTCGTCAGGCAGCAACACCACATCGTGCGCCTGCGCCGCGCGGGCGAGCAGCGCCGTGCACGAATCGAGTTCGTCCCGGCCCACGCGGAACATCTCCGGATTGATCTCGTGATGGATCTGCTTCACGTACGCCAGTGCCTCGGCGATCGCGCGGCGCCGGGCATCGTCGACATGGACGACTGTGGGCGGCAGCGGAGTGTGCAGTGATGCCGTGCACCGCCGCAGCAGCTCGCCGAACCCGACGTCAGTCACGCCGCCGATCTGCCGCAACCCCGCGAGCGCCACGAGGCCCTCCGGCCGGTTGGTGTGTCGCCAGGCGGCTTCGACGAGTCGCGCGAGCTCGGTCCATTCCTCAAGGTTGCAGGCGAGTCGCGGGTGGGTGGTCACCGCGATGCGCGCTGCGACGGCGCGCGCGGTCGCAGCGGCGCGAGGCCATTCCTCCGGCGCGATCAGATCGCGGAACTCCTCGACGGCATGCAGGATGGCGAGCAGTTCCTGCTGAGCGGCGAGCTCGAACTCCTGGGCGATCCGTGGGGCCTGCATGGCGGATTCGGTCATGGGAGTGCTCGGTGAAGGCGGGCACTGGCATACTGCATCTATTCATACGACACGGCGGTCCGTCGCGCGAGTCAGGGGCTCCCTCGCGGGCTCGTAGGGGGGCCAGTCATCCGGGCGAGCGGCGAAGGCCGGAGCGTGCCATGTTCTTCTGTGAGCGGTCGCTCCGTCTGTCAGCGGATTCCGGACACCAACCCGTCGAGGTCCACTTGCCACTCCGCACCACCCTGCACCCGACCCGCGCGCGGCTGCGTGCCGCAATCCTGGTGGCGCTGCTCACCGTGCCTTGGCGCGCTGCCTCGACCCAGTCCGCGTCGGTCTCGGGGCCGCCGATGGAGGTCGATGCCCAACTCCGCTCGCGCCTGATCGCCACGATGGAGCGGGACCTGACAGCGCTCGTCACTGCGCAGCAGAGTTATCTCGGTGCCTACGACGAATACGCGAGTTCGTTCGAACGCGGTGCGATCAAGGGGGTGAAGCTGCGCCCGTCACCGGGCGTCACCGTCACCATCACGTACGCGACCAAGCAGACGTTCGCCGCGCGCGCGACGCACGACTGGCTCCCTGGTCGCTCGTGTGTCATGAAGGTCGGATCGGTCGCGGCGTCACGCATTCCGACGACGACCAACGAGAAGAAGGGGCCGTCGCGGAACGGCGTCCCCGTGTGCGATTCCAAGTAGGGAGGACGGCCCATGACCTTCTACCATGTCGACATCCTTTGGGGCCTGATGCTGCTCGGGGTCGGGTTGTTCACGACCTGTGTGCTCGTCTTCAATCCCGTGCTGCACAGCATGCGCGTGATGGGGATCGGCGCGGCGTACGCGCTTGGGTTGTGGATGCTGATCGTCCTGCCGCTGCGCGATGCGCTCACGACGTGGTTCGTGTTCGCGATGTTCGGGGGCGTGGTCGCGTTCACGTACGAGCTCTGGGCGCGCTGGCGCTTCGCCGGTAAGGGACGCCCGAATCGCCCGCTGGTCCTGCTGCGTGGCTTCGTCCTTTGGCCGACGATGATCCCGGAAGCCGTCGAAGGGATGTTGATCGATCTGGGCGTGCTCACGCCGAGCGCGGCGACGGAGAGCAGAGTGGAGCCGACCGACGCCTGATGATCGCGCGCCTCGCGCGTACGAATACGGAGCGTGGATCGTCGGACGGCACGCTACGTGAATCGCCGGACGGCCGTCGGGGGAATCCCTGACTGCGCGCAACTCGGGAGCAGGGCAACTCGTAGTGAGCGTGGTCTGGGAACGCACGCGCCCCTTCGAGTCGAGGACCTGCACGATGCGCCGTCTACTACTGTCACTTCCATTCGTTTCGATTCTCGTCGCTCTGCCGACGGCGACACGGGCCCAGGACCCGGCCGGTACGCGAATCAAGTTCCTCAAGGACACCCTCATCGGTACGGTCCACTGCGCGCCCACCGGCAAGGCCTACGCGGTCATTCATCCCAACGGGATCATCGATGAGTGCCCGCTCGCACGCGACACCGTGATCGACGGACACGCATTGCCGCGCGGGACGTGGATCCAACTCAACCCCGATGCGATGCTCGTCAGCGCCTGGCTCCCACGTGACACCGAGCTGCAGGGCGTGCCGTGCAAAGGCAGCGGCTACAAGGGTTGGTCCGTGCGTTTCCACGCCGACGGTCAGCTCGCGCTCTGTTTCCTTTCGCGCGATGCGGACATCGACGGGGTACCCTGCCTCGGCGGGACCTTCTGGCGGGAACTGCGCGGCAGCACCGGCGTGAGCCTCCAGGCGAACGGACGGCTTCGGAGTTGCCGGCTCTCGCGTGCGGCGACGGTGGACGGCAAGCCCTACCCGAAGGGGGCGAGGATCGAGCGCGGCGGGAGCTGATTCCGCGCGGCGGGGTGCGCGCGGCCTGGGGTGGAAGTGACAGCTCGGCGTGACGAGTCCGACGCCGAAGCGTTTGTTCACGGGCCTTGCGCCCTCCCCCCGACCGCCTTGGAGACCTCGATGCGCCGTGTCGTCCACCAGATCACTGCACTCCTCGCGCTCACGGCGGCCGTACCGCACGTGCTCGCGGCACAGAAGCAAGCGACGCGACCGGAGGCCCCACCGGACTCGTCGCTCCTAGCCGCTGCCGCCGCTGCGGTCGCAACGCTCGACTCCTCCGAGCGCGCCGACTCGGCCGCCAAAGCCGAGTTCCTCACCAAGCTGATGCGCCGTTCCGGACTGATCGCCCTCGAAGGTGGGATGGCCAAGATCGACCTGCCGGCGACACTCTCGTTCCTCGACCACGACGGTGCGAAGCTGCTCCTCGAGAACGGCTGGGGCAATCCGCCGGGTGCCGCCGACGACGTGATCGGCATGATCATCCCGAACGATGTCGATCCGCTCGGCGAGGACAGCTGGGGCATCGTCATCGAGTTCAATGACGACGGCTACGTCTCCGACACGGACGCCGCGGAGATGGATTTCAACAAGATGCTGAAGGACATGCAGGAAGCGACCGAAGAATCCAACAAGATGCGAGCCGAGGACGGCTACGAGACCGTGAAGTTGCTTGGCTGGGCCGAGTCACCCAAGTACGACGCGCAGACCCACAAGATCTTCTGGGCGAAGGAGCTCGCGTTCGAAGGCAACGAGGAGAACACACTCAACTACGCCGTGCGCATCCTCGGGCGGCGTGGCGTGCTGGAGCTGAACGCGGTGGCGTCCATGAGCAGTCTCGATGCGATCCGCAGCGAGGTTGCGGCACTCTTGCCCGCCGTGGAGTTCAACGAAGGCCATCGGTACACGGACTACGTCGAAGGCAGTGACAAGGTCGCGACCTACGGGCTCATGGGACTCGTCGCCGGTGCGGTCGCGACCAAGGCCGGGTTCTTCAAGGTGCTCTTCGCCGCGCTGGTCGCGGGGAAGAAGTTCGTGGTGATCGGCTTGGTGGCCGCGGCGGCGGCGGCCAAGAAGTTCCTCGGGAAGAAGAGCGCGGCGTAACGCCGCGCGAGGTTGGCGTTCGCCCATTCCATTGGTAGTATCCCCCATGCACCGAACCATCACCACGCCGTGAGGCGGGCCTTCCAGGACCCGTCCCTCACGGCGACGATCGTCTCTCGGCGTGCGCTGCGGTATCGCACCGTGGCGCACCCGGCGCTCGACCGCCCGCTGCATGTCAGAAGTGGTTCGTCGCTGACGTGGGTGGGTGCGCGCCTCGGCTTGGTCCAAGACGACGCGAACTTCATCGCGCTGATCGACCCGCGCAGCGGCTTGGCGCGCTCCATCACGCTGCCGGCCGGCGAGGAAGGGCGGCGTCACTTCGACGACATCCGCGGCAACAAGAAGTACAAGCTCGACCTCGAATCCTGCTGCACCATCGAAGGGTCGAGCGGCACCATGCTGCTCGCCCTCGGGTCGGGCTCCAAGAAGCGGCGGCGGCGCGTAGTCACGGTCGAATCGATCAGTGCGCGCACCCCGCGCGTGTCGTTGATCGACGCGGAGCGCCTCTACGTGGCGTTGGAAGAGGTCGAGGACTTCGCGGGCAGCGACATGAACATCGAAGGCGCGCTCGCGGTGGGTGACACACTACGCCTCTTCTCGCGGGGGAACGGCGAGGCCAAGAAGAAACGGGTGCCCGTGAACGCCACCTGCGAACTCGCGCTGGCCGACCTCCTCATCTTCCTCGCCTCACCGGAGCACGCACCCGTCCCCGCGCCGATGACCGTCACGCGCTACGAACTCGGTGTGCTCGACGGCCTCCTGCTCGGCTTCACCGACGCGACTTTGGTCGGTCGCACCACACTGTACACCGCCGCCGCAGAGGCATCAAAGGATGCGTCCGAGGACGGCGACGTCAGCGGATCGGTGATCGGCATGATCCCGCCTGACGGTGACCTGCGCTACGCGACGCTCACGGACATCGACGGCCAACGGAGCACCGACAAGGTCGAGGGTATCGTCAATGTCCCGGGCGCGAAAGACCGCGTCTACATCGTGACCGACGCCGACGACCCCGCACAACCGTCGGAGTTGTGCGAGGTGTTGCTCGGCGGACAGTGGTAAGGCTGCCCTCCGCTACTTCTTCATCATATTCATGATGTCATCGAGCGGATTGCCGTCGCCGTCCGCATCGAGCATCTTCGCGATCCCGCCGAACCCGCCGCCCGAGAGCGCGGACGCGGCACCGCCGGCCTTCCCGCCGAGCAGGCCACCGAGCATGCCGCCCAAGCCGCCGCTCGGTGCGGCTGGCGCAGATCCACCGCCCTGCTTCGCCATCATGCCCGTCACGACCATCGCAAGCATCGGCAGCATCTTCTTGAGCACGGAGGCATCGACGCCGGACTGCGTGGCGGCCTTCTGCGCGACCGCGCGGCTCACGTCCTTCGAGCCGAAGATCGAGCCGAGCACGTCGTTGCCCTTGCTCACATCGGTCGCCTGGGGTGCGAGCACGTTGTCGAGCAGCGCGCCGCCGCCGAGCTTGCCGAGCAGTCCGCCGAGTCCTTCGACACCGCCGCTGGCCTGCGCCTGCTTCTTGAAACCGCCGACGATGGCGGGCACGAGTGCCGCCGCACCGGAAGCTGCCTGCGCCTCGCTGACGCCGAGTTCCTTCGCGATCGATTGGAGACCGCCCATCTTGGCGATCATGTCAGTGACGTTCACGCTGACTCTCTTCTTATGAAGGTGGGGAGGACCGCAGGCAGGCCCCGGATGGGAGGCGGACACAGCGATTCACCAGTATACTATCCCGCTGACCCTCACTCAGCGAGTCTGGAATGCGTTGGACCGACAAAGGTCGATCGTCGAATCTCGAGGACCGTCGCGGCGGCGGTGGCCGCCGTGCGGGCGGCCTGGGCATCGTCGGCATCTTGCTGGCCCTCGTCATCTCGTTCTTCACTGGCGTGAACCCGCTCGAGATCCTCGGCCTTGTCGGAGGCGTCTCCGGCGCGGCCGGCGGAGCGCAGGAGGCCGCGCCGATCGAGGATGCGAGTGAAGAGACGACAGTGCGATTCCTCTCGTCCGCGCTCGACGATGCCCAGAACACCTGGCGGAGCATCCTCGCCGAGAACGGGAAGCAGTACCCCGACGCGAAACTGGTGCTGTTCCGTCAGGTGGTCACGTCGGCGTGCGGTAACGCATCGTCGGCGATGGGGCCCTTCTACTGCCCCGGCGATCAGAAGGTGTACATCGACCTCGAGTTCTACGAACAGCTGGAGCGAAACTACGGTGCGCCCGGCGATTTCGCGCAGGTCTACGTGCTCGCGCACGAGATCGGACATCACGTGCAGAACGTGCTCGGCACTGAGCGCGCGATGCGGCAGGCCCAGCAGGCCAACCCGGAGCAGCGCAACGCGCTCAGCGTGGCGATGGAACTGCAGGCCGATTGTTATGCCGGAGTGTGGGCGTACCAGGTGGCCAGGCGCGGCGACCTCGAAACCGGCGACGTCGAGGAAGGACTCGGTGCCGCGTCCGCCGTGGGCGACGACAGGCTGCAGAAGCAGGCGCGCGGCGAGGTGAACCCCGAGAGCTTCACGCACGGCAGCAGTGCGCAGCGCATGCAGTGGTTCCGTGCGGGGTTGGAGCGTGGTGATCCCGCCGCGTGTGACACCTTCGCGCGCGAGCGATGAGATGACCGGAGTGGACGTGGCGACTGCGCGGCAGGTCGATGCCTGACTCCGCAGAGCGCACGCCGTTCCGCATCGCCCTCGCGACACCGAGGGTCGCGACCTCGCTGGCCCACGGACTCGAGACGATGGATCGGCTCAGCGCCGAGGCCGCATCGAAGGGCGCCACCGTGGTGTGTTTCCCCGAGGCGTATCTCCCCGGACTGCGCGGCCACGACTTCCCGGTGTTCGAGTTCACACGCGCCGAGCAGGATGCCGCTGTCGCGCACGTGGCGGCGCTCGCCGCGCGACTCGACATCGGCATCATCCTCGGGATGGAGCGGCTGGTACCTGAGGGGCGACAGATCGCGGCGTGGGTGTTCGACCGCGACGGCACGCTGCTCGGCGTGCAGACGAAGAACCAGCTCGACCCGACCGAGGACGCGAACTACGTGCCCGGTGACACACGCCGGATGTTCGCGGTGGGTGGCCTGCAGTTCGGTGTGGCCATCTGTCACGAGGGCTGGCGCTACCCCGAGACCGTACGCTGGGCCGCGAGACGTGGTGCGACGGTGGTGTTCCACCCGCAGCTCGCCGGACTCGAGCACACCGGCCGTCGGCTCAGCGTGTGGGGCGCGGCGGACTCGCCGTACTACGAGCGGGCGATGATGATGCGGTCGATCGAGAACGCGATCTATTTCGCGAGCGTGAACTATGCAGTGCGGTATCAGGACACGGCGACAACGGTGATCAACCCTGACGGTTCGTTGCTCGCGCATCTTCCGTACGGTGAAGAGGGCGTGCTCGTAGTCGATATCGACCCGGCGAGAGCGACGGGGCACTTGGCGCGGCGGTTGGCACCGGAACGCTACCCCTAGCCCAGTTCGCTCGGGCGGCACTCGAACGGCCGGCACTCGCCGCGCGTAGACGGTCGCACGACGATGCAGTTGACGTACCCGTGGAATCCCACCTCCAGCCCGATCGCTCCATGCGCACAGTCCTCCGCGCGACCGCCGCCGTCCTCCTTGCTGCGGGCGCCGTCGGCGCCCAGGTCCCCGACGCGACCACCCTGAACGGACTCCGGTGGCGATCCATCGGCCCCGTGAACATGGCCGGCCGCATCACCGACATCGAAGCCCACCCGAGTCAGCCCAAGACGTTCTACGTCGTCGGCGCGACCGGGGGACTGTGGAAGACGGTGAACGCCGGCACCTCGTTCATGCCGCTCTGGGAGAAAGCGCCCATCTCGTCACTCGGCGACCTCGCGATCGCGCCGAGCGATCCGCGCATCCTCTACTTGGGCACCGGTGAGGAGGACTCGCGCAACTCGGTCGCGCCGGGCTACGGCGTGTACAAGTCTACCGACGGCGGCGTCACCTGGCGGTCGCTCGGTTTGGAGAAGACGCAGCACATCGGGCGCATCATCGTGCACCCGACCAACCCGGACATCGTGTGGGTCGCGGCGCTGGGAGCCCTGTGGGGCACCAACCCCGAGCGCGGGCTCTACAAGACCACCGACGGCGGCAAGACCTGGACGCTGAGCAAGTTCATCAGTGACAAGGCGGGCTTCGTCGACCTCGCGATCGACCCGCGTGATCCGAACGTGCTGTATGCGTCGAGCTGGGAGCGCATCCGCAAAGCCCACTTCCTCAAGAGCGGCGGTCCGGGCTCTGCGCTGTGGAAGACCACTGACGGTGGCACCACGTGGACCGAGATCAAGGGCGGCGGATTCCCCGCGACCATGAAAGGGCGCATCAGCCTCGCGGTCGCACCGAGTCAGCCCGACGTGGTGTACGCGATGGTCGAAGCCGACAGCGTGAAGGGCGCCAAGCCGCAGCGGCTGCTGAACGGGCTCTATCGCTCGGCGGACGCGGGCAAGACGTGGGAGTGGGTGAGCACGACGAACAATCGTCCGTTCTACTTCTCGCAGGTGCGCGTGGACCCGCGTGACCCCAATCGCATCTATCGCATGGCGGTGGATTTCGCCTCGTCGGATGACGGCGGCCGGTCGTGGCGTCGCGGGATGATCGGCATCCATGAGGACTACCATGGCATGTGGATCAACCCCGCCGACCCTGAGCACTACATCGTCGGCGGGGACGCCGGCGTGTTCCAGACTTGGGACAAGGGCGGCACGTTCGACGCACTGAACAACATGGCGATGGGCCAGTTCTACGGCATCTCGTTCGACTATCAGGTGCCGTATCGCGTCTGCGGCGGCTTGCAGGACAACGGCACGTCGTGCGGATTGAGCCGCCGCGCCAACGCGCCACTGCAGATGACCGACTGGTTCGCGATCTTCGCCGCCGACGGCCTGCAGACCGCGCAGGACCCGTTCGAGCCGGAGTACGTGTACTACGAGTCGCAGGGCGGCAACATCGGACGGCGCAACGTCGAGACCGGCGAGACGGTGAACATCAAGGCGCGCACGGTCACGCGTACGCAGTTCGGCCAGCAGATCGCACGAATCCGCGGTGACGGCTCCAAGCCCCCCACGGCGGAGGAGATCAAGCAGATCGCCGACATCCGCGCAGAGATGAAGACCGCGCTCGCCGACCCCAACGTGGCGACACGCTGGAATTGGAACACTCCGTTCATCCTCTCGCGGCACGATGCCAACGTGTTCTACTCGGCCGCCGAGAAGCTCTTCAAGTCGGTGAAGAAGGGAGTCGATCCCATCGCGATCTCCCCGGACCTCTCGACGCGCGACGAGTCGCGCATTCGTATCACCACCGGGGTCGACGCCGACGGCAACCCGGCGGCGGATGCGACCGGTGGCATCACACGCGACGCGACGGGCGCCGAGGAGAACGCGACGATCGTGACCATCGGTGAGTCGCCGATCCGTGCCGGACTGCTCTACGTGGGCACCAACGACGGGAAGGTCTGGCTCACGCGGAACGACGGTGGCACGTGGGAGGATCTGAGCGGCCGCTTCGCTGGCGTGCCGCCGTTCACGCACGTGTCGAGGGTGGAACCGAGCTTCAGTGATTCGGCGACCGTGTACGTGTCGTTCGATAACCATCGCGACAACGACTTCACGCCCTACGTGTTCGTTTCGAACGACTTCGGGAAGACGTTCCGCTCGATCGGTGACGGGCTGAAGGTCGGTCGACCCAACTCCGTGTACGTGGTGCGCGAGGATCCGGTAAATCCCGCGCTGCTCTACGCCGGTACCGAACTCGGTGTGTACGCCTCGCTCGACAAGGGGGCGACCTGGTTCCCGCTCGACAACAATCTACCCACCGTGCCCGTGTACGACCTGCAGGTGCATCCGCGCGATCGGGAGTTGATCGCCGGCACACATGGGCGCGCGGTGCAGATCCTCGACGTCGCGCCGCTCCAGCAGATGACACCTCAGGTGTTGGCGAAGCAGGCCCATCTGTTCACGCCTGCGGTGGCACTGCAGTACGGCGAGCGTCCGGTGGGGTCGGAGCCCCGTGCACAGCGGGCGTGGCGTGGTGAGCGGACGCCGGCCGGTGCGGCGATCACGTACCGACTCGCCAGTGCCGGTGGCACACCGCGGTTGTTCATCCTCAATGCGGCGGGCGATACCCTCGCAAGGCCGACGGCGACGAGCAACGCCGGACTGAACACGGTCAACTGGAACCTGTTGATCGGCGGGTTCGGCGGCGGGTTCGGGCAGGGCGGCGTCGCCGGCCCGGTGAACGACCCTGGCTTCCCCGCGGGCTTCAATCCGCGGCCGGCTGAGGCGCGGGGCGCCGCCGATAGCAGTGCCACGCCAACGGCGCAGGCGCGCATGATCGCGGCGACGAGTGGACCCGGAGGCGGTGCGGGCGGTGGTGCGGGCGGTGGTGCGGGCGGTGGACGCGGCGGCGGTGGAGGTGGCTTTGGTGCTGCCCGGCCGACCTACGCCGAGACCGGCGACTACCGCGTGGTGCTCGTCGTCGGCAACGAGACCTCGACCGCGACGCTGCGCGTGGTGCGCGTGCACCCGGACGAGAAGGCCGTGCTGGTGCCCATCAAGCGCTGACCGCGCGCTATCCCTGCGACGTCGGCTCCACGCGCGGCGTCGGCGTCACGCGTGTCTTCGCCTCGGCGAGGGCACGCGTGAGTGCTTTGTCGAGCGCGTTGGCGAAGCGCTGTTTCTCTTTCGGCCCATAGGCGGCATGGCCGCCGGTATCGACTCCAGTGCTGCGCAGCCCTTCCATGAAGTTCCGCACCGAAAGACGCTCACCGATGCTCTCCGCCGTGTAGACCTCGCCGCGCGGGTCGATCGTCGCCACGCCCTTGGGCACGAGCAGCGCCGCGAGCGGGATGTCCTGCGTCACCGCTACGTCACCACGCTCGGCCTGTTCAGCGATGTAGCGATCGGCGGCGTCTGGGGAACCGTCCACGCGCACGCTCGAGAGGAAGGGATAGCCCAGCGGCACTTGGAGCCGGATGTTCGCCACGAGGATCGTCTCGATCTTGAGGCGATCGCACGCACGGTAGCAGATCTCCTTCACCGCCACGGGCGCGGCATCGGCGTCGATCCAAAGCTTCACGTTCCTCCCAGTGCAGACGCGGCGGCGATTGCGATCCGGTGGCGCATGCCGCAGAATCTATCGCATGCCGACGACCCCGCTGTTCGCGAAGCTGAATCTCAAGGACCAGCGCCGCATCGTGGTCCTCGATGCCCCGAGCTCGTTCGAAGTCGAGTTGGCGGCACTCCGGAAGGTCGACGAAGACCTCCAGGTGCAGCGGCGAGTCGAGGCCGGCTCGCCGGTGACGTTCGCCCTTGCCTTCGCGACCACACAGAAGGCCGTCGACACGGCAACCGCGGCGCTGGTCGCTCACGCCGTCGATGATGTCGTCCTGTGGATGGTCTACCCCAAGGGCAGCTCCAAGCGCTATACCTGCGACTTCAACCGGGACACCGGCTGGGCGAAGCTCGGTGAGGCAGGGTTCGAGCCCGTCCGGATGGTCGCCTTGGACGACGATTGGTCCGCGCTCAGGTTCCGGCGTATCCAACACATCAAGCGCATCACCCGATCGGCCGACATGGCCATCTCCGCGGCCGGGAGGGCCCGCGCCAAGAAGAAGTGAAATGCCTCATCGGGCGACTATATTGAGGCAGCTTATGACCACCACTTCCTCGCCCGCCGACTCCCGCTCCGCCCGTGACGCCGACGCGGACCCTGTGGCCGCGCTTCGCGCCCAGATCGTGGAGAAGCTCATTTACTCCGTGGGCAAGGACGTCCAGCACGCGCAACCGCGTGATTGGTTCGTCGCCACGGCCCTCGCAGCGCGCGACCAGGTCGTCGACAAGTGGATCGAGTCCACGCGGCGCACGTACCGCGAGGGTCGCAAGCGTGTGTACTACCTGTCGCTCGAGTTCCTCATCGGGCGACTGCTGTTCGATACGCTCGGCAATCTCGGCCTGATCGACACCGCGCGCGCGGCACTCAGCGAACTCGGTGTCGATCTCGATACCCTGCGTCGCCTCGAGCCGGATCCCGGCCTCGGCAACGGCGGACTCGGCCGTCTCGCTGCGTGCTATATGGAGAGCATGGCCACGCTCGCGATCCCGTCGCATGGGTACGGCATCCGCTACGACCATGGGATCTTCCGGCAATCGCTTCAGGACGGCTGGCAGATGGAGTTGCCTGAAGACTGGCTGTCGGCGGGCAATCCGTGGGAGTTCCGTCGTCCCGAAGTGGCCTATGTGATCGGCTTCGGCGGGCGCGTCGACCAGATCACCGAGCCTGATGGTACGGTGCGTTCGGTGTGGCATCCAGCGGAGAGCGTGAAGGCCCTCGCCTACGACACGCCGATCACCGGCTGGCGCGGCGCGGCCGTGAACACGTTGCGCCTCTGGTCGGCCCGCGCGATGGACCCCATCGCGCTCGACGAGTTCAACAAGGGCGACCACATCGGCGCGCTCACGGACCGCATACGCCACGAAGCGATCTCGCGCGTGCTCTACCCGAGCGACGCGACACCGGCCGGCCACGAGCTACGGCTGCGGCAGGAGATCTTCTTCACGTCGGCGTCGCTTCAGGACATCGTGCGCCGACACAAGGCACGCCACGGCAACTTGCTGACGCTGCCGGACTTCGTCGCCGTGCAGCTCAACGATACGCATCCCGCGATCGGTGTCGCCGAGCTGATGCGGCTGCTCCACGACGAGAACGCCCTCCCGTGGGACGTGGCGTGGGACATCACCCGCGCGGTGTTCTGCTACACCAACCACACGCTGTTGCCCGAGGCACTCGAGCGCTGGCCGGTGCCGCTGATGGAAGGGCTGCTGCCGCGGCATATGCAGATCATCTATCTGATCAACGCCTGGCATCTCGATGCGCTGCGTCTCCGCGGCGACGTCGATGAGGCGCGACTGTCGGCAGTCTCACTCATCGAGGAGAACCACAGTCGCTACGTGCGGATGGGCAACCTCGCGTTCCTGGGCGCACATCGCGTGAACGGCGTGTCGGGTCTGCATACCGACCTCATGAAGCAGACGGTCTTCCACGACTACGATGCACTGTATCCGGAGCGCATCGTGAACGTGACCAACGGCATCACCTTCCGGCGCTGGCTGTTCCAAGCGAACCCCGCGCTCACGCGCCTCATCACCGACGCCATCGGCCCGGCGTTCCTCGATGATGCCGAACGCCTCACGGACCTCGCGCCGCTTGCGACCGACGCGGCGTTCCGCGAGAAGCTCATCGCGGTGCGTCGTGCGAACAAGGTCGCGCTCGCGCGCACCATCGCGGAGAAGCTTTCCATCCGGGTCGATCCGGACGCGATGTTCGACGTGCACATCAAGCGTATCCACGAGTACAAACGGCAGCTGCTCAACGTCCTCGAGACCATCGCGCTCTACAACGCGATGCGGGCACACCCCGACCGGCGCTGGGTACCGCGAGTGAAGATCTTCGCTGGCAAGGCCGCTCCCGGCTATGCCCAGGCGAAGCTCATCATCAAGCTCGCCAACGACGTCGCACGCGTGGTCAACGCCGACCCGGTCGTGCGCGACCGTCTCAAGGTCGTGTTCCTCCCCAACTACAACGTCAGCCTCGCCGAACTCATCATCCCGGCGGCCGACCTCTCCGAGCAGATCTCCACCGCCGGCATGGAAGCCTCCGGAACGGGGAACATGAAGTTCGGTCTCAACGGCGCGCTCACCATCGGCACACTCGATGGCGCGAACGTGGAGATGCGCCAACACGTGGGCGAGGAGAACATCTTCATCTTCGGCCTCTTGGCGGACGAGGTCGCCGCGCGGCGTCAGAATGGGATCGACGCCACCGCCGACATCGCCGCGTCGCGCGAGCTCGCCGAGGCGCTCGCCGCGCTCGATGCGGGATTGTTCTCGCCCGACGACGTGACGCGGTACCGGGGCTTGGTCAACGGTCTCCGCCGCCACGATCATTTCCTCGTCTGCGCCGACTTCGAATCGTACCGGCGCGCGCAGCGGGACGTGGACACGCTCTGGGGCGACACTGCGACGTGGTGGAAGCGCTCGGTGATGAACACGGCGCACATGGGCTGGTTCTCGTCGGATCGTTCGGTGCGCACGTACGCCGAGACGATCTGGAACGCACTGCCGGCCAACGGGTGATCGCATGTCGATGACCGCGTCGCTCCCCGCCGAGGTGATGGACGCGATCGTCAGTGGTCGACATCGGAATCCGTTCGCGGTGCTCGGCCTCCATGAGGTGACGCGCGAGAGCGGCACCGGGTTCGTGGTCCGCGCGTTCATGCCTGGGGCGCGCCGTGTCGAAGCGGTCGACCGCACCGGCGCAACGATCGTCGAGCTGGTGCGCGTGCGCGACTCGGGGCTGTTCGAAGCGCCCATCTCGGCGCGCGTGGTGTACCAACTCCGCGTCGACGGCGGCTACCCGTTCTCCGATCCCTATCGCTTCGGCCCGGTGCTCGGGCCGATGGACGAATGGCTGCTCGGCGAAGGCACGCACGCCCACCTCTACGACCGGCTCGGCGCACACGAGATGGAGCACGAGGGCGAACGCGGCGTGAACTTCGCTGTGTGGGCGCCCAATGCACAGCGCGTGTCGGTGGTCGGGGACTTCAACGGCTGGGATGGCCGCCGCCACGTGATGCGCTTGCGCCTGGGCACCGGCGTATGGGAGATCTTCGTTCCCGGCGTTCGCGTGGGCGCACTCTACAAGTTCGAGGTCGTCGGTGCGCGAGGCGAGCCCCTGCCGCTCAAGACCGACCCCGTGGCGACGGCCGCCGAGTTGCGGCCGTCGACCGCGTCGAAGGTCTGCGAGACGCGCCACTTCACGTGGCACGACGACGCGTGGATGCAGGCCCGGGCGGAGCGGGATGCGCGGCGCACGCCGATGTCCACGTACGAGGTCCACCTCGGCTCCTGGCGGCGCGGACTGCAGGGTGAGTGGCTCAGCTACGACCAGCTCGCCGACACGCTCATCCCGTACGCCACCGGGTTAGGGTTCACGCACCTCGAGCTGATGCCGATCAACGAACACCCGCTCGATGCCTCGTGGGGCTATCAGCCGGTGGGATTGTTCGCGCCGACGTCGCGGTTCGGGGCACCGGAGGCGTTCGCGCGGTTCGTCGATCGCTGCCACCAAGCGGGACTCGGCGTGATCATCGATTGGGTACCGGCCCACTTCCCGACCGACGCGCATGGTCTGGCCCGGTTCGACGGCACGGCGCTCTACGAGCACGAGGACCCGCGACTGGGCTTCCATCCCGACTGGAACACGGCGATCTACAATCTCGGTCGCCGCGAGGTGGCCAACCTGCTCGTCGCCAACGCGCTGTTCTGGCTCGACCGGTATCACATCGACGGTCTGCGCGTCGATGCCGTCGCGTCGATGCTCTACCTCGATTATTCGCGCAAGGACGGGGAGTGGATCCCCAATCGGCACGGCGGGCGCGAGAACCTCGAGGCGGTCGCCTTCCTCAAGCGGGTGAACGAAGCGGTGTACGGACAGTTCCCCGGTGCCATGACCATCGCCGAGGAGTCCACGGCGTGGGCCGGCGTCTCACAACCGACCTACACGGGCGGCCTCGGGTTCGGCTTCAAGTGGAACATGGGGTGGATGCACGACACCCTGAAGTACATCTCCGAGCAACCCGTGCACCGGCCGTGGCACCACGACAAGATCACGTTCGGGCTGCTCTACGCCTACAGCGAGAACTTCGTGCTCCCGCTTTCGCACGACGAAGTGGTGCACGGCAAGGGCTCGTTGTTGGCGCGTATTCCCGGCGACACGTGGCAGCGATTCGCCACGCTGCGCGCCTACTACGGCTTCATGTGGGCGTATCCAGGCAAGAAGCTAATCTTCCAAGGCAGCGAGTTCGGTCAGGTGCGGGAGTGGGACTTCAACGGATCACTCGACTGGCACCTCCTCGAAAAGCCCGGGCACCGCGGGATCCAATCGTTGATCGGGGACCTGAACCGCGTGTACCGCGCCGAGCCCGCGCTGCACAGTCGCGACCACGAGCCGGAGGGATTCCGATGGATCGTGGTGGACGATGCCGCCCACTCGGTGTTCGCCTGGATCCGGAGCGGAGGCGAGGGGGTGCGCCCGGTCGTTGCGGTAGCGAACTTCACGCCGGTACCGCGCGAGGGATACCGCATCGGGTTGCCCTTGGCCGGTCAGTGGCGGGAGTTGCTCAACACCGATGCGTCGCTCTACGGCGGATCGAACGTGGGGAACGCCGGCACCGTGCTCGCGGCGCCGACTCCCAGTCATGGCCTCCCCTGCTCAGCGACAGTGACCGTGCCGCCCCTCGGCACGATCTGGTTGGTGCATGAAGGTGACTAGCGGACACTCACGGGGAACAGCGATGCCTCAGGTCTCGTATTCGACACCGATCTCCCGTTCGACGATGGCGTACGTGCTCGCCGGCGGGCGCGGGTCGCGGCTCATGGAGCTCACCGACCGTCGCGCCAAGCCTGCGGTCTACTTCGGCGGGAAGTCGCGCATCATCGACTTCACGCTCTCCAACGCGATCAACTCGGGCATCCGGCGCATCGCCGTGGCCACGCAGTACAAGGCGCACAGTCTCATCCGCCACCTGCAGCGCGGCTGGAACTTCATGCGCCCGGAGCGCAACGAGAGCTTCGACATCCTCCCCGCCAGTCAGCGCGTGAGCGCCGATCAGTGGTACGCGGGTACTGCCGACGCGGTGTTCCAGAACATCGACATCATCGACGGCTACGCCCCCGAGTTCCTGATCGTGCTCGCCGGCGACCACATCTACAAGATGGACTACGGCCCGATGATCGCGCACCACGTCAAGACGAGTGCCGACATCACCGTGGGCTGCATCGAAGTGCCCCGTGCCCACGCGCGCGAGTTCGGCGTCATGGCCGTCGACCCGGAGCTGCGCGTGCGCAAGTTCCAAGAGAAGCCGGAGAACCCGGAGCCGATACCCGGCCGCGACGACGTCGCGCTCGCCTCGATGGGCATCTACGTCTTCAGTTCCAAGTTCTTGTACGAGGAGCTTCGGCGCGATGCCGCCAGCCCCGACTCCCAACACGACTTCGGCAAGGACATCGTGCCGAGGAACGTGCAAGCGGGCAGGACCGTGGCCTACCCGTTCCTCGACGTGCAAACTCGTGCGCAGCACTACTGGCGCGACGTCGGCAACGTCGACGCGTTCTTCGAGGCCAACATGGAGCTGGTCT
>JBJXGK010000168.1:0-5711 GCA_046153705.1 Gemmatimonadaceae bacterium
TGTCGCGAGGGGTCGCGGCGGTGCGGGCACGCAAGAAAATGGAGACACTGACCCGACCAAGTTGCTCGCGAACGGTCTCCCTCCGATCAATCCTTCCGTCCCGCTACTAGCAGGTGCGGGTCCGACCGTCGACTCGCAGCTGGTTGCAGGAACGGCCGAACTTCCGTAACTCTCGGGGTCGGACCTTCCTCCCCACACCATCCCCCACGGAGTCACCAGTATGCGAGTCCCAGCCACACTTCTTGCAGCCCTCCTCTTCGTGGCCTGCGCCGGAACGAAAGAAGCCGAGATGCCTGCCGCCGCGGCGCCGACCCTCGCCGACTTCGCGGGGGAGTGGAACGTCTCCACGATGGTCCAGGGAACGCCGGACGCCGTGGCGTCGACGATGAGCGGCACGGCAGACGCCGGGAGTTGGACGATGACACTCCCGGACCGCCCCGCGATGGCAATCACGGTGTCGATGTCCGGCGACAGCCTCGTTGCGCAGACCCCGGAGTACGAGAGCGTGCTGCGGAAGGGCGTCATGGTCTCGGTCCGCACCGCTTCGGTCATGAAGGACGGCGCCTTGGTCGGATCGATGATGGCGACCTACCGCTCTCCGGCGGGTGAGGAGAAGGTGCCGGGGACGTTCACCGGCACGAAGAAGATGTGATGTCGGTCGGCGAGCGACGGAGACCGTGAGGGTCACCGTCGCGGTGCAGTCCGTACGCGTGGTCGAGCGCGGGATATCGCTTCGGTTCCGGACCGCTCGGTCTTGGATCACCCAATCGAACGCGCGCGTGCCGCGTGCGTGGCTACTGCGGCTTTGCGGCGAAGGTGCGTGCCTGCGCCTTGTCACCCAGCCGCTCGTACGCCTGAGCGAGGTCGGTCCGCGCCGCGTCGATGAAACCTTGAGGGGCGGCGTCACGAGCCGTCAGTAGGTCGTAGCCCATTCGCGAACTCTCTGCCGCCTCGTGGAAGCGTTCCTGGCGGAGCAGGGAGCGGCCCAGCTTCACGTGCGCGATCGCGGTGTTCACGTGGTCGGGCCCCTGACCGTCGGTGAACTGGACGAGCGCCAGCCGGTAGAGCCGCTCGGCGGTCGGATACGCTTTCCGGGCCATTGCGACGCTGCCGAGGTTCGATTGCGCGATGCCGATCAGCCAATGCCGACCTTCGTAGAGTCTCGTGTAGATCGACTCGTTGCGTCGGTAGAACCGCTCGGCGTCGTTGAGGCGGCCGGAGCGGAGTGCGATGGTGCCGAGTTCGTTCAGGGTGGACGCGACGCGCGGATGTACGTTCCCGTACGCCCGTTCCTGCACGGCCAGCGCCTCGCGCAGTACGGTGTCGGCCGCAGCGTCGCGAGACTGGAAGAGCAGAGCCCGGCCGAGGAGCGTGAGCACTGACGCAGTAGCGGGGTGCGCGTCACCGTGCCACGCGCGCACGCGAGTGAGCGCCTCGCGGTCGTAGCGCTCGGCCTCGACGTAGTTGCCGCGCTCGAACTGGCCAGCGCCGAGGTTGATGAGCACATCCGCGACGAGCGGGTGCGCGTCGCCGCGACGGGCACGGTAAATCGCCAGGGCCCGCTGATTCAGCGTATCGGAAAGGTCGAGCGCGCCGGCGTAGAAATGCGATCCCGCGAGTTCCACGAGCGCGCCGGCGTACTCGAGCGTGGTGGTGTCGCTGCGGAGGCGCGCCAGCACCTCTGACTGCGCCGCGATCGCCTCCGGGAGTCGACCGCCCTCCTGCTCGGTGCGTCCGAGCGCCGCGAGCGCTTCGATGGCGACCGGGTGGGTCGGGGCGACGAGGGAGTCGGCAAGTGCGCGTGCGCGCTGCACGAGCGAGTCCGCCTCGGGAAGTCTCGCCTGGTCGATCCTCAGGCGGCCGAGGGCGAGCAGTGATCGCACCACGTCCACGTGGCGCGTCCCGTGCAGCGCCCGCCGCTCATCGAGCGACGCCACGAGGAGGGACTCGCTGCCGGCGAAGGCCCCGAGTTGCCGGCGGATCTCGCCGAGCGTCTCGCGCAACTCGGCGCGCACTTCCGGTTCCGCGTCGAGGGCGCCCGCCTCCTGCGCACCTCGGTCCACGAGCGTGCGGACTGTGAGCGAGTCCGCGGGACCCGAGGCCTCGTCGCCGCCGGAGAAGAGGGAGAGCATGAACGCCTGAAGGCGCGCACTGCGCGCCGCCTCATCGCGCGCGGCGTCGCGGGCCCGGGCGAGTCCGACCGTGTACCAGAGCGAGAGCGAGAGGACGATCGCGAAGACGGCCGCTCCCGCAGCAAGCTCACGCGCGCGGCGCCGAACGAGTCGATCCAATCGGTATCGCCACGAATCGGGCCGCGCCTCGAGTGGCTCGTTCGCCAAGTAGTGCGCGATGTCGCGCGCGAGCGCTTCGACGCTAGCGTAACGGCGCTCCGGGTCCTGGTGCATCGCTGTCTGGACGAGAACGTCGAGTTCACGCCAAGTCGCTTGCCCCGGCGCGGCAACGCCTCTTGCCGCGAGTGCGGAGGGCCGCGTGATCTCGCGGCGACGGGCGAGGAGTGGATCGGTGGTCGTTCCGGCGTCCTCATGCCATGGTGACGCGCCGGTGAGGAGTTCGTAGAGCATCACCCCGATCGCGTGCACGTCGATGCGGACGCCGACGGGGGAGCCGTCGAACTGCTCGGGCGCGGCGTACGCTGGCGTGAGCATCCGGTAACCGGTGCGCGTTCGGTCGTCGTCCTCGCCGGTCGCGTCGAGATGTTTCGCGATGCCGAAGTCGAGGAGCTTCACGCGGCCATCTGCCGTCACCAGCACGTTCGAGGGCTTGAGGTCACGGTGGATCACGGCGTGCGCATGGGCGTGCTGCACTGCGCGGCATACATGCGCGGCGAGCGCCAGTCTCTCACGCACGGACAGCTCGAACGTCTCGGCGTGCCGAGTGATCGGCGTCCCTTCGACGTACTCCATCGCGAACCAGGGAGTGCCGTCCGTGAGGGCACCGACTTCGTAGAGCTGTGCGATTCCCGGATGCGTCAGTTGAGCGAGGACCCTCTGCTCGGAGGCGAAGCGCGCGCGCCGTTCCGGGGAGATCCACGCATCGCGCAGCACCTTGAGCGCGGCGTGGCCTCCGACCTCCTCCCGCTCCACGAGGTAGACGCGCCCCATGCCGCCCTCACCGAGGAGCCGCACGATGCGATAGCGGCCGACGTGGGTGGGCGGGGTGGCGTCCGACTCGAGAAGGGAGCGGACGGACGCGCCCGCGTCGTCGAGCAGGGGATGCGGCTCCGCGTCGACGGCGAGCATCGCGCGCAGGGAATCGGCGAGCGCGGCATCCGTTGACGCGAGCGCGGCCAGGAATCGATCGCGAGCCTCTCCGTTGAGCGCGCTCGCGCGCTCGAACTCCTCGGAGAGCCGCTGCCACTTCGTCGCGTCGCCCACTGCTCAACTCGCGAGCGAGAGTTCGGCGGCGAGCCAGGCGCGCGCCGTGCGCCAGTCGCGGAGCACCGTGGCCTCGGAGATCTCGAGCGACTGCGCGATCTCCTCGGTCGTGAGGCCGCCGAAGAACCGCGCCTCGACGACCGCCGCCGGTCGGGGATGCAGCGCGCCGAGGGCGGCGAGGGCGCTGTCGAGCGCGAGGACATCGGTCGCGACCGACGAGGGGTCCACCACGCTGTCGTCGAGTGTGATGACGACCTTCGTCGCCCCGCCGCGCTTGTGCGACTGGCGGCGTCGCGCCGCCTCGACGAGCACCTGCCGCATCGCGCGTGCCGCGATCCGCTTGAAGTGGAGCGGCGAGGTGTTCGCGACGTCCGGAGAGCCCGAGAGCTTGATCCACGTCTCGTTCACCAAGCCGGTCGGGTCGAAGGTGACCCCCGGATCCTGTCGCTGCATGTGGCTCGCCAGACGACGGAGTTCGTCGTAGGCGGCCACAAAGGCAGCGTCGAGCCGGTCACGCGCAGGGGTCATGACGGAATCCTCCGACGGCATACGCAATGCCACGTGGAGCGCCCCGCAGCCTGCCGGGGTCCGAGCTCCAATGTACGCCAAACTTCGGGGACCCACCCATGACCCGCCAGCGTCCGCTCCGCTTTGTCGCCTCTCTCGCGCTCCTGCTCGCCGCCGGGTGCGGTGGCGATGGCCCCTCCGGACCCGGAGGCGACCCGTCGGCGACCGGCTTTTCGGCGCGGGTGGACGGCGCGACGTACACGCCTTCCCTTTCCGCCGTCGCGTCGCACTTCCTCGCCGGCGCCTACTCGATCACGGCGGTTCGATCGAGCGGAGCGAACACCTCGGCGATGACGATCAGCCTCATCAACATCCCGGGACCCGGCACCTATCCACTTGGTACGGGGGCAGGTGTCGCCGGTGGAACGGCCACCTACGTGCAGAACACCGCGGGGTGGGGAACGCCGCTCTCCGGCGAGGCTGGCACGATCACTATCACCACGCTCACTGACACGCGGATGGTCGGCACCTTCTCGTTCACGGCCGAGGGGGTCACGGGAGGCGCGACGGGCACCAAGGCGATCAGCAACGGGACCTTCGATATCGCCGTCAATACGTCGGGCTCGTTCGGTCCTGTGCCGCTCCGGAATCAAAACGTCGTGCGCGCGACGATCGGCGGGCAATCGTACAACGCCTCCACGATCGTCACGGGATCGGCGTCGGGTGCGATCATCTTCAGCACGAACAGCACCAAGCGTTCCTTTGCGGTCTCGCTCACGAACTTACCGGGGCCGGGCACGTACGCGGTCGGTTCGGCCTACGTGAGCAGCGTGTACGTGGGCGCTCCCGTCGGTGCGCCGCCCGCCGGTCCACTCTGCTGCTGGGCGAACTACATCACCGGGAGTACGGGAACCGTCACCGTCACCTCGCTCACGGCGGGTCAGATCTCGGGCACGTTCAGTTTCTCGCTGCAACCCACGGGGACCGGGGCCGCGACCGCTCCACTCGCGATCACGAACGGGACCTTCCAGATCGCGTGGTGAGTAGCGTGCACACGCGCGCACGCAGGGCAGGGAGAACTTCGCGCTCGAACCACGGATTCTTGGCGAGCCAGAGATTGTTCCGCGGACTCGGGTGCGGGAGCGGCACCAGAGTCGGCCAATGGCTCCGCCAATCGCGCACGGTCTCGGTGAGCGTACCCTTCGCGTCGGGCAGGTGATAGTCGAGCGCGTACTGCCCGATCACGAGCGTGAGTTCGAGGTCGGGCAGTTTTGCGAGCAGCGCCTGGCGCCAGGTCGCCGCGCACTCCGGACGCGGCGGGAGGTCGCCCGACTTCCCGGTGCCCGGATAACAGAATCCCATGGGCACGATCGCGAGTCGCTCGGGATCATAGAACGTCGTCACATTCACGCCGAGCCACTCGCGCAGACGGTCGCCACTCGCGTCGGTGAAGGGCTGACCGGAGGCGTGCACCTTCCGGCCCGGCGCCTGGCCCGCGACGAGGATCCGCGCACGCCGGTCCATCTGCAGCACCGGCCGTGGGCCGAGCGGAAGGTGGGCGGCGCAGATGGTGCACGCGCGCACCTCGCGCAGCAGGACGGGCAGCGCAGGCATAGGCGCCTCAGCTCGATTCGGGGTTCACACGACTGAACACCTGGTGATTCGCCGGCTTCCAGCTCTTTCCGTCGTCGTTGGTGTACTCCATGCGCGACTCGAAGCGCCCGGCGGTCACGTTGTATCGCGTGAAGCGCAGGCGAGTGGAACCGCCGCCGGCGTTGGCGATGGCCGGCGTTGAACGTATCTCGCCGC
>JBJXGK010000132.1:0-34741 GCA_046153705.1 Gemmatimonadaceae bacterium
TACTGCGACCGCATGACGCACGACTACCACGAGGCCCTCCGCTGGATCCGCGAGGCCCAGGAGGCCAAGCGTGGCTTCAGCGTGGGACTCGTCGGCAACGCCGCCGACGTGCTGCCGCGCATGGTCGCCGAGGGTATCATCCCCGATGTCGTCACCGACCAGACCTCGGCGCACGACATGCTGAACGGCTATGTGCCGCACGGGATGTCGCTCGCGGATGCCGTGTTGCTGCGCGCTAAGGACCCCGCGGAGTACGTGAAGCGCTCCACGGCGAGTGCGGTCGCGCATGTACGCGCCATGCGCGCGATGCAGGACCGCGGTGCCATTGCGTTCGACTACGGCAACAACATCCGCACCGTAGCGCTCGACGCCGGCGTGACGGACGCGTTCAGGATCCCGGGCTTCGTGCCCGAGTATGTGCGTCCGCTCTTCTGCGAAGGCAAAGGACCGTTCCGGTGGGCCGCGCTCTCCGGTGACCCCAAGGACATCGCGCGCACCGACGAACTCGTGCTCGAGATGTTCCCCGAGGATGCCCACCTCAAGCGCTGGATCACCATGGCGCGAGAGCGGATCCACTTCCAGGGTCTGCCCGCTCGGATCTGCTGGCTGGGGCAGGGCGCGCGGGCGCGCTTCGGCGTGGCGCTCAACGATCTCGTCGCCAAGGGCGAGGTATCCGCGCCGATCGTGATCGGCCGGGATCATCTCGACACGGGCTCGGTGGCGTCGCCCTTCCGAGAAACCGAGGCCATGAAGGACGGGTCCGACGCCGTGGCCGATTGGGCCATCCTGAACGCGCTGCTCAACGTCGCGAGTGGCGCGAGTTGGGTGAGCTTCCACCACGGCGGTGGCGTCGGGATCGGCAACTCGCTCCACGCGGGGCAGGTGATCGTCGCCGATGGCACACCCGAGATGCGCGAGCGACTGCAGCGCGTGCTCACCAACGACCCCGGCATCGGGGTGGCACGCCACGCGGATGCCGGGTACGACATCGCCATCCGCACCGCGGCGCGCGAAGGCATCCAGCTGCCCTCCATCCAGGGCTGATCGCTGCTCTCCACGAAGTTCCGCCCTTGGCATCTCGCGCCCTTCAGCTGGAAGTACGCCAAGCTGAAGTGGCAGCGGCGTCCGGTCCTCGTGCACTTCGAAGTCACCATGCGTTGCAACGCGAGCTGTGCGTTCTGCGACTACTGGAAGACCTCGCCGGAGATGAAGGCGAAGGAACTCACGTCGTTCGCTGACGCCGCGCGGGCCTTCGATCCGATGCTGATCACGTGGACCGGTGGCGAACCGCTGTTGCGCAAGGATCTGGAGGAGTTGGTCAGCGCCGTCGACCGCGCGATCAGCACCAAATGGACCACGCTCATCACCCACGGCGGCATGCTCTCCCTCGAGCGAGCGCGCTCGCTGTGGGACGCGGGCGTGGGGCAGTTCTCCATCTCGCTCGACTACCTCGATGAGCGCCACGACCGGGCACGCGGCATCCCGGGCCTGAGCAGGAAGATCCTCGCCAACGCCGAGGCGATCCGCCGGGCGGGGATGACGGTGCGATTCAACACCGTCATCAAGGATGACAACCTCGACGACGTGATGCCGCTGGTGCGCGCGGCAGCCGCCATGCGCGTCGGCGTGAATCTCTCGGTCTACACCGACTTCAAGAACGGCAATCGCGACCACCTGCTCGGCGCCGAACATCGACAGCGGCTCGAGGCGCTCGTCCGCGAGCTGCTCGCCTTCAAGAAGCAGCGTCGCGGGACGCTCTCCAACTCCGACTACTACCTCGAGAGCATCCCGAAGTACGTGCGTGGCGAGATGCAGGAGCCCTGCCGATCGGGGCAGGAGACCGTGCACATCGATCCGTACGGTGGGATCCGCCGCTGTCCCGACTTTCCGGTGGACGGACACTGGAAGGACTACGCCGGATACGAGCCCATCAAGTGTGACCGTTGCTTCTATGCGTGCCGCGGAGAGGCACAAGCACCACTGCGCGTCGACCGCTTCCGTGACCTCCTCGCCTCGCCCTGAGTAGTTTGAAGCGCATGGCGACCGCTTCGCAGCTGCTCATCAACGCGTCGCAGGTGGTGACCTGCGCGGGACCCGCGCGCGCGCGGCGTGGCAGCGAACAGACCGACGCGGCGGTACGCGACGGAGTCGGCGTCGCGATCGACTCAACGGGACGCGTCCTCGCGGTCGACACCGACGCGGCGCTTCGCGCCGCCTACCCGGGCGCAGCGCTCCACGACTGCGAGCAGGGGGTCCTCACCCCGGGCTTCGTCGATTCGCACAGCCACGCCATCTTCGGCCGCGCGCGATACGAAGAACAGGAGATGCGCGCGGCGGGCATCGGGTATCTGGAGATCGCCAAGCGCGGCGGTGGGATCCACTCGTCGGTACGCGATCTCCGCACGCGCAGTGCAGACGACCTCGTCGCACTGGCCACGGCGAGGCTCGAGCGCATCGCCGCACACGGCACCACCACGCTGGAAGTGAAGTCGGGCTACGGGCTGTCGCTCGAGTCCGAGCTCACCACGCTCCGCGTGGTCCGTCGGCTCGCCGCAGCGCTGCCGCTGCGGCTCGTACCCACGTTCCTTGGCGCACACGAAGTGCCGCTCGATTTCCGCGAGGCCCCGCGCGACCGTGAGCAGTACATCGCGCTCGTGATCGAGAAGATGATCCCGGCGGTCGCGAACGAGGGGCTGGCGCGGTTCGCGGATGTCTTCTGCGAACCCGGTGTCTACACGCCGGACGAGTCGCGGCGCATCCTCACCGCGGCACGGAGCGCAGGGCTTGGCATCAAGCTGCACGCCGACGAGCTAGAGAACGGCGCTGCGGCCGAGCTCGCCGCCGAGTTGCGTGCGACATCGGCCGACCACCTCGCCGCAATCTCTGAGGCCGGCATCGCGGCCCTCGCGGCCAGCGGGACCGTTGCTACGCTGCTGCCCGGGACCATGCTGTTCCTCGGCCGGCCGAAGCAAGCACCGGCCCGCGCGCTGATCGCGGCGGGCGTGCCGGTCGCGCTCGCATCGGACTTCAACCCCGGCACCAGCCCGACGGTCAGTCTGCCCCTCGTCCTCACGCTGGGCGTCAGCCAGCTCCGGCTGAGTGTGGGTGAAGCGTTCGTGGCGGCGACCGTCAACGGGGCCGCCGCGCTCGGACTCGCCGGCGAGCTCGGGCAGCTCTCGCCCGGATTCCAGGCCGACCTCGCGCTCTTCGACGTGCGCGACCACCGAGAGGTCCCGTACTGGTACGGCGACAACCGCTGCGTTCGTACTTGGGTGGCCGGCCACCCGGTGGCCCCTATCTTCGCCGCCGCCAAACGCTTGTCTCGCCCCGGGTTCGACGGGTAAGTTTCCGGAATGGCCGACATCCTCAAGCTCAAGAAGAAGGCGGCCGACTTCGAGGCCAAGAAGCAGATGGATAAGGCGCTCGCTGTGTATCGCGAGATCATCGAAGCCTACGAGTCGGGGGAAGAGGACCCGGTCGACATCCCGCTGTACAACCGCGTGGGTGACCTCCTCCAGAAGGCCGGCAACCTTGCCGAGGCCGTCTCCGTCTGGGAGCGCGCGGTCGATCAGTACACCGACGGCGGGTTCTACAACCCCGCGATCGCGCTCTGCAACAAGATCCTGCGCCAGTCGCCGGGGCGCGCCGTGGTCTACTACAAACTCGGCAAGATCTCCGCAGAGAAAGGCTTCAAGTCCGACGCACGCCAGAACTTCCTCGAGTACGCCAGCCGGATGCAGAAGGCGGGCAACCTCGACGAGGCATTCCGTGCGCTCAAGGAGTTCGCCGATCTCGTCCCTGATCAGGACGACGTGCGTCTGATGCTCGCCGACCAGTTGGTGAAGGCCGACCGCAAGAAGGAGGCGATCACGCAGCTGCAGATCGCGTATGCACAGGCGGCCCGCACGAATCGCGAAGCGGACATGGGCACGATCGCCGAGAAGATCAAGGCGATCGATCCCAGCGTGGAGCCGCGCGCGGACGAGGACGGTGGCGGTTCCAAGAGTGGTGGACTCGTGTTCCTCGATCTGGACGGCGGGCCGAGCAAGCGAGCCTCCGCGATGACCCCGGCGTTGAAGACGCGCCAGCGGCGCGTCACCAAGGCGACCGAGGGGCTGAACCTGCTCCACGTCGAGGAGGAGCCGACCACGGGACCGTCGGCGCCCGCGCCAGCAGCGCCAGGAGCGCCTGCGGCCACAGGCGCTCCTGCCGCTCCACCGACGCCTCCCGCTCGTCCGACCCCCGCCGGGCCGCCAAAGGTCGAGGTGAAGGGTGGCCTGACGTTCATCATGCCGGACCCGACACCGCCGGAGCCGATTCCGGCCGTGCCAGCGGAGCCCGAGGTCGCGGCAACGCTCGATGGTCTCATGATCGAGCCGACCGCCGCACCGGGCGAGTCGGAGCGGCCCAGCAACAGCGCGATGCTCGGCCTCGAGCCGACGCTGGTCGAAGAGCCCTCGGTCTCGCCTGACGCCATCGAGACGGTGGAGACGGTGCAGCGCATCTCGCTGACCGAGTCGGAGCGACCGACCGATCTCCCGATGATCGAGTCGCCTTCGGCGTCCGTCGACACGACGGTCGACATTCCGAGGCTCGACATCGAGCCGACGGTCGTCGCTCCGCCGCCTGAGCTGCTGCGGCGGACGATGGACATTCCGATCGTCGAGTCCACGCCGGTGGCGGAGGATCTCCCGATCATCGAGCTGCCCTCCGCGAACGTGACGCCCGCCGACCTGCCGCCGATGGACGGTCCGGCATGGGAGATCGCCGCGAAACTCGAGGCGGACGTGCCGCCCACGCCGGCCGCCTCGATGCCGCCCGTGATCGTCGACCTGCCTGTGATGGAGGCCCCGAAGCCACCACGCGGCCGCTCCGGCACGCCGCTCGACATGCCTTCGACCGCCGAGCGGGCAATCCCGCGGCGCAGCGAAGGGCTCGACGGGCCGATCATCCCTGAGACCACCGAGCGCGCCGTTCCGCGGGAGCTCACACCCTCCGGGCTCACGCCGGCGAACACCGGCAGCATGTCCAGCTCCGACTTCGGCGCCTTCGGCGCGCCGGCCGAGGAGGCGGAGGAGAGCGCCACGTTCGAGCCGCTCCACGTGGAGTCCAGCGAGGGTGTGCACGCCTTCCCGCTCGACGAGAACTACGTCGCGCGGCAGTCCGGCCTGCTCGAACCGGCACCGCCGCCGCCGCTGCCACCGATCAGTGACGAGGAGCTCGCCAGCGCAAAACCTCCGGCGCGCGCCACCTCCGTCATCCTCGCGACGTCGGTCGACCGGCTGCGCGACCGAGCGGCCGCTGAGCCCGAGGATTGGGGACTGCGCCGCCAGCTCGCGGAGGCGATGCTCGACGACGGTCAGCGCGAGTCCGGAATCGCCGAACTCGAAGTCGCACTCAAGGGGTACGAGCGCGACGGCGACCTCGACACCGCGGCGTCCATCGCCGAGGAGATCGTTCGGCTGG
This sequence comes from Gemmatimonadaceae bacterium, assembly GCA_046153705.1. Taxonomy (GTDB): domain Bacteria; phylum Gemmatimonadota; class Gemmatimonadetes; order Gemmatimonadales; family Gemmatimonadaceae; genus Pseudogemmatithrix. The sequence continues at coordinate 5,467 of JBJXGK010000132.1, forward strand.
CACCGAACGTGATCGCGTACCACCAGAAGCGCGTCGAGTTCGCGTTCCGGGCGAACGACCGCCGGCGGTTGGGCGAGGCGTACGTGGAGCTCGCTGACGCGCTGGTGCGCGACGGCCAAGGCGCCAAAGCGCGCGTGGTCTACCAGCGTGTGCTCGAGATCGACCCCGAGGATCTGCGTGCGCAGGCTGCGCTGGAGACGATCGCCGATGCGCCGGTGCCGGAACCAGCGCCGGCTCCGCGCCGTTCTACCAAGGCGATGAACAAGTCGTCGGCGCCGGCCAAGAGCGGCTCCGTGAAGAAGCCGGCCCCGGAGGAGGACTACATCTCCCTCGGCGACTGGTTCAAGGACGACGATCTGCCCAAGAGCACGCGGATGGTCGTCGAGGAGAAGGAGCCAACCGGCGATGAGCAGGCCGACTTCGCCGATATGCTCCGGAAGTTCAAGCAGGGCGTCTCGGACAACGTGGACGACGAGGACCACGAAGCCCATTACGACCTGGGCGTCGCGTACAAGGAGATGGGCCTGCTCGACGAGGCGATCTCCGAGTTCCAGAAGGCGCTGCGCGGCTCGAACAACCGTGTGCGCGCGATCGAGTCACTCGGACTCTGCTTCGTCGAGAAGCAGCAGCTCCCCGTGGCGGCGACCATCCTCCAGCGTGCGTTGGCGGAGCCGGGCGTGGCCGACGAGCAGCTCGTCGGTGTGCTCTACCTCCTCGGCACCATCGCTGAGGAACTGCATCTGTTCCCCGACGCGAAGAAGCACTACCAGCGGGTCTTCGCCGTCGACATCAACTTCCGTGACATCGGTGACCGGTTGAACGCAGTGGAGAAGCAGCTCTCGTGACCTTTGAGACCCGACTGCACGCGCCGGTGGCGAATGCCTTGCGCGAGCTCCAGGCGCCGATCAGCGATCGGTTGGAGCTTGTGCCGGACGAGATGTGGCGGATCGTCCAGGCGGACGTCGCCATCGTCGAGGCTGCCAACGCGCATCTGCGCGGCATGCGTGGCAAGCTCTTCCGTCCCACGTTGCTCCTCCTCGCGTCCTCCGTGGAGGGAACGCCGGAGCCGCGCGCGGTGCCGCTCGCCGCAGTCGCTGAACTGGTGCACCTCACCAGCGTGGTGCACGACGACGCCGTCGACCACTCGGTGCTCCGGCGCGGACAGCCGACCATCAACGCGCTGTTCAGCCACCAGGTCGCGGTGCTGATGGGCGACTTCCTGTTCTCCAAGGCGATCGCCGAGCTGGTGCGCCTGGGTGACATGGAGCCGCTGCGCATCTTCACCCTGGCCTCCAACGAGATGACGGTCGGCGAGCTCCGCCAGCTCTCCTCGTTCGACGCGTTGAGCTTCAGTGAGACCGATTACTACGCACTCAATCGCGCGAAGACCGCCTCCCTCGTGGGCGCCGCGTGCGAGATGGGGGCCCTCGCTGGCGCCCAGCGCTTCCGCGCACCAATGCGTCGCTTCGGTGAGCGCCTCGGCATGGCTTTCCAGGTCGCCGACGATCTGATCGACTACACGGAGCAGGAAGCGGTGACCGGCAAGCCCAGCGGCAATGACCTCAAGGAGCACAAGGTCACTCTTCCCCTCATCCATGCACTCGGGCAGATGAATCGCGCCCAGCGCGCCCGCGTGGACGCCCTCTTCGCCGACCCCACGCCGAGTGACGCCCACATCGCCGAGGTCGTCGGCATCGTGTCGGAGTGCGGCGGGCTCGAATACGCGCGACAGAAGGGAGAGCAGTTCGCCGAAGAAGCCGAGGAAGCCTTGGCCGATCTCCCCGAATCCGATGTGCGCCAGTCCTTGTTCGGCGCTTTGGGGTATGTCATGGATCGGAGATTCTGATGCCGCCACAGGGTTCTGCGAAGCACCGTCCGGGGTACCACGCCATTGTCCTCGCCACCGGGTTCATCCTTGGCGGGTTCATGCACCAGTTCGCACGAATGGCACTTCCGGCCGGCGCGGTGAAGGAGTTCCTGAACCTCGGCTTCGTCACGCCCTCGATCGGCCCCTTGCCCATCGACCTCGTCGTCATCAAGTTCGCTTTAGGGCCCATCGCGCTCGACGTCTCGTTGCTGAGCCTCGTCGGGGTCCTGGCAGCCTACCTCATCGCGCGTTCGTTGTTCTAAGGAGGTTCGTATGTTCGGCAGTTTCGGAGCGACTGAGATCCTGATGGCCTTGGTGGTGGTCCTGCTGCTCTTCGGAGCCAAGCGGATCCCCGAGATCGCAGGCTCGTTCGGCAAAGGCATCAAGGAGTTCAAGAAGAACATGAACGAGGCCAAGGCCGAACTCGCCGCTCCGGCTGAGCGCGAGTCGTTGCCGCCGGCCCAACCGCGGACCGTCCAGCACGACGACGCGCCCGAGAAGGAGCCGCGCCGCCTGCTCTGATAGAGCTCGCCGCGACAGGCAAGGGGGCCCGGACGAGATGTCCGGGCCCCCTTTTGCGCTCCCTGACGCCGGCCTGTGCGGCCGACGCTCGCCCGACCGCTTACGGTGCTTCGAGCGTCTGGCGACGCAGGCTCGCGTTGATCTCATCGCGCTTGTCCACGATCTTCGCATCGCGCCGCAGATTGTCCAAGAAGAGCCGGACGCGCTGCTCACGCAACGCCTGGATCACGCGCTCCCGCTGCGTTGCCTTCTGTGTTTCGAATGCCTCGCGTGTGCCTTCCGAACGTCCGACGACGCGGACGACGTACACGCCGTCCGTCGAACGCGCCGCACCGACGCTGCCGACGGGGATCGAGAACGCCGCACCCACCGCCTCGTTGTAGTAGCCGAGGCCCGGAACGAAGCCGAGGCGGGTGAACGGACCCGCGCGCTGCACGGTCAGCCCAGCTTTCTTGGCCGCGGCCTCGAGCGTGGACGTCTTCGCGTCGACGACCAGCGCTGTCGCCTGCGGCACGAGCCCCTCGGCGGCCTTCCGTTCCTTGAGTGCCGTGCGGATCTCTTCCTTCACCGCGTCGAAGGACGCTTTGCCGCCGAGCGTCAGCGAATCGATGCGCGCGAGGTAGTAGCCAGTCTCGTCATCGATCAGATCGCTGATCTCACCCTGCGCGGCACCGCCGAATGCGAAACCGGTGATGCCACCGACCGGGCGACCGAGGTAGTACGCCGTCTGCCCCTCAGTGACCGGCACCGAGGTCACGAGCAGACCCAGGACCTTCGCGGCGCTGTCGAGGCGCGAACTCTCCGACATGCCGGCCGCGATCGCCGAGAGGCTATCAGCGCGACGGTCCGTGAGCACTGCGGTCGAGTCGTTCTGCTTGACCGTGAGCAGGATGTGGCGCAACGCCAGCGTGTCGCCCTTCCGCTCCGTGGCCTTGATGATGTGCCAGCCAAACTGCGTGAGCACCGGATCGGAGATCTGGCCCGGTCGCAGTACGAACGCCGCCTTCTCGAACTCCGGCACGAAGCGCCCCTTGGCACCGCGGCCGAGGTCGCCGCCCATCGGACCCGAGATGGTGTCCTCGGACTCACGCTTGGCGACGTCCTCGAAGGTCGACGTGCCGCTGGTGATCTCGGCCTTGAGGGCGCGCAACTTGGCGGCCGTCGAGGCAGTGTCCGCCGCTTTGGGCGTCCGGTCGAGACTGATGATGGAGACCACCGCGCGGCCCGGCCGGTCCCAGCGGTCCGGCTGCGAATCGTAGAACTTCCGGAGGTCGGCGTCGCCCACCTCGGCAGCGGCCACTTGCGCGGCCGACGGACTGAGCGCCACGAACTCGACGGTCGCCGAATCGCGCTCATCGCGATACATCCGGTAGAGGCGTTCGTCGCTCGGCCACGCATCGGTGATGAGCTGCGAGAACAGCTTCGAACGCGGGATCTCGCTGCGATAGAAGTTCTCGAGCTGCAGGAGAAGGCCCTGCTGGCGGGCGACCGGCGAGGCGAGCAGGCGCTGGTACTTCGCCGGGTCGAACCGCCCATCCGTCAGGAGCTGCGGATTGGTCAACATCTGCTGGGGCGGGGAGTTGAGCGCGGCGCTCTTGATCTCCTCATCCGTGACGCGAATGCCCCGCTTCTCGTATTCCTGTTGGAGGAGGAGGTCGGAGACCAGTTGGTTGAACGCCTGGTCCTCGAGCACCTGACGCTCGTCGAGGTTCAGCGCGCGGCCGGCGCGCTGCTCTTGCTCCTGGGAGAGCTGGTTCGTGAGGTTCTGCCATGCCACGTACGGGATCTCGTCCCCGTTCACCTTGCCCACGACGGTGGTGGTGGTGACGGGGGTCCGACCGAGCAGGCCGGAGACCTCGCCGAGCAGGAAGCCGCCGACGAAGGCGACGAACAAGAAGATCCAGATGTACTTGGCGATGCCCCGCATCGATTGCAGCACGGACCACGACCCCTGAATTCAACGGTAGAAAGGAGCGCGGGAACGAGGATAGTCCCCGGGCTTCACGCTGGTTGCCAGAACCTGTAAAGCTACCCCGGAAGAGAACGTAAAATCAAGCGAGACGCGAACTTCTGATTGACGCTCTCTCTGTGCCGATGCTACCTTGGCAAGAGCGCGATCCGTGGCTTCGCCCTCCTCATCCCGCACCCGCCCGATGGCCGCACCGAACCGCGTCGAAGAGCTCCGCAAGCGATACCACGAGAACCCGAAGAAGTTCTTCGCGCCCTTCGCGAACGAGCTTCGGAAGACGGGGCAGGTCGATCGCGCCATCCTGATCTGCCAGAAGCACCTGGGCGATCAGCCGGCGTCCATGAACGGCTTCGTGGTCTACGGGCAGTGCCTGTTCGAGCTCGGCCAGCTCGAACAGGCCCGCGGGCCGTTCGAATCTGCCTTGGCGCTCGACCCCGAGAATCTCATCGCGCTCCGCCACCTCGGCGATATCGCACGGCTTGGCGGCGACACCGATGCGGCTCGGAGTTGGTACGGCCGACTCCTCGAGTTTGACCGGCGCAACGAAGAAGTCATCGCCCTTCTTGAGGAGGTCGGCGGTCGCCAGGACGTGGAGCCCGTCTCAGGCCCCTCCCGTGCGCCCAACATCATCTCGGTCGCGCCGTCCGTTCGCGTGACGGCGTCGTCGCAGGCCGCGGGACTCACTGGTGAGGTTCCACCGATGCCTCCGCGGGGGTCGACCCCCGTCCGCCCAATGACGCCCGCACCGGCCGAGGCGCCTGCGGCCGTCTCGCGGCCGCCGGCCCTCGAGGACGCCAAGACAGTCGAGGTCGTGATCCCGCCCACGCCGGCCAAGCGCGGCTCGATCTTCGACGTCGCGTTCGACTTCGGCGAGGGAAACTCGGCGCCCACACCGGCTCCCGCGGCGAAGCCCGCTCCGCGCACGCCGACCCCGGCCTTTGTCCCCACGCCGCCGGTGGCACCGCCTCCGGCGGGCGCGGGAGAGACCACCGAGCCCCGCATACCGCGATTCCGTCCGCCGACACCGGCGATGCCGGAGTTCGTGGTGCCGACCGCCGCTGCGCCGTCCGTCCCCCCGGCGGATGCGAAGCCGCCCGTCGTAGAAGGCATCGAGCTCGCCGAGTTCTCGGCCGAGGTCGCGCCGCTACCCGACCTCGAGACGAGCGAGTTGGGATCGGTCGAGGTCGCACGGCTCGACGATCTCGAGTCGGACTCGATCTCCGGGCCGTCGGTGCAGCCGCTGGCGGTGGAAGGCATGGAGGAGCGTGAGTTCCGGCCGCCGGCCGACTCTGGTGCCTTCCGCTCCATCCTCGAACCCGTCGACGAGGCGCTGCCGACGATCGAAGGAGTCGATGGCCTCGTCGACGCCGACATGGATCCCATGGGTGCGTCGCTTGAGTCGATGTCCGCCCAGTCCGACTTGATCGAGACGACGGACAGCGAGTTCTTCGTCGCCGGACTCGACGAACTCTCTGCCGTGCCGGAGCTCGAGCCCAGCGGCCCCGGAGTGGAAGCTTTCCACACGGAACACGCCGACGATGACTTCGGGCCGTTGGCGGACGCGGATGACGTCGCCCTGAGCGAAGACGCTGCGCTGCCGGCGCTCCCCGCTGAGCCGGAGGATCCCGCGAACGTCGCGCTGGACGAGACCTTCGAGATCGAGCCTCCGTCGGTGGGTGTGATTGCGACGATCGACGACGAGCCGGCGTCGGCGGCGGCGCCGGTCACGTTCGTGACGGAAACGATGGCGAAGGTCTATCTGGAGCAGGGGCTCACCGACCGAGCCATCGACGTGTACCGGCAGTTGGTCGCGCAGTCGCCGGCGGACGAGGGTCTGCGCGATCGTCTGCGCGCGCTCGAGACCCGGTCGCGCGCCTCACTCGAGTTCGACGTGCCCGAGGGCGCCGTCGAGCTCTCCGAGCCAGCGCCGGCGAACGCGATGCTCTCGGCGATGTCGTTCGACGAAGTCGCCCTGGAAACGCCGGCGGTCGCGCGCGCGGCGCGCGTGACGCCCGCGGCTCCGGCATCGCCGGTCGGTGCGCCGAGTGGGCCGAACGTGCGTGATTTCTTCGCCGCCTTCGCGCGCCGTGGTCTGACCCTCGCTCCGCCGGTCGTGACGATTCCGACCGCTGCGGGGTCTCCTCTGAGTCCGCTCGACGAACTCTTCGGCCCAGAGGTGAATGTGGAAGACGAACGCGCTGCGCATCGACTCGCCGCTGTGGGCGCCACCTCCGGTCCGTCCGGCGGAACGGCACTCGACTCGCTCTTCGGTGAAGGGCCCTCGGCGCCCATGCCGCCGGAGCTGCCGTCGGCCGCGCCGGGTGCGCCGCGCGTGTCACGGGCGTCGGAGAAGCTGCGCTTCGACCAGTTCTTCTCGTCCTCTTCCGTGCCGTCGGCGATGTCGACACCGGGCGACGCCGATACCTCACCGATCGTCGAGTCTTCCTCTTACGTGGGCGACCTGCCGTCAGCGGCGCCCGACGACGACGACCTCGATCAGTTCCAGGGCTGGCTGCGAGGCCTGACGAAGTGAGGATCGCGGTCCTCAATGGTCCGAATCTGAACCTGTTGGGGATCCGCGAGCCGGAGATCTACGGGACGACGACGTTGGCCGAGATCGAGGCACAGCTGGAGGAGGTCGGAGCGGAACTCGGCGTCACGCTCCTGTTCTCCCAGTTCAACGACGAAGGCCGCATGCTCGACGCCATCCACAACTGTCGCGGCGTCGTGACCGGCGCCGTGGTGAACGCCGGGGCGTGGACGCACACGAGTCTCGCGCTACGCGATGCCTTCGCCGGGGTGTCGCTCCCGTACGCCGAAGTGCACCTCTCCAACATTTACGCACGCGAGCCGGAGCGGCGGCATTCATGGCTGGCTCCAGGTGCGATCGCTATCGTCACGGGGTTCGGCGCGTACGGGTACGAGCTCGCGCTGCGCGGGCTCGTGCGGCACTTGGGCGGAGCGCCCTCCGGCGCCGCCTAGTCGGACCGCGTCCACCGGTCGCCTTGCCGTGGCGGCTATCTTTTCCCCGTGACTTCGATTCTTTACGCCGTGCTCGCCGCGGCGGGGAACCTCGTCGGCGCCGCGGCTGTCACGGCGCGTCCGCGATGGTCTCCCCGCTCGCTGGAGCTGCTGCTCGCCTTCTCGGCGGGATTTCTGGTCGTCGTCTCCATCTCCGGGTTGTTGCCCGAGGCGATCGAGCACGGCGGCCCGCGCGCGGCGTACATCATCCTGGCCGGCTTCCTGCTCGTGCACCTCACGCAGCACGCCTTGGTGGGGCATTTCCACTTCGGCGAGGAGACGCACCACGTGAGCCCGGCCGTAGGCACCGCGGCGCTGGTGGGGCTGCTGCTGCACACGTTCGTCGACGGCGTCGCGATCGCGAGTGCGTTCGCGGTGAGTCAGGAACTCGGTGTGCTGGTCTTCGGCGCGGTGTTCCTGCATAAGGTGCCTGAGGGGCTCGCGATCGCCTCGCTATGGGTCGCCTCGGGGCGGACCCGAAGGGCTGCCATGGGTGCGGCCACCGCGCTCGGTGTGGCGACGGTGTCGGGCGTGGTGCTCACCGATCTCCTCGACCCGCTCGCCGAGTGGGGTCTCGCGCTCGCGGCCGGCGTGACACTCTACGTGGGCGCTTCCAACCTGATCCCGGAGTTCCAGGGCAAGTCAGGATGGGGCCACAACATCGCGTTCTTCGCCGGCTGCGGGATCTCGGTGGCGTTCCGTCTCATGCTCGGGCACTAGCATGGCGCGCGGCGGCGACCGACGCGCGGACGGCACCGCGCCCGGACTCTTCGAACGGCCGCTGCAGGCCCCGCTCGCCTCGCGCCTGCGGCCACGGACGCTGGATGAGGTGGTCGGGCAGGACGCGCTCCTCGGGGCGGGGAGGCCGCTACGGGTGGCCATGGAGCGCGGCGAGACCGGGAGCATCCTGCTGTGGGGACCGCCCGGCACGGGCAAAACCACCATCGCGCGCCTGGTCGCGCGCCACGTGGCTGGTGAGTTCGTTCCGTTCAGCGCCGTCACCGATGGTGTCGCGCGCATCCGCGAGATCGTCGGCGAAGCGGAGAAACGTCGCGTGCTCGGTTCACGCACCGTGTTGTTCGTCGATGAGATCCATCGGTTCAACCGCGGCCAGCAGGATGCCCTGCTGCCACACGTCGAGAGCGGACTGCTCACGCTGATCGGTGCGACCACCGAGAATCCGAGCTTCGAGATCAACGGGGCGCTCCTCAGCCGCATGCGGGTGTTCGTGCTCCAGCCGCTCGACGCCGCAGCGATCTCGGCGTTGCTCGACCGTGCGATGGCCGACGCCGATCGCGGCGTGTCGGCGGGTCGTGCGGGCACGCCATTGCAGCTCGACCCGAGCGCGCGTGATCTGTTGGCGGAGCAGGTCGACGGCGACGCACGGCGCGCGCTCACGGTGCTCGAGGCGGCCGCCGTTCTCTCGACCGACGGCGTGATCACGAAGGAGGTCGTCACTGCCGCGCTGCAGATGCGCGTGCCGTCCTACGACAAGTCGGGTGAACAGCACTACAACCTCATCTCGGCGTATCACAAGGCGTTGCGCGGGTCGGACCCCCAGGGCGCGCTGTATTGGCTGGCGCGCATGATCCGCGGCGGGGAAGACCCGCTGTTCATCGCGCGCCGCACCGTTCGATTCGCCAGCGAGGACGTGGGGCTCGCGGATCCTCGCGCATTGGAGATCGCGCTCGCTGCGCGTGACGCGTACCACTTCCTCGGCTCACCCGAGGGCGAGCTCGCGCTGGCCGAAGCGGCGGTGTACCTCGCGACCGCACCCAAGTCGAACCGCGTATACGTGGCGTGGAAGGCCGCGCAGGCGGCCGCCGATGCGACACCGGCGGCACCGGTGCCGCTCCATATCAGGAACGCGCCCACCGGCCTCATGAAGGAACTGGGATACGGTGCCGGGTATCAGTATGCGCACGACGCGCCTGAGGGCTACACGCCGCAGGACTACCTCCCGGACGAGGTGCGTGGCCCGTTCTACACGCCTGGCGCGTTCGGATTCGAGAAGGAGATCGAGAAGCGGCTCGCCTGGTGGCGCGCGCTCAAGGACCGCAGCACACAACCGGGAGCCATTGCTCCCCGACCGGAGAACGACTGATGCAGCACAGCAAGTGGCGTCGCGGGTTCATGATGGCAGCGGTGGCCGTGGTCGGCCTCACGACGTTGGGCGCATCGGGATGCGCGTCCCTGGCGAAGCAGGCGTTCGCCAACCCGGTGGTCGAGGTGAAGAACGTCGTCGTGAAGGGTGTCGGCACGCAGGGCGGCTCGCTGGACGTGATCCTCGACGTGTACAATCCGAACGAGTATCGCATGGATGCCACCAAGCTCTCGTACACCGTGTGGGTCGACACCAACCAGGTCGCCCTCGGGGAGATCGAGAAGCTCGTGACGCTCACGAACAAGGGACACTCCGAAGTCGTCGTGCCCGTGGAGTTCACCTTCGCCGCGCTGCGCGCAGCGATGGCCAAGCTCACGCAGAGGGGCAGCGTCGACTATCGAGTGAGCGGCCAGTTCACGTATGTGACCCCGTTCGGGAACATCACGCGGCCGTACTCCGGCACGGGACGGCTCGACGGCCTGCGGTTCTGAACGGCGGACGGGATATGGCAGTCGAGGGGGAGTCCGGCGAAACGGCGCCGTGCTCCCCCATCTGACATCTGCCGTCACCCATCCACTATTTTGAACCATCCCAGAGAACGAGCGCCCCATCAAGTCCCTGATCGAACTGCACGCCCCGCAAGAACGCGCGATCCTCGTCGGGGCGCCCATCAAGCGCAGCAATGCGCGGCATCACGTCAACGAACACCTCGAAGAGCTCGAGCGGCTCTCCGACACCGCGGGCGCAGTCGTCGTCGGCACGCTCACCCAGCAGCTCGACCGGCCGGACTCCTCCACGTACATCGGCAAGGGCAAGGTCGACGAGCTCAAGACGATGATCGCCGAGAAGGACGCCACGCTGGTGATCTTCGACGACGAGCTCTCCCCGGCGCAGGGCAAGAATCTCGAGGGCGAGGTGGGCAAGCGCGTGATCGACCGTGCCGAACTCATCCTCGACATCTTCGCCGTGCGCGCCCGCTCGGCCGAGGCGCGCATGCAGGTGGAGCTGGCGCAGCTCGAGTACTCGTTGCCGCGACTCACGCGCATGTGGACCCACTTGGAGAAGTTCCGCGGCGGCATCGGTGTGCGTGGCCCGGGTGAAACGCAGCTCGAGACCGACCGCCGGCTCGTCGGTCATCGTATCAAACTGCTCAAGGAGCGACTCGCCGAGGTCACCAAGGCGCGGCATCAACAGCGCGCCGGACGCACGGGGAGCTTCCGCGCGTCACTGGTCGGGTACACCAACGCCGGCAAGAGCTCCATCCTGCGCGGCATCTCCGGCGCGAACGAGGTCTTCGTCGAGGACCGGCTGTTCGCCACGCTCGACCCGCTCACGCGCGAAGTCGACCTCGGTGACCACCAGTCGGTGCTGCTCACCGATACCGTCGGGTTCATCCGCAAGCTGCCCCACCACCTCGTCGCGAGCTTCCGTGCGACACTCGAGGAGGTGCAGGAGGCCGACCTGCTCCTCCATGTGATCGACGCGAGCCATCCCACGTGGGAGGAGCAGCGGCTGGTGGTCGACGAAGTCCTCGGCGAGCTCGGCGTGCAGCATCTGCCCATGCGTTACGTGTTCAACAAGGTCGACCGCCTCTCGCCCGAAGACCGCGTTGCGCTCGAGGACCGCATGAACAATCTCGCCCCGGGGTCGATCTTCACCTCGGCGGCGAGCAGTGAAGGGCTGGAGCCGCTGCGCGCGCTCCTGCGACAGTCGCTGCGCGACCGCCGGCCCGAGGTCGAGCTCCGCATCCCTCTCACTGACGGTCGGCTGCTCGCCGAAGCACATCGGTTCGGGGAGATCCTCTCGAGCGAGGCCGACGAGAACGAAGGCGTGATGCGGGTGCGCGGCCGTTTCGACGCGGCGTCGCTGTCGAAACTCCAACATGACGGCGCGCTCCGCGCGTGACGTCGAGCGCGTCGTGGGTGCCGAGCACCCCCAGGTTCCGATGACCGCGTCGGCGCACGGCGTGCGCCTGTCGCGGCTCCGGCAGTCGCTCGCCGAGAGTGGACTCGACGGGTTCCTCGTGAGCGCACTGCCGAATGTGCGATACCTCACCGGCTTCACCGGCTCCAACGCGTTGGTGGTGGTGACGCCCAGCGACTGCGTCCTGCTGACGGACTTCCGCTACGCGACGCAGGTGAAGACCGAGGTCGCGCGTGAGGTGCGTGTGGTGATCGAGACGAGCTCGCTGTGGACGCGGCTGTGGCAGGAGCTGCAGACACTGGCTGGCACCAAGGTGCTCGCGTTCGAGAGCGCACATGTGACGCATCAGGATGCGGCGCGGTTCCTCGACGCGGCGAGTGACGGGTCCCGCTGGCTGTGGCGCCCGGCGATCAACCTGGTCGAAGTGCTGCGCGAGGTGAAGGATGCGGACGAGTTAGGCCTCATCCGCCGGGCTGTGCGCATCGCCGAGACCGCGCTCGCCGCCACGCTGCCGCAGGTGCATGTCGGCATGACCGAACTCGCCGTCGCCGGCATCCTGGAACGTGAGCTCCGGACCGCCGGGAGCGAGGGGTTCCCGTTCGAGACCATCATCGCGGCCGGTGCACGTTCGGCGCTGCCCCATGCGCGGGCGTCCACGAACGTGATCGCACGAGGGGATCTGCTGCTGATCGACTTCGGCGCGATCCACGCGGGCTACTGCTCGGACCTCACCCGCACGGTGGTCGTTGGTGCAGCACCCACGGCGAGACAGCTCGAGGTCCACACCGCGGTTCGGGAGGCGAACGGGAGCGCTTCGGCACTTATTCGGGCCGGGATGCGCGGCCGGGATGCCGATGCGCTTGCGAGGGACTACATTCAGCGCCTTGGATATGGGGATGCGTTCGGACACTCGCTGGGCCATGGGATCGGCCTGGAAGTGCACGAGTCCCCCCGGGTCGCGAAGACCGCCGAGTCGCCGCTGCCGGCCGGCTCGGTCGTGACGATCGAGCCGGGCATCTACCTGGAAGAGTGGGGCGGGGTCCGCATCGAGGACGATGTCGTGCTGACTTCGGAAGGTCCCCACGTGTTGAGCCGTTTCGACCGTACACTGCTGCAGGTGGGCTGAGGGTGTTGGTGCTGCCCTCTCCCATCTCCCCTCTCACATCCGCCTTTTCCATGATCGACCTTCGCTACGTGAAGAAGCTCCTCGAGATGCTCGACGAGTCCACCGTGGATTCCATGGAGATCTCGTCGGACAAGGGCATGCGGATCCGCCTCAGCAAGACGCCCGTGTCGCGCGGCGCCGTGCAGATCGCGGCTCCGGCTCCGGTCGCGATGGCTGCCCCGGTCGCCGCGGCCCCCTCCGCGGCTTCGGCCACGGCCCCGGCGTCGTCTGCGGCATCGACTCCCGCTGCGGCCAGTAACCTCACGGACGTGAAGTCGCCGATGGTCGGAACCTTCTACGGGTCGCCCGAGCCGGGTGCGAAGGCGTACGTCACCGTGGGCCAGCAGATCAAGAAGGGCCAGGTCCTCTGCATCATCGAGGCGATGAAGATCATGAATGAGATCGAGTCGGAAGTCTCGGGCACCGTCGTCGAGATCAACGCGACCGACGCGCACCCGGTCGAGTACGGCCAGGTGCTCTACCGTGTCAGCGCGAATGGCTGAGCCTCGGAAGACCGTCGCTACCGCCGTTCCTGCGGGCGCCGCCGGTGCGGCGTCCGGCCAGGCGGCCGCGCCGCCCTACAACTTCAAGATCGTCCTCCAGACGATGGCGCAGCAGGGCGGCTCCGACCTGCATCTCAAGATCGGGCGCCCGCCGACCATGCGGTTGAATGGCGAACTCGTCGCGATGGACATGGCGCCGCTCCGGCCCGAGGATCTGCGCTCCATCGGTGAGCAGATCATCCCGCCGAAGCAGCGGCGCGAGTTCGACGAAGCGAAGGACGCCGACTTCGCCATCGGTGTGCCGGGCGTCGGGCGTTTCCGCGTGAACGTGTACCAGCAGCGCGGCTCGCTCGCCTACGCCTTCCGCGCGATCGCCTTCCAGGCGCTGTCGATGGAAGAGCTCAACCTGCCGCCGGTGCTCAAGGAGATCGCGCTCAAGCCGCGTGGGCTCGTGCTCGTCACCGGCATCACGGGCTCGGGCAAGTCGACGGCGCTCGCCTCGATGGTCCAGTACGTGAACGAGAACCGGCACGCGAACGTGATCACGATCGAGGACCCGATCGAGTTCCTGCATCGCGACATCAAGTGCCACATCAATCAGCGCGAAGTCGGGACCGACACCACGTCGTTCGCCCAGGCCCTGCGCCGCGTACTCCGTCAGGACCCCGACATCATCATGATCGGTGAGATCCGTGACCTGGAGACGCTCGAAATCGCGCTCAAGGCCGCCGACACGGGCCATATGGTGTTCTCGACGCTGCACACGATGGACGCGACGCAGACCATCAACCGCATCCTCTCGTTCTACCCGCCGCACGAACAGGCGGATATCCGATTCCAGCTCTCCACCGCGCTGCAGGCCGTCGTCTGTCTCCGCCTCGTGCCGCGTGCGGACAAGCCGGGTCGTATCCCGGCCACCGAGATCCTCGTCAACAGCGCCGCCGTCTCGGAGAACATCCGCGACGCCTCCAAGGCGCTCGCCATCCCCGATCTCATCCGTGAAGGGACGGTGCAGTACGGAATGCAGTCCTTCGATCAGTCCTTGCTCAACTGGTACAAGCAGGGCGTGATCTCCTACGAGTCGGCACTCTTCGCCTCTACGAGTCCCAGCGAGTTCGCTCTGCGTGTGCAGGGCATCGCCGGCTCGTCGGAAGGTGACTGGAGCCAGGTCAACCAGGGCGCACGCTAAGTGTTCAAGAAAGTCCTGATCGCCAATCGCGGCGAGATCGCGCTGCGCGTCGTGCGCGCGTGCCGCGAGCTCGGTGTCGAAACCGTCGCCGTCTACTCCGAGGCCGATCGCGAATCGCTCCACGTGCGCTTCGCCGATGACGATGTCTGCATCGGTCCCGCGCCGGCGCGCGACTCGTACCTGCGCATCCCAAGGCTGATCGCCGCCGCCGAGATCACCGGCGCGGATGCGATCCACCCCGGTTACGGCTTCCTCGCCGAGAACGCCGAGTTCGCCGAGACCTGTGCGGCGAGCGGCATCACGTTCATCGGCCCGACGCCGCACCAGATCCGCACCATGGGCGACAAGTCCGCGGCGCGCGCGGCGATGATCGCCAACGACGTGCCGGTGGTTCCGGGCTCACCCGGCCCGGTCGAAGACGTCGACGAGGCGCTCGTCATCGCCGAGAAGATGGGCTTTCCGGTCATCATCAAGGCGTCGGCCGGCGGCGGCGGCAAGGGGATGCGCGTGGCACGCGACGCCGACGACTTCGCGCGTTCGTTCCAGCTCGCGCGCTCCGAAGCGCTGTCCGCGTTCGGCAACGGCTCGGTGTACGTCGAGAAGTACCTTGAGCGTCCGCGCCACGTGGAGTTCCAGATCTTCGGCGACAAGCACGGCAACGTGATCCACTTGGGCGAGCGCGACTGCTCCGTGCAGCGCCGCCATCAGAAGCTCGTGGAGGAGGCGCCCTGTCCCGTGATGACGCCGGACCTGCGGCGGCGCATGGGCGCCGCGGCCGTGAAGGGTGCCAAGGCCATCGACTATGTCGGCGCGGGCACCATCGAGATGCTGCTCGACGAGGACGGCTCGTTCTACTTCATGGAGATGAACACCCGCATCCAGGTGGAGCATCCGGTCACCGAGATGATCACCGGTGTGGACCTCGTGAAGGAACAGATCCGCGTCGCGGCGGGGTTGCCGCTCTCCGTCACGGAGACGCCGGAGCTCCGCGGCCACGTGATCGAGTGCCGCGTGAACGCCGAGGACCCGGCGCGCAACTTCCAGCCGAGCCCGGGGAAGATCGAGGTCTTCCACATGCCCGGAGGGAACGGCGTGCGCGTCGATACACACGCCTATGCGGGTTACACGGTACCACCGTTCTACGACTCGATGATCGCCAAGCTCATCGTGCACGGACGTGACCGCGACGAAGCGCTCGCCAAGATGCGGCTCGCGCTCGACACCTTCATCATCCAGGGTGTCACGACGACCATCCCGTTCCTCGGCCTGCTCATGAACCATCCCAAGTTCGTGGCGGGTGATGTGCACACCAAGTTCCTCGAGAAGGAAGGCGCCGACCTTTTCGAGATGGTCGCCGCAAAGAAGGGATAGCGACTGACGAGCCCGGCGACGCTGCGGACCTTCCTGCGCTGGCAAGACGTCCCTCCGAGTTCGCTCGCGGGGGACGTTGTCGTCGTGATCGACGTGCTGCGCTGGTCGACGGTGGTCGCCACCGCGCTGGCCCACGGAGCGGAAGCGGTCGAAGCGTACGCGACACCGGAGGACGTGCGCGCGAGGGCGATCGCGTTCGCGCGCGATCGGGTGTTGCTCGGCGGCGAGCGCGGCAACGTCGCGCTGCCCGGATTCGACGTGGGTAACTCGCCGCTCGACTACACGTCGGCGCGTGTGCAGGGGCGCACGGCGCTCACCACCACGACCAACGGTACGCAGGCGCTTCACGCCGCCGAAGGCGCGGCGGCGCGTCTCGTCGGCGCGTTCGTGAATCGCTCGGCCACCGTCGACGCCGTGTACCGCGCACTCGCCGAGGCGGATGCCGTCACGCGTCGCGTCACTCTCCTGTGTGCGGGGCAGGCGGGCGAGGAAGCCGACGAGGACACGGCATGCGCTGGGGCGCTCGCCGCCGTGCTCGCCGCCACGCACGCTACAGGCCATGCTATCGGCCACTCCACCGCGAGCATCGCGCACCAGCGTGATGCCCTCGTGACGCTCGGCGACGTCGCGACCGCCCGCGCCGAGCGTCATTGGCGCGCTGCCGGTTGTGACGCAGCTCACGCGGTCGCCCAAGCGCCGCACGCGCGTGCGTTGCGCGCGCACGGCTTCGCTGGGGATATTCCTTGGTGCGGAACCCTCGACGCTGTCGCGCATGCCGTCCGGGAGCGGAACGGACGTCTCGTGTGTTGGTAGGACAGTAGCGGTCCGTCGCAGTGCGTCCGTCCCCACCAGCTCAGAGCCCCGCCTGACGTCGCCCGACCTCACCACCGCCAGTCTCCTCGACCGACTCCGCCGCGCGACCATCGGACGCTACGATGTGTACGCGGAGCTGGGTGCCGGCGGCATGGCGTCGGTGTTCCTGGCGCTCGACCTCGCGCTCGATCGCAAGGTCGCCATCAAGGTGATGTCGCCTGCGCTCATGAGCACGCCGGGCGCGATCGAACGATTCCGTCGTGAGGCACGGGTCGCCGCGGGCCTGAGCCATCCGCACATCGTGCCCATCCACGCGATCGGCGAGGAGCCGGGACTCGCGTACTATGTGATGAAGTACATCGAGGGGCGTTCGCTCGACTCGGTGATCCGCCACGAGGGCGGGCAGTCGCTCGCCTTCACGCAGGCGATCATCAGCTACGTGGGCAGCGCACTGCACTACGCGCATCAGCGCGGTGTGGTCCACCGCGATGTGAAGCCGGCGAACGTGATGCTCGATCGCGAGGGCTGGGTCTACGTCACCGACTTCGGCATCGCGAAGCAGACCGAGAGCGCAGGACTCACGCACTCCGGGGTGATCATCGGGACGCCGCACTACATGAGCCCCGAGCAGTTCAACGGCCTGCCGGTCACCGGCGCCGCCGACCAGTACGCGCTCGGTGTGGTGGCGTACGAGCTGCTCACCGGGCGCACGCCGTACGCGGGGCCGTCGATCGGCGAGGTGATGAAGGGGCACCTGTTCGAGCCGGTGCCGGCGATGCACGTGCCGCACGACAGCATCCCGGCGAGCGTCGAAGCCTGCGTGCAGAAGATGCTCGCGAAGGACCCCGCCGATCGATACGCCTCCGTGGCCGAGGCGGTGGCGGCGTTCGGCGCGTTGAGCGCGACGATGGAGTTCGAGACCAAGTCGCGCATCGCGCGCTTTGCTGACGAGGGCGCGCGGGAACAGCCGCAGCTCAGCGTGCCGACGAGTCCGGTGCCGAGTTTCCGGCCGACCGTGCATCACTCCGAGGCACACGCGGCGGACACGCGCCCGATGACATCGCCCAGTCTGACCCCGCGTGCCCCCAGCGCAGCCGCCACCCCGCGGCGCTCGCGCCGCGGGCTGTGGTTGGGCGTCGGTGTACTAGCCACCGCCGCTGTCGTGGCGGCGACGCAGCTTGGGCAGTGGTCCGCGCGCGGGGCGGGGAATGTGGTTCCTCCGTCGGACACCGGCCGCCCCGGGGCCGCGACCGCGGCGCCGACGCCGAACATGCTGCCGGTGGCACCGGTGACGGGCGACTCCTCGCCCGGCAACGCACGAACGGTCGCGCAATCGGATTCGTCCGCGGGCAGAGGCACGAAGGTACCCGAGGTACAGCAGGCCCCCGAGACAACTCCCACGTCACAGGACACGGGGACAGTCGCTGCGCCCTCGGGCCGTGCAACGACGGGTACTGGCCGCCCCGCGCGACTCCCGGGTGGGAACGCCGCGCTTAACAAGGCCCTCGAGCGCGTCGAAAAGCGCAACGACCAGCGCGTCGCGGCGGGCAAAGACCCGATCGAGATCCCGCTCGGCTGGATCAAGATCGGCAGCCGCATCCCGTTGGCGACGCTGTACGTGAACGGACAGGCGCCCGCCGTCATCGGTGCGAAAGGCCCCCGCCTAGTGCCTGTTCGTGCCGGACAGGTCCGTGTCTCGCTGCGCGCCGATGGTTGCGCGAACTGGGACACCACATTCACCGTGGCATCGCTTGACACGGCCATCATCGGATTCCGAGCTCCTCGATGCCCCTGACCCGTCGTGCGCTGTTTCTTCTCGCGCTCCTCGTCGCCCCGCTCGCCGTCGGAGCGCAACAGCGGAACGCCCCAGTGGACGACGTCATCGAGAGCATCCGACGCGCGCTGAACGACCTGCGCTATGCCGAGGCGTTGCGCCTCGCGAAGGATCTCGAAGCCGACGCAGCGCGAATGCGTCCGTCGCAAGCGGTGGTCTTCCGGCAGATCTTCGCGCTCGCGTATTTCCCCGAGGAGAGCGAGTTCCAGAAACCCGACTCCTCGCTGCGCCAACTTCGCGCGTTGGTGCGGCTGCGTCCGGACGTGGAGATCGAACCGGAGCTGCGATGGGCCGGGCTCGATTCGCTGCTCGCGGTCGCGCGCACGGAGACGTTCGCGGTGGGGGTCGAGGCACCACCCCAGTTCGAACTCGCGGGCGCGTCACCCACCGGCGACATCGCCGTGTTCACGACGCGGTCCACGCGCCTGCGGCTCGCGCTCGTCCACCGGACCAGCGGGCGCAGCATCGTGCATGACTCCGCCGTCGTGACGGGCCGCGGGATCCTGCGCCTGCGGTCGCACGACGGCCTCGCGGCCTGGATCGGCAGTGGCGCGTATGAGCTGCGGGTGAGCGGTGTGGACGTCCGCAGCCGCGACTCGATCACGGTCACCCGCTCGCTCTCGGCCAACGCGACACCACTCTCACTCGTGACAGCACCGGCGCTCGATTCCGGCAGTTTCCTCAGGGAATACGAGAAGCCGAACCGCATCCGGACGGCTGCAACGGGTATCGCATTCGGCGTGCTGACGGCGTCGCTCGCCACCGCGCCGCGCGGCGGAGGACTTCTCGCGCGTCTCTACGACCCCGACAAACGGGCGGGTGGACTCGGCGTACTCGTGGCGGCAGGAGGAGTCGCCGCCGCCGTGTTCGAGAAGGGGAGGCCGCTGCCTGCCGCCGTCGCTGCGAACGACGCGCTCCGTCGGGCGCACGCCGAGTCGGTTGCCAAGACCCTGACGGAGAACTCGCGGGCCCTCTCCGGGTATCGCGTGACCGTGCGCATCACCGAGGAGACCCCGTGATGTCGCAACTTCGCTCTCACTCCGGCACGGCTACCGCCCTGCTCGGAAGTCTCGCGCTTTTCGGCCTCGCGCTCGGCGCGCTCCCGGCGCTCCTCCATGCGCAGGAGGCGCGCGCGCCGTTGCTCCGCGGGCACTTCGCGCTCGTCGTCCAGAACGTGCGCCTGCTCTCCAACGTGCGGAACGCGTTTCCCACCGCACTCGACGCCAATGCGGGTGGCATCGACCTCACGCTCCGGCTCCGGGATTCGCGCGTCGGCGCGCAGCTGACCTTCATCGAGATGAGCGAGCAGGCGGCTGGTGTGGGCAAGTACTCCTCGCTCGCGCTCAGCCTCCTCTACGGCGGCGAAGCGGCGGCGGGTGAGATCGGACTGCTGCGCCGTCCGGGGTATTCTGCGGCCACCAACGTGGACCTCGATCAGATGTACTCGGCGCTGCGCCTCGGCGGACGAGGCGCGACGCGGCTGGGAACCACTCCGGTCACCTTGGGAGGGCGCGCGGCGGTCTACGTGCCGCTTGCCGGCGACGACAAGAGTGCACGCGGATTCGACCTCGAGACCGAGGTCCGCTGGGTCGCGGCGACCCTCCCGGTCGGCGCGTCCATCGGCTATCGGTTCGAGCGCTTCAACGTCGAACGCGCCGAGCAGGAACTGGGCGCCGTCGTGACCACCTTCAGCTACGTATTCGGCCGCCGTCGCTGAGTCGGGTATCGGCGTTTCTCCGGGGGGGGCCGGATCGTCTCGGGTGTATCCACTGTCGCCCCGAGACCGATGCCGCGGAAACTCCCTCAGGAAGACCCCCTCCTCCTGGAATCCCCTCTGGCCCCTCAGCCGCGCCGTACGCGCGTCCGACGGTCCGTGTCCGATGCGCTCGGCGTGCCCGCCATCAGCACCGATGACTTGGCGCCGAAGCCGACCCGCCGCAGTACCGCGCACGTAACGGACGTCGCCGATATCATCGCTGCGTCCGCGTCCGCTCCTGCGCAGAGTTCGTTGCGCGGTGAGATCCTCGGCATCGTGCTTCTCGTCGGTTCGCTCTTCATTGCCGGTGCACTCGTGTTCGGTCGCACGCCGGCGGCGTTCGAGTCCTGCACGGTCGCGGGTGGGGCGTTCGGGCCCGTGGGCGGGTGCATGCGCTGGGCCGTGCTGGGCCTCGTGGGTGCCGTGGCGGCGGTGATCGTGCCGTTCATCCCCGCGGTGCGCGCGTTGCGCGCGCTCGGCCGTCTTGGCACCTCGTCGCGCCGTCACTTCGATCTGTTCCCGCTCGGTCTCGTGCTGCTCGTTCCCATCGCCACCGGACTCGCGCGACTGGGTACGGTGCCGGCCGGCACGGGCGATGCGTACGCCGGACTCTGGGGATCGCTCTCGGCTTACTACCTGTCCGAGACGTTCGGTCGCGGCGGCGCGTGGTTCGCGCTCGTGATCGCCGTTTCCGTGCTCACCGCGGTGACGCTCGGATGGAATCCGCTGCGCGCGCTGGTGGCCGTGGGAGTGAAGTCGCCGACCCAACTCGCCGCTGAAGCCGCGGCCGACGCGGCGCTCACCAAGGCCGAGACGCTGGAGCCCGATGCGCAGGAGATGCCGGCGATCGATCTCTCGCTCATGGGCATCGCAGCGAAGTCGGACACCGTGCCGCCGAAGACGCAGCTGACCGTGCTCACTGACTCGGACGATGACATCGACGCGGCGCTCGAAGAAGCGCTCGACGGAGTCTCGTCCGTCGGATCCGTACGCGCCAAGAAACCGAAGAAGGTCGCCAAGCCGGAGATCGAGGAGATCGAGCAGGTCTCGCCGATCGTCCTGCCGAACTCCGACGAGCTCCCCAGCCCGGCACTGCTCACCAAGGCCCCGGAGCGGAACGTCGAAGCCGGCCGTGCCCAGCTCGACGCGATGGGGACCAAGCTCATCGAGTCGCTGCGCACGTTCAAGGTCGACGGCGTGCTCACCGGGCGCACCAGTGGCCCCACGGTGACGCAGTACGAGATCGAACCGGCGCCCGGCGTGAAGGTGCGGCAGTTCGCGAACCTCGCGAACGATCTCGCGCTGGCCATGCGCGCGCCGTCGATCCGCGTCGTCGCGCCCATCCCGGGCAAGGGCGCCGTGGGGGTCGAGGTGCCGAATCCGTCGCCGGAGATGGTCGCGTTCCGTGAGATGCTCGAGAGCGCCGATTATCAGAACAAGCCGATGGCCCTGCCCATCGCACTCGGCAAGGACCTCGAGGGCAGCGCGGTCATCGCAGACCTCGCGAAGATGCCGCACCTGCTCATCGCCGGCGCGACCGGCTCGGGCAAGTCGGTGTGCGTGAACACCATCATCACGAGCCTCATCTATCGGCACACGCCGAAGACGCTGCGGTTCCTGATGGTCGATCCCAAGATGGTCGAACTCTCGGTGTACAACGTGCTGCCGCACCTGCGGCACAAGGTCGTCACCGACAACCGCGACGCGGCGGCGGTGCTCAAGTGGGCGGTGCTCGAGATGCAGGAGCGCTACGCGCTGCTCGCCGAGAACGGTGCGCGCAACATCCAGGACTTCAACGCCAAGGTGCGCGCGGGCGCCTCGCTCCGGAAACCGAAGGACCCGAACGTGGGCTTCGAGAATCGGGAGTACACCGGTGGTATCCTGCCGTACATCGTGGTGGTGATCGACGAGCTCGCCGACCTGATGATGACCGTGGCGGCCGAGGTGGAGACCCCGCTCGCGATGCTCGCCCAGAAGGCGCGTGCGATCGGCATCCACTTGATCCTCGCCACGCAGCGGCCGAGCGTGAACGTGATCACCGGCTTGATCAAGGCGAACTTCCCGAGCCGCATCGCGTTCCGCGTGGCGAGCCAGATCGACAGCCGCACGATCATCGACGGGATGGGCGCCGAGAGCCTCCTCGGCAACGGCGACATGTTGTTCATCCCGCCGGGCAAGAGCGAGCCGAGCCGTTTGCAGGGCGCCTTCCTGTCGAACGATGACACGGAACGCCTGATGCAGTGGTATGTCGACCAGAAGGAGTCGCGTCGCGCGGCGATGGAAGCGCAGGGTCTCATCGCGATCGAGGAGCAGGCCGCCGAGGCCGACATCCTAGAGGCGGTGCGAGCGCGCGAGGCGCTGGAGGCCGGGGCGGGCGAGGAGTCGAGTCAGGACCAGGGCGATCGCGACAAGCTGTTCCGCGAGGCGGCGGAGGTCTGCGTGCAGCATCAGGGCGGCTCGACGTCGCTGCTGCAGCGTCGTCTGAAGATCGGCTACGGCCGCGCGGCGCGCATCATCGACCAACTGCATCTCGCGGGCGTGCTTGGCCCTCCGGACGGCTCCAAGCCGCGCGATGTGCTGATCGGGCTGGAAGACATCGATCGCATCGCCGGCGAGCGCACGGCGGCCTGAAGCGAAGCGGGGCCCGGGCGTTTGCTCGGGCCCCGCGTGCATCGGCGAGCGAAGCGGGGCCTGCGGCTCCGAGCGGTGGAACGCACGCGAAAGTCCGACGCGGAGCGATGATCTGCGCCGACTAGCGACGAGTCGATCACGCCCGTGAGCGCGCGACCCGTAGCTTGCTCGCGTGACCCAACACAATCAGCGTGTCGGCGAACTCGGAGAACGCATCGCAGAGCGATGGCTCACGCGCAAAGGCTGGCGCGTCGTGTACCGCCGCTTCCGCAACGGGCACCGCGATATCGATCTCGTCGTTCGTCGCTATGCGCTGGTTGCGTTCGTCGAGGTGAAAGCGCGTAGCGGCGCGGAGTTCGGTGATCCCGTCGAAGCCGTGCACCATCGCAAGCAACGCGAACTCGCTCGCAGCGCGCGCGTCTGGATCGACCGTCACGGTCGCGCGGAGGAATCGTATCGGTTCGATGTCGTCGGCGTGCTGATTGAGGGCGAACGCGTGCTCGTGAAGCACGTCGAGGACGCGTTTCGGGTGACTTGAGCTGTGGACAAGTCGTTCGTGGGCGTGGATGGGCTGGGGAAAAGTCTCGGTCGTACACAGACGTTCCACAGGTAATCAACACCAAATCCACGCGCTAAAGCGTTGTCAGGAATGATTTTAAATGTATTGTTGAAAACCAGCAATGTGACCTCACGGGCGCCGACGCCGATTCGGCGCGGCGGCCTCGGTGCCTCCCTTGCGATATCGCTCGCGGTTCGTAGTTTGTTCGGTGTCAGGAAGCGCGCAGGATTTTCGCAGTTCGTTCGGGATAGCCCCCACCCTCCCGAGGGCTAGATTCCCTTCACGAGCCGGCACCACCGGCCCTACAGGCAGGACCACTGAGGCAACGATGGCCACCACGGCTGCACAGCAGGCGGATCGTACGAAAGCGTTGGGTCTCGCTGTCTCGCAGATTGAGAAGTCGTTCGGCAAGGGCGCCATCATGAAGCTCGGCGCTGAAGGGATGCGGGTGAAGATCGATGCGATCCCGACCGGGGCCATCAATCTCGACGCCGCGATCGGAGTCGGTGGGATCCCGCGGGGTCGCATCACCGAGATCTACGGCCCCGAGTCCAGCGGTAAGACGACGGTCTGCTTGCACGTCGTGGCGAATGCGCAGAAGCAGGGTGGGACGGCAGCGTTCATCGACGCCGAACATGCCCTGGATACCGATTACGCCGCGAAGCTCGGCGTTGACGTTGAGAAGTTGCTCGTGTCGCAGCCGGATACCGGGGAGCAGGCCCTCGAGATCTGTGAGATCCTGGTCCGCAGCGGCGCGGTGGATGTGATCGTGATCGACTCGGTGGCGGCCCTCGTACCGAAGGCCGAGATCGAGGGGGAGATGGGCGAGTCGCACATGGGGTTGCAGGCCCGCCTCATGAGCCAGGCGCTACGCAAGCTGACTGGAGCTATCGCCCGCTCGAACTGTTCGGTGGTGTTCATCAACCAGCTGCGTGAGAAGATCGGGGTGATGTTCGGCAACCCTGAGACGACCACCGGCGGTAAGGCACTCAAGTTCTACGCGTCGCTGCGGCTCGACATCCGCCGCATCGGCCCGGTGAAGGAGAAGGAGGACGTGATCGGCTCGCACGTCCGGGTGAAGGTGGTGAAGAACAAGGTCGCGCCGCCGTTCAAGCAGGCCGAGTTCGACATCATGTACGCGGAAGGGATCTCGCACACCTCGCTCCTCGTCGACATCGGGGCGGAGTCGGGGATCATCGAGAAGTCGGGAGCCTGGTACAGCTACGGACCGCAGCGCATCGGACAGGGCCGCGAGAACGCCAAGCTGTTCCTCAAGGACAACCCGTCGGTGATGGCCGAGATCGAAGAGAAGGTGAAGGTCGTGCTCGGCGTCAACAGGCAAGTCGTCGCCGAGGACAACGAGGAGTAGCAACCGCCGCAGACCACCGCGGTTCGCTTGAAGACAGCGTGAGTCGGGAAATCGAGACGTGGTGCCTCACCTCTCGAGCAACCCCACTCACATCGGCCCTTAGTCGGGGGCGCGATCTGCGGTGAGTCGTCGGGGCCCGGAATCCCCGCCGTTCCACTCTGGTCCGCCCCCGGCGTCGTTCCGGTCAGTCCCACTCCCACCCGCGTTGCCGAGCGCCCCATGAGTATGCCGACCGCCGCACGCGACCGACGGAAGCCGCGCGAGCCGCTGGTCGCGCCCCCGCCGGGCCCGGTCCGCGCTATCGCCGAACTCCCGCGCCGCGCCGGACGCTACGGCGTGACGGTCGGCGAGGTCGTGGTCGCGCCCGTGTCCGTCGAGACTCTCGGCGACCTGCGCCTCAAGATCGGCCAGTCGCTGGACGAAGGGGGTGTGGCGCGTCTCTGGGCCGCCAGCAGGGCCACCGAGTGCTTTGATAAGGCCACCGCCGCGCTCGCGCGCAGAGGTCGGACACGGCGCGACATGGAGCGCTACCTCAAGCAGCGCGACCACGCGCCACACGACATCACGTGGGCTCTGGACCGTCTCGCCCAGCTCGGGCTGCTCGACGACGCGGCGTTCGCCCGCGCGTTCGTCGACGGCCCGGCCCGCTCACGCGGCTACGGTGCGCGACGGATCGTCGCCGAACTGCGTCGACGCGGGGTCGAGGCTCTACTCGTCGACCAGGTGATCGGGGCGCGCGGTGAGGACGCCGAGGAGGCGGAGCAAGCGGCCCTCGCGGCTGCCGCCACACGTCGCGCCCGCTCGCTCCGCAGTCTCGATGCCGCCGTCGCGCAGCGTCGTCTCACCGCCTGGCTGGTGCGCCGGGGATTCGGTCCCGGGGCGGCGACGCAGGCCGCCCGTCGCGCACTCGCGTCCGACGAGTGAGCTTTCGGCGATGAAGCGAGGCCTGCTCAAGTTGCTGACTGTGGGGACCGCGTGCGCGACTCTCGCGCATGACCCGCTCGGTGCCCAGGGCATCGAAGGTGGTACGCGGATCAAGATCGGCGCGACGACCCTCGTCGGCATCGCGCACGTCGGCGTCGAGCGCGCGCTCCGCCGCGACGGCCGCACCTTCCAGTGGGATGCCATCGTGTCGCCGTGGCAATCGGTGGAGGATTACCCCTTCACCTTCGCCGTCGGTACGGCCGAGTGGCGCTTCTATCGGGATGCGCGCTCGGTTGGGTGGTATGCCGCGCTCAACGCGGGCGCCGCAGTGTTCCGGCTCCAGCGCCCGGACTACCGGGACACGACCCTGTATCAGGAGGGCGCGAGTCTGCTCGTCGGCGGCAGCGTCGGCCGCGTCTGGCAGCTGCGTTCCGGCTGGACGATTGACGCGTACGTGGGTGGTGGCAGCGTGCAGTCGCTCTACAAGGGCTACGACCGCGCCACCGGTCGGCGATACGATGGCGCGAAGCTCTGGAACGTCAGCGGCGAGCTCTTGCCGTACCGCGTCGGGTTGCTCGCCGGCCTGCCTCGACGTCGTTCGCCGTAGGGCCGCAGCTGTTCGGGGCTACGCCCGGCGGATCTCTCCGCTCGCACGCTTGCCGATCGGCAGCACGTCGTTGCGCTTCTCCGGGAAGATGAAGTCCGGGACCAAGCCGGTCACGCCATCGCGTAGCGCCTGCTCATCCAACGCCTGCAGCGCCACCGCGCGCAGCAACTCGTCGATCCGGCCCACGAGCACGTTGTCCGGGTCCTCGGCCAGCACGCGGAGCACCTTGGGGTGTTCGGTGCTGCGCACGTCCTCGTCGCCGAACAGTACTTCCTCGTAGAGCTTCTCGCCCGGGCGCATGCCGGTGTAGCGGATCTCGATGTCGGTGCCTTCCTCAAGCCCGGAAAGCCGGATGAGGTCGCGCGCGAGATCGGCGATCTTCACCGGCTCGCCCATGTCGAGCACGAACAACTCGCCGCCCTGGCCCTGTGCGCCGGCCTGCAGCACGAGCTGCACGGCCTCCGGAATGGTCATGAAGTAGCGACGCATGTCCGGATGCGTGACCGTCACCGGCCCACCGCGTTCGATCTGCGCCATGAAGGTCGGGACCACGGAGCCACGCGAACCGAGCACGTTGCCGAAGCGCACCACGACGAAGTGCTTCTGCGAGCGCGTCGCCGCGGCACGCACGATCGCCTCGGCGAGGCGCTTGGTGGCACCCATGATCGACGTCGGGCGCACGGCCTTGTCGGTGGAGATCAACACGAAGTGTGTGACGCCGGCATCGACCGCCGCTTCGACCACGTTCCGTGTGCCGAGCACGTTGTTCGTGACCGACTCGACGACGTTCTCTTCCATGAGCGGCACATGTTTGTGCGCAGCAGCGTGGAAGACGGCGTACGGCTGGAACCGCTCGAAGGTGCGGCGGATGCGCTGCTCGTCGCGGACGTCGGCGATGACCGGTGCGAGCTTGAGGGCAGGGAAACGGCGGCGGAGTTCGCCTTCGATCTCGAAGATCTGGTTCTCGGAGTGATCCAGAAGCACGAGCAGTTTGGGCTCGAGCGCGGCGATCTGCCGGCAGAGCTCGGCGCCGATGCTGCCGCCGGCCCCGGTCACGAGCACCGTGCGGTCCTTGGCGAGGGCGCTCACCTTGGTGATGTCCGTGGAGATGGCGGCGCGACGCAGGAGGTCCTGGATCTCCACCGGGCGGAGCGCACTCACTTCGATGCGGCCCGAGACGATGTCTGAGATGCTCGGGATGGTGCGGGTGCGGGCACCGGCTTGCGAGGCGAGCTCGACGATGCGACGGATCTCGGTGCCTTTCGCGGAGGGCATGGCGATGATGACTTCCTTCGCGCCGACGCTGCGGATGAGGCGGGGCAGTTCATCCACGCGACCGATCACACGGATGCCGTTCATGAGCTGGCCCTGCTTCTTTCCGTCGTCGTCGACGAATCCGACGATCTCGAAATGAGCGCGTTCGCTCTGGATGGCCTCGCGAGCGACGACCTGCGCCGCCGAGCCGGCGCCGACTACGAGCGTGCGGACGGCTTCGCCCTCTCGGCGACGGCGCAGCTGCATGACGCGTGAGAGCAGGCGAGGGCCGGCCAGCACGGCCACGGACAACATCGCATCGATCGCGATCGCGCTGTACGGCATGCGCCGCGGGGCGACCGTGCCGTCGATGGTCAGTCCGATCACCAGATCGACAATGGCGATGATACCACCGGCGATCAGGATCCGCTCAAGCTCCACGATGCTCGCGAAGCGCCAGATGCAGTTGTACAGACCTGCAGTCCAGGCGATTCCCAGACGGACGGGCAGAGTCAGCGCGGCATACCACAGCGCGGTTTCGTAGTAACCAGCGGGCCAATCGAAGCCTTCCAAACGAAGCGCCATCGCGAGGAAGGGCGCGAGCGCCAGGCCGAACAGGTCGATCAGGAAGTAGAAACGATTCCGCATCTTATGGATTTATTGGATTGCCCGTGAGACGCTTGCCGTCACGCGGAACCAAGTAACTAGGTACAGTTCCCCTACACGCACTGGACTCTCTCCCTGCACCTGCCGTAAACATCCGGATCCGCGCAACCCCGAGATCTGCGCCGCGGGCAGGAATCGAGGCATACACCCTGCTTACCCGCAGAGAGGCTCCTCGGTCACCACGCCGGTCCCGACGTTGTGAAAAGTAGTCACAACGCCTTATTTTACAATGATATGCACGCGTCCGAAATACGCCGCCGATTCCTCGATTTCTTCGCACGTGAACAACACGCCGTGCGCCCCTCCTCTCCCCTGATCCCTGGGGACGACCCGACGTTGCTCTTCACCAACGCCGGAATGGTGCAGTTCAAGAAAGTCTTTCTGGGCCAGGAGGCCGCCCCGGACGGCAACCGCCGTGCGACGACCTCCCAGAAATGCGTCCGTGCCGGCGGCAAACACAACGACCTCGAACAAGTCGGCCACACCGCGCGGCACCACACCTTCTTCGAGATGCTCGGCAACTTCTCGTTCGGGGACTACTTCAAGCGCGACGCGATCCGCTTCGCCTGGGGGTTCGTCACCGAAGAGCTCAAGCTGCCCAAGGAGCACCTGCGCGTCACCGTCTACAAGGACGACGACGAGGCGCGGGCGTTGTGGCGTGAAGTGACGGGGCTGCCTGACTCGCGCATCTACGGGCTCGGCGAACGCGACAACTTCTGGCAGATGGCCGACACCGGCCCCTGCGGCCCGTGCACCGAGATCTACGTCGACCTCGCGCACATGGCGAAGGACTTCGAGTTCCCGGCCGGCGCCAGCGGCGAGTGGACCGATCGCAACCGCAGCGAGTACACGACCGACGCGTTCGTCGAGGGTGCCGAGGCGGGCCGGTTCCTCGAGATCTGGAACCTCGTGTTCATGCAGTTCGATCGGCAGCCAGATGGCACGCTCGTGCCGCTGCCCCGCCCGTCGGTGGACACTGGCGCGGGGCTCGAGCGCATCGCGGCGGTGATGCAGGGTGTCTCCAACAACTATCACATCGATCTCTTCGCGCCCTTGCTTGCCAAGGTCAGCGAGATCACCGGCAAGCCCTACGCCTTCGCGAACAGCGACTCGGCGTCGTACCGCGTGCTCGCCGACCACGCGCGCGCGGTCGCGTTCCTGCTCGCCGACGGCATCTTCCCGAGCAACGAAGGCCGCGGCTACGTCCTCCGCCGCATCCTCCGTCGCG
>JBJXGK010000183.1:0-6896 GCA_046153705.1 Gemmatimonadaceae bacterium
CCCATCGCGAGACTGAACAGCGCGAGGAAACGCACCGTGAGGGTGACCTTGTCGACGATCTGCCCGATGGTGCGGCGGACGAGCGAGAGATCGATGCTCGCGACGTTCGGGAACTGTCTCACCGAGGCGCGCTGCACCTGTGCGACGGCGCTGTCGCTCGCCACGTCGCCCACGAGCACGAACTGCTGCGGTGCCTGCTCGATCGCCGCCGTCTGGAACACCGCGAAGAAGTTCGGCTCGAACCGCCCCCAATCGACTTCGCGTGTGCTGGTGAGCCGCGCACGGACGCTCACGCCCTGCACGTCCCACGTGACCGTGTCACCGAGCGAGAGTTTGAGATCGGTGGCGACCCCCGTCTCCATGGAGAACTCGAACAACGTGTCGGTGGGCGCGGCGACCGGGTACCACGAGCCCATGAGCAGCTTCTCCGTGGCCTTGAGAGAGTCGCGGTAGGTGGAGCGGTACTCGCGGCGCAGTGCCCAGAATCGCGCGGGGATGCCCTTCTGGGCCGCCCACTGTTCGGTCGTCCTGCCGTTCACTGCGGTGATCCGCATGGTGATGATCGGCGTCGCGGAGACCACGTCGTGTCCCTGCGCACGGATCAACGAGTCGAGTCCCTGCCGCTGACTCGCCTGCACGTCGAAGAACACCAGGTTCCCGCGCGACGCCTGCGCGGTGACGTCGAACGCGCGCAGCAGGTTGGTCTGCACGAGCACGATCGTCGTCACGAGGAACGAACCGAAGCCCAGGGCGAGGATCACCGAGCGGGTCTGGTTCGCGGGGCGGTAGAGGTTCGCGACGCCCTGCCGCACCACGTAGGGCAGCCGCGCGGACACCAGGCGGCGTGCCAGCCTGGAGAGCAGCGCGGCACTCGCATACAGCGCGCCGATGCTCAGGAAGATAGCTGCGGCGTAGAGCAGTCCCTGTTGTGTGCTCTCCGCGCGGTCGATCGCGAGGATGAGCACGCTCACGACGAGTCCCAGATTGGTGATCCAGGTCCACGAGTCGCGCCGACGCGATGCCGAGAGTGCGGCGTCGTCGCGGCGGATCGCCTGCAGCGGCGACACACGCCGGAGCACCAGCAGCGGCCGCAGCGCGAACACCACCGCCACCCACACGCCGATCGCCAGCCCGAGCGCGATCGCACCCGGCACCAGCGTCACAGAGACATCGACCGGCAGGAAGTCGCCCAGCAACGACGGCACGATGTATTGGATGCCCACGCCGATCACCGCACCGATAGCGGCGCCGAGCAGACCCATCACGCCAGCCTGCAGGAGATAGATGGTCAGTACCTGCTTGCTCGAGGCTCCGAGGCAGCGCAGCACCGCGACGGTGTCGATCTTCCGCTGCACGAATGCGTTCACGCCGCTGGCCACGCCGATGCCGCCGAGCAGCAGCGCCACGAGGCCGATGACGCTGAGGAAACGGGAGAGCTGGCTGATTGCGTCGGTGAGGTCGATCTCGTTCTCCACCACCGTGCGCACGCGCACCCCCGCGCCCTCGAATCGCGGCCGCAGCGGGGCGACCCATCGCGGGCTTTCCACGTCGTCCGGCAGCTTGAGGACGGCTTCGTACTCCGCGCGGCTGCCCAGGCCCAGCAGCTGCGTCTGCGCGAGATACTGTTCGGGGATGAAGATGCGCGGCCCGATCGTCGCCGCGATGCCGGGGTCGCCCGGAACGTTGGTGAGCGAACCGCGGATCACGAACCGCGCGAATCCCACCACGAGCGTGTCGCCCACGCGTGCATCGAGGCCGATGAGCAGCGACGGGTCCACGTACGCATTGGCCCCCTCGTGCATCGCGGACCAGGTGTTGGCCGGCTCGGTGATCACCTCGCCGTAGAACGGATACCCCGGGGACACCGCGCGCACCTGCGCGAGCCGCGTCCCGCCGGAGCGAGCGACCGTCGCCATCGACGCGAAACTCACCACGCGCGCCGACGGATACCCCGCGGTGCTGAGCGAGTCGAGCAGCGAGTCGAGTGCCGGCGTGAAGCCGTTCCGGGCGCGGAGATTGATGTCGCCGCCGAGCAGCGCCCGCGACTGCGACGCGATGGAGTCCTGCACGTTGGACGAATACGAGTCGATCGCCACCAGCGCTGCGACGCCGAGGGAGATGGAGCTCATGTACAGCAGGAGCCGACGACGGGCCGTGCGACTCTCGCGCCACGCGAGGCGCGAGAGCATGGAGAAGCTGGCGCTCACGGCGTCACCGAGGTGGCGTCCGCCGCCGTTGCGTCTGGAGAGGACTGCGGGGCGCCTCGCCCGGCGCGGTCTTCCACCACCAATCCGTCCTTCAGGCGGATGATCCGCTGCGCATGCTCGGCGAGCGTGAGGTCGTGCGTGACGATCACCACGGTCGCACCGGATTCGCGGTTCAGTTCGTCGAGCAGCGCGACGATCTTGGCGCCCGTGGACCCGTCGAGATTGCCGGTCGGTTCGTCGGCGAAGAGGATGCGCGGCCGGTTGGCGAAGGCCCGCGCGATCGCCACGCGCTGCTGCTCGCCGCCGGACAGTTGATTGGGGAAGTGGTCCGTGCGGTCGCCCAGCCCCACGCGGCGGAGCAGGTCCACCGCACGTTCGTCGGCGTCCGAGTCGCCGCGGAGCTCGAGCGGCACCTGGACGTTCTCCACCGCCGTGAGCGTGGGGATGAGTTGAAAGCTCTGGAAGATGAACCCAACTTTCTCCCCCCGTAGCTTTGCACGTGCGTCCTCATCCATCTTGGAGAGGTCCGCGTTGTCCAGTGACACCGTTCCACGGGACGGCAGGTCCAGTCCCGCCAACAGGCCCAGGAGTGTGGTCTTGCCGCTCCCCGACGGGCCGACGATGGCAACGAAGGCCCCCTGGGGGATGTCGAACGACACTTCCCGGAGCACGGCCAGGCGGGAGGTTCCGCTCTGGTATTCCTTGGTCAAGTCTCTTGCAGCGAGCATTTGAATGCGACAGCGGAGAGGGAAGAGCAGCGGTGTGACGCTGGCGGCGGCCATAATGGTCGTCGCGATGGGTGGTGCTTGCGGTGGCTCCGAATCGAAGCCGGCGTCGAACGCACAAGTTCCCGTGGAATCAACCACCGTGGCGACCGCCGGAGCAACGGGTGCCACCACCGGCGCCGCGGCCGCCATCATTGGCGGTGTTCGCGTGATGATCCTCGGGACCAGTCTGACCGCCGGACTCGGACTCGATCCTGATTCGGCATACCCCGCAGTCCTCCAACGGCTCGCCGACTCCGCAGGTTACAAGGTCACCATCTCTGCCAAGGGCCTCTCCGGCGAGACCTCGGCGGGGGCGCTGGAACGTGTCGATTGGCTCATGCGCGATCGGGCCGATGTCGTGGTGCTCGAGGCCGGAGCGAACGACGGACTGCGCGGCGTCGACCCGGCCTCCACCAAGACCAACCTCGCGAAGATCATCCGGAAGCTCCGCGAGGGACGCCCAGGGCTGCGCGTGATGCTCGCGCAGATGGAGGCCCCGCCCAACCTCGGGCAAGCATACACGCGTGATTTCCGCGATGCGTTCATGACCGTTGCCCG
Organism: Gemmatimonadaceae bacterium; assembly: GCA_046153705.1. Classification (GTDB taxonomy): domain Bacteria; phylum Gemmatimonadota; class Gemmatimonadetes; order Gemmatimonadales; family Gemmatimonadaceae; genus Pseudogemmatithrix. The sequence goes on from JBJXGK010000183.1 coordinate 3,533, forward strand.
TGACGAACAGGTTCCGCTCATTCCGTTCTTCCTCGACGGAGTCGCGGGTGTGTCGTCGTTGAATCAGGCAGATGGGATCCACCCGAACGAAGAGGGCGCGCGCCGTGCCGCCCGAAACATGTGGAAGGCCCTCGCGCCCGTGCTGCGCGAAGTGCCGGGAGCGATGAATCGATGAACACCTCGTTGCTGCGCCTCACGCTGCACTCGTTGGCGCGCGTTGCCGCGTCGTTCGCCGTCTCGGCAGTCGCTGTCGCCCAGCTCGACGCCCAGTCGGCGCTCTTCGCCGAGCCGTCCTTCTCGGCAGACGGCAAGGAGATCGCCTTCGTTTCCGGTGGCGACATCTGGATGGGCCCTGCCGCCGGCGGTGAGGCGCGACTCATCGTCGGACATACCGCCAACGACTATCGCCCGCGGCTCGCACCGGACGGTCGTCGTCTCGCTTTCGTCTCGACGCGCAGCGGCGGCGGTGACATCTACATCCTCGATCTCACGACGAGCGAGCTGCGCCGCCTCACGTTCGAGGACGGCGCCGAGCAGCTCGACGCCTGGTCACCCGATGGCGAGTGGATCTACTACTCCACCAGTGCCCGCGACATCGCCGGCATGAACGATGTGCATCGGGTGCGCGCCAACGGCGGCACCCCGATGCTCGTCGCCGGTGATCGGTATGCGTCGGAGTATTGGGCGGCACCCTCGCCCGACGGGCGTCGACTCGCGATCACCGCACGCGGCACCACGTCCGGGCAGTGGTGGCGCAAGGGGTCGTCGCACATCGACGAGGCCGAAGTGTGGACGGTGACGCTTGACGCGACGCCCCAGTACGCGCGCGTCTCCACTGGTGATCGCCCCGGGAAAGGCCGCGACGTCTGGCCCATGTGGGCGCCGGACGGTCGCACGCTCTACTTCATGAGTGACCGCGACGACGCGGAGAACCTCTACGCGCAGCCCGTGAACGGCGGTGTCGCGCGGGCGCTCACCACGTTCACCAACGGCCGAGTGCTCTGGCCGCAGCTCTCGCGCGACGGCACCAGCATCACGTTCGAACGCGACTTCGGCGTCTGGACGCTCGATGTGGCGAGCGGTCGCACCGCACGCGTCAACTTCACACTGCGCGGCGCCCCGTCCACGCCGGTGAGCGAACGACTTTCCATCACCAGCGGGGTGGATGAGTTCGCGCTCTCGCCCGACGCCAAGAAGCTCGTCGTGATCGTCCGCGGTGAACTCTTCGCCGCCGATGCGAAGACGGGCGGCAACGCCATCCGCGTGAGCAGCAGCGTCGCGCCCGAGGCGATGCCCGCGTGGGCCAGCGACAGTCGCCGCGTGGCGTACTCCGCGTGGCGCGACGGTGTTGCCAAGCTCTACCTCTACGATTTCGGCTCACGCAGCGAACGGGCGCTCACCGCCGGCGGCGATGACATCCTGCCGGCGTGGTCGCCCGATGCCAAGCAGATCGCGTACGTGCGCGGCGGCAAGGAGATTCGCGCCGTCGACGTCGCCACCGGCGCCGATCGGCTCGTCGCGCGCGGCGTGCAGCTCGGCCGCGTGCCGTTCATCTCGGAACGACCGTTGGCGTTCTCGCCCGATGGTTCGCATCTCGCGTTCCTCGATGTCGGTGACCGCGGCTTCTTGAACGCGTACGTGGTGCCACTCGCCGGTGGCACGCCGCAGCAGGTGAGTTTCCTGGCCAACGCGTTCGGTGGTACCATCGCGTGGAGCAACGATGGCCGGTCGTTGTTCTTCGACAACGCGCAGCGGACCGAGGACGGGCAGGTGATCCGTGTGGACTTGGTTGCGCGCGCGCCAAGGTTCCGTGAGGCACGGTTCGAGTCGTTGTTCCCGAGTGATACGGCGCAGCCACGCGGTGCGCGTCCCGCGCCGCGTGAGGGTGCAGCCGCATCCCCGGCGACACCCGCGCCTTCACCAGCGCCGAGCACCGTGCGCGTGGACCTCGAAGGCCTGCGCCGTCGCGCGACGTCGTTGCCGCTCAATCTCAGTGCGGGCGGTGTCCACATCAGCCCGGACGGCAAGACGCTCGCGCTCGTGGGCAGCGCCGCCGGTCAGAATCAGATCTGGACCTGGCCGATCGACGACGACGCCACCGAACCACCGCAGCTACGGCAGGTCACGTCGACCCCGGGTGGGAAGGGAAACGTGCGCTGGTCGCCGGACTCCAAGGAGATCTGGTACCTGAGCGGGGGACGCGTGCAGGTGATCGGCGTGGAGAACCGTCAGGTGCGCAGTGTGGCGGTCACCGCCGAGCTCGACACTGACTTCCGCGGAGAGGCCACCGAGGTGTTCCGCCAGGTGTGGAGCTGGACCCGCGACAACTTCTACGACCCCGAGATGCATGGTGTCGCCTGGGACAGCGTGCGCACACGTTTCACACCGGTGGTCGCCGCCGCGCGCAATCCCGACGAACTCCGCCGCGCACTCGGCCTCATGATCGGCGAGCTCAATGCGTCGCACAGCGGAGTGGGCGGTCCTGCCTCGCAACCGCCGAGCAGCGGGCGCATCGGGCTCACGTTCGAACGCGCCGCGTACGAGCGCGAAGGGCGGCTGCGCGTCACGAGTGTCATGCCGTCCGGACCGGCGGCGATCGCCGATGGGATCGCGATCGGCGACGTGCTGCTCGCCGTGGATGGCGTGGCGATCGGGCAGGGCAGCAACCTCGACTCACTGCTCGCGTTCACCGCCGGTAAGCGCGTCGTGTTGCGCGTCGCCTCACAGGGCCGTGGTGATGGGCGCGACGTGGCGGTGCAACCAATCAGCACGGGCGCGGAGAAGAACCTCATGTACCGTGCGTGGGTGGACGAACGCCGAGCGTACGTGAATCGCATCAGCAACGGCACACTCGGCTACGTGCACATGATCGACATGGGTGCCGGGTCGTTGGAGCAGTTGTACATCGACCTCGACGCCGAGAATCACGGCAAGCAGGGCGTGGTGATCGACATCCGCAACAACAACGGCGGATTCGTGAACGCGTATGCGCTGGACGTGTTCAGCCGGCGCTCGTACCTCACCATGGAGCGTCGCGGAGGTGTGGAGGTGCCGGCGCGTCTGCAGTTGGGGCAGCGGGCGTTCGAGAAGCCGACGGTGCTGGTGACCAATCAGCACAGTCTGAGCGACGCCGAGGACTTCACCGAGGGCTATCGGGCGCTGGGACTGGGTCAGGTGGTTGGTGAACCGACGTCGGGCTGGATCATCTATACCTCGAACGTGACCCTCTTCGAGGGCACGACCCTGCGGGTGCCCTTCATCCGGATCCGGGACGCCGAGGGGAAGGACATGGAGCTGTTCCCGCGGCCGGTGGATGTGCGGGTGGACCGCCCGATGGGAGAGGCGTACAGCGGGCGGGACAGCC
>JBJXGK010000184.1:0-4817 GCA_046153705.1 Gemmatimonadaceae bacterium
GAGACGAAGCCGGGCAGCGCCACACAGCCGCTGCCGGGCTACGCTGCCGAGCTGATGGACAACAACGCCAATATCATCGGCGTGGGTGGGGGCTTGCTCGTCCTCACCAAGCCGTGGCCGTCGATGCTACGCACCATCTGGGGCGACGACGCGCGCTACGTCGAGACGTACTTCTCCAAATGGGCCGGCCGTCCCGATCTCTACTTCGCCGGTGACGGTGCCAAGCGCGACGACGATGGCTACTTCTGGATCCTCGGGCGGGTGGACGATGTGCTGAACGTCGCGGGCCACCGGATCGGCACGATGGAAGTGGAGTCGGCACTCGTCGAACACCCGGCCGTCGCTGAAGCGGCAGTGGTGGGCAAGGCGCACGAGCTCAAGGGGCAGGCGGTGTGCGCGTTCGTGACTTTGCGCGACGGGTTCACCAAGAGCTCGTCGCTGCGCGATGAACTCCGCGAGTTCGTGGCGATGAAGATCGGCGCGCTCGCGCGGCCGGATGACATCCTCTTCTCGGCCGACCTGCCCAAGACGCGCTCGGGGAAGATCATGCGGCGTCTGCTGCGCGATATCGCGGAAGGTCGGGCGCTGGGTGATACCACGACGCTGGCGGATCCGAGCGTGGTCGCGTCACTCAAGGAGCAGTACGAGGCGGACGAGAGCTGAGCCGCTCCAACGACGAAGGGCCCGGACGGTCGTCCGGGCCCTTCGTCGTTCCACAGCCAGACGCGCCGACGCGTCAGTCGCCCTTCGGCTTCTCTGCCTGCACCGGGGCGATCACCTTGCTGCCGGTCGCCTTCGACTGCTCTGCCATCACGCGGATCTTCTCGGCGGTGACGTAGGTCTTCATCTCGTCGTACGTGAGACTGCCCGGGATGAGCTGTCCGCCGATCACGAAGGACGGCGTGGAGCCCACACGGAGACGCTCGCCTTCCTTCCGGTTGGCGGCGATCTGCTCGAGCTTGCGGCCCGAGTCGAAACAGTCGTCCCACTTGCCCACGTCCATCCCGGCGTCGCCGGCGAGCTGCTTCAGGATCTTCTTGGGATCGCGGGTCGCCTGGGTGTTCCAGCGCTCCTGGTTCTGGAAGATCCGGTCGTGCATCTCCCAGAACTTGCCCTGCTCGTTGGCGCACTGGGCAGCGTTATGCGCCGCAAGTGCGTTGGGATGGATGTCGAGCGGATAGTCCATGAAGCGGAAGCGGATTTCACCCGTGGCGACGAGGCGAGCCATGATGTCCGGCTCGTGCAGGGTGGCGAAGTACCCGCAGCCTGGGCACTCGAAGTCGGCGAACTCCACGACCTCGACGAGGGCATCGGGGCTACCGGTGACGATACCGGCGGCCGCGAGGTTCACGACGGCGGGCAGGGTGATCACCTTGGGCGGGCGGGTGAGGACGTAGCCCAGGGCCGAGACGCCGAGCACGGCGATGACGACGAGGATGGGCCCGAAAGGCTTGGCGGACTTGGCAGCTTTCACAGACGAACGGCTCACGAGACGCTCCGAAAGGACCGGGGTTGGACGGACGTTAGAAAGTTACACCGGTGAGGAACGCGGGGTAGGATATACGGCGTTCGACGATTAGGTTTGCAGGACGGACCGACACACCAATTACCCTCGATCCGGACGAGATGAGCAGACAGAGAAACCGTGGCCGTCCGATGGCCACCCAGCCGTCGCCCTCCGACCAGGCGCGCGACGAGCTGTTCCAACACATCATGCGCTGCGGCGTGATCGGCTCCGAAGAGGAGCACATGAAGGAGTGGTTCGACGAGACGATGTCCTATCTCGCGGAGCGGTATCATGAGCTGAGCAAGAAGGAGGTCGCGGACCTCCGGACGCTCGGCGAACGCTTCGCAGCGCCCACCAAGAAGGTCGAGACGGCCCAGCACCAGGGTGCGGCGACTGAGAGCGGTACGGCGGACGCTGGCGAACTCGACACGGTCAGCGCGGCGTAGGCGAGAGAGGCCCCGGGATCAGTCCCGGGGCTTTTTTTCGTCCGTAGGCCGCGCCGCATCCGCGCGGCGTCCACGATCTCGTCAGCGCCCTTCGTCGCGCTTGGCGCGCAGTACCACGCCGAGCCGCACGCCGCCGCCGAGTGTGAGCTCGGCGGCCGGGACGACGCGCCCTCGGGCGGCGCCCTCCATCCCGACCACCAGCAGCAATCGCCCGGTGAGATCGCCGGTCTCTCCGCGCACGACCCCGACCCCGGCGCCTCCGTACACGGCACGCGCGCGTTGCGCGAACGGGTCGAACTGGAATCGCACGGTCGCGTCCAGACGCTGCTGGCTACGCCACGCTTCACCGAGGTAAATCGTCCCGGCAGAGGCAGAGAGTCCCACGCGTGCGTACCACCCAGCACGGACGTTCACGCCGAGACCCGCGAGCGCGCCGAGGTCCGGCGTGACCTGAGCATCGGCGCGGATCTCCCACTGGGGGTCGGCGCTCACCGGCTGCTGCGCGCGTAGCGCGACGGGGAGCAGGAGCGCGAGGACGGCGGCGAGACGTGCGAGGCGCGGCATGGGTGCCAAGCTAGGGGCCGCGGCGCCGCGGCTCAACGCCGCTTGCCCCTGCCCCGGTGGCCCGGTAGCTTCGCCATAGGCCCGTTCCCCAGAGGGATGTCATGTCCGATTTTGTCGCGCTGCTGCGCGGCGTCGCCATCTTCCAGGACCTCGACGACGGCGAACTCGCGCGCGTCGCCGAGGTGTGCCGCACGCAGGAGTTCGTGTCGGGCGAGTACATCTTCAAGGAAGGGGAATCGGGAAGCCGTCTCTACCTGATCATCTCGGGTGACGTGCGCATCTCCCGTGTGGTGCCGGGGAGCGGAGAAGAGGCGCTGGCCGTGCTCAAACCCGGCGCGCTCTTCGGCGAGATGTCGGTGTTCGATCGCAGCGAGCGGTCCACCGATGCGATCTCCAACGGTGGCACCAAGGTGCTGACGATCTCGCGCAGCGACTTCGAGTTGCTGCTCGACTTCAATCGCGACATCGCGTACAAGGTGTTGTGGTCGTGCACGCGCCTGCTCTCAGGGCGGTTGCGGGCGACCAACGATTCACTGCGCAGTTTCCTGGCGATGTCGATGTTTTGAGGCAGAGGGTGGATGGCGGATGGTGGGTGGCGGATTACTACCACGAGGCGTAGATGCGTAGAACTCTCTGGGCCGCTGCGATTGTCGTGGCGGCTTCGTCGTCGGTGGGGGCGCAGCAGGCGTCCACCATGGGGCTCGCCAAGGACGCGAAGATCGCGGCGGCGTTCGCAGATGTGCAGCCGGCGCGGTTGCGGACGATGGACTCGGTGCTCGTGTCGTTCGGCACGCGCCACACCATGAGCGACACGCTCTCGGCCACCCGCGGCATCGGCGCGGCACGGCGGTGGATCCATGCGCAGCTCTCATCGTACGCCAAGGACTGCGGCGGCTGCCTGCGCGTGGAGTACGACACCGGGAGCGCCGTCGTGGGACGGTCCCCGGAGCGGCCCATGGTGCGCATGGTCAACGTGGTCGCGTGGTTGCCGGGCCGCGACACCAATCGCGTGGTGGTGATCGGCGGACACTACGACTCCTGCATCTGCTCCACCAACAGCATGGACTTCACCGCCGATGCACCGGGCGCCGACGATGACGGCTCGGGCACGGTGGCGGTGATGGAGCTCGCGCGGGTGATGGGCAAACACTTCCCGCGCGGTTTCGACGCCACGGTCGCGCTGATCCTCTACACCGGTGAAGAGCAAGGCCTGCTCGGCTCGACGCAGTTCGCCGAGCGACTCAAGCGTGAAGGCAAGACGGTGACGGCCGCGTTCACCGACGACATCATCGGCAACACCATCGCCGACGACGGGCGCGTGGATTCGGTGTCGGTGCGCGTGTTCGCGGTGGACTCGCTCGCGGTGGGCGGCGGTGAACTCGCCCGCTATGTGTGGGCCACGGGCGCACTGTATCAGCCGCAGTTCGAGGTGATCCCGGTGCTGCGTCTCGACCGACTCGGTCGCGGGGGTGACCATCGGCCGTTCGTCGAGCGCGGCATCCCGGGACTGCGGTTCTCGGAGCGGCTCGAGAACTACAAGCGTCAGCATCTCCCCACCGACACGCTGAACGCGGTGAACTTCAACTACATCGCGAAGGTGGCGCGGTTGAATCTCGCGACAGTTGCCTCGCTGGCCGCGGCGCCCGCGCGTCCGGAGCAGACCGCCTACGCGCGTGATCGCGATTCGGGTGGACAATCGTTCACCATCCGCTGGTCGCCGGTGGCGAATGCGGCGTCGTACGAGTTGCTCGTGCGTCGCACCACGGCTCCGACGTACACGCGCATCGTGCCGGTGGGCAACGTGACCCAGTTCCTGCTCGACGAACAACTCGACGACGTGTGGGTGGGCGTGCGCGCGGTTGGCGCGGACGGGCACCGCTCGCTGACGACGGTCGTGGGCGCACCCGGTGGCGCGCGCCTCCCGGCACAACGTCGATGAGTGCGTTCACGCACTTCCGTCCGGCCGCGCTGACCTTCCTGCGCGGGCTCAAGAAGCACAACGACAAGACGTGGTTCGTCGAGCACCGTCCCATGTATGACAACGAAGTCCTCGGTCCGCTCAAGCTGATGGCCGAGGAGCTGGACGTGCGGTTCGCGAAGCTGGCACCGGAGTTCGTGGCGCCGGCGAAGCACGCGCTGTTCCGTATTCACCGCGACGTGCGTTTCTCCAAGGACAAGTCGCCGTACAAGACGCACGCCGCGCTCTGGGCCTTCCATCGGGACGCGGGGCGGGGCGTGGGGCGGGATGCCCACGGCGGCGCAGGGTTCTACTTCCACCTCGAACCGGGGGCCTCGATGGT
>JBJXGK010000136.1:0-30577 GCA_046153705.1 Gemmatimonadaceae bacterium
CAGATGTGGCGACTCGCGCGCGAACGGTCGCGCACCGTCGCGTGAGCCCGGCGCGCGATCCTGAACTCGCCGGACGCATTTGCCTCGCGCTGATGCGTGTCGGCACACGTTTGGCCTCGGGTTTCGACGCCGGGTTCGGGTCGCACGGACTCACACAGGGGCAGTTCCGGCTGCTCATCGCCGTCGCCAACTGTGAAGGCAGCACCGGTGCGACACCCTCGGCGCTGGCGGACTACCTGTTCGTAGAGCGTGCGACAGTCTCGGTGCTCATCAAGCGGCCACTCGCCAAGCGACTGCTCGTCCGCCGCCGCGGAACGGACGCGCGCAGTTATCGCGTGAGTATCACACCAGCGGGGTGGGAGGCGCTCAAGGCCATCAAGCCGCACGCGACCGCCAGTGCGGCCACCGCGCTCGCGGGGATCCCAACGCGCGAGTTAGAGGCCTTGGAGAAGCAGCTCGCTGGGGTAGAGGCGAGTCTGCGGGCGGCCCGAGCGCAGCCTTAACGCAGCCCTAACGCAGCCCTAACGACGCAGCATCGCCCACGTCTTGGGGTCCTCGAGGCCGAGCAGCCACACGGAATACCCGCGCAGCTTGTGCTTCTTCACGAGGCCGAGCTTCGTCTCGAACGCCCGCGCATCCTCGAGCCACGCATGCTCGAACACACCGTGTGACTCCCACATCGCGTACCAGGCCTTCTGTTTGTCGTCCCACACGGGCTTGGCACCTGCCTTGGTGATGATGTCCATCAACGGCGTGTAGCCGATGTCATCCCCGCGCACGCGCACATCTTCGCCCACGCCGGGGCGCGGCGCACGGTACGTCGGGAACCAGTGGTCGGAGTACGCGGGGATGCCGAGCGAGATCTTCTCCGGCGGCACACCCTGCGCGAGGATGTAGTCGAGCGACTCGACCATCCACGGGAAGCCCGCGACCGGGCCCGGCGTGGAGCCGCCCGCGTGCTGCGCGTACGTCATGTACGAGAGGAAATCGAGCGACTCGGCGAGTGCCTTGTAGTCGAACGCGCCGCGCCAGTAGTCGTACATCCACTGGTGATAGGGCCGGACGCCGCGGTCGTCGCTGGTGCGGGGGACGACGGCGGCGGAGAGTTGGCAGCCGGCGCGATGCACTGAATCCGCGGCTTCGCGCGCGAAGGCGGTGAAGGCGTCGCGGTCGCTGACGTGCAGGTTCTCGAAGTCGAGCTGGATGCCGTGGAGCTGCTCTTTGCGGCAGAGTGCGGCGAGGTTCTTGGCCGAGGCGGTGCGGGCGGTGCGATCGGTGACGATGTGGTGCAGGATGTCGAGATCGAAGCCGGGGTTCATAACCAGAGGGACCAGCTTCACCCCGTGTTCTTTCGCTGCGGCGACGATGCGAGGGTCGGTGCCGCCGCGGATCACGCCTGCGCTGTCGATGGAGTAGACCTGGGGGGCGATCACCGTGATGCGCTTCGCGTTGGCGAGGAAGCTGGTGATGCCCTCGTCGTTGTTGCGGACGTACCAGATGGCTTCCTGGGCTGGTGCGGGCGAGGACAGCAGGAGTGCGAAGGCGGGTAGGCTGATGAGGCGCACTTTGGGCTCGGTGAATTGAGGGCAACGGCGTAGTGAGCTATAAGCTATGAGCTATAAGTAACGGCGATGCGGGGGTCCCCGCATCGTTGTTACTTATAGCTCACCACTCACAACTCACCACGCCGTTAGTCATTTGTTGGCCGCAAGGAACTGGAGGATGCGGGCATGTACCTCCCCCGCTTTTTCCATGTGGGGCAGGTGGCCAGCTGAGTCGACAGGGAAGAACTCCGTCTGCGGAATCGCCGAACGCACGACATCTGCGAGCGCGATGGGGACCGTGGTATCCTGCTTCCCCCAGATGAGCAGCGTGGGTTTCCTCGTCTTTCCTGCGTTCTGGTAGAGCGCCGCGATGTCGAACTCGCTCCCGTACAACGCCGTGCGCAGTATCGCGCGGCCGAATCCGCGGTACTTCATCTGCGGGCGGTAGCGGTCCGCCCAGTCGGGGAACTGCTCGGGGTGCAGGAAGTCGGAGGCTTGGCCGTCCGCCATTCCGGGGACCACCGTCGTCTGCCAGAACCACGGGCCGAGGACGGGGACCTCGAGGATGGCCGGCAGCGTGCGCGAGGAGGCGACGGGGTCTACCAAGGTCCAGCTGCGCACACGCTCGGGATGTGTCGCGACGTATTGCGCCGTGATCGCACCACCGAACGACAGCCCCATGAGGTCCACCGGTGCGGTGACCTTGAGCGAGTCGAGCAGTTCGTCGATCTGCGTGGAGAACAGCGTGCTGTCGTACTGCGTGTCCGGCCGGTCGGACCATCCGCGGCCGAACACGTCGTAGCGGATCACGCGGTAACCGGCGGCGCTGAGCGCGACGGCGGTTGAATCCCAGATGTAGGCGGGCACGGAGAAGCCGTGCACGAGGACGACGGTGCGGCCGCTGTCCGGGCCGGCGATCTCGTAGTGCGTGACGCCGCGTGACGAGCCGATGAACCGGCCGGGAGCGGCTTTGCGCGCCGCGTCGTCGAGCGTGAGTGACTCAGGATTGACGATGGCGCCGTAGACGACGGCTCCTGCGACGGCGAGGGCGAGGAGAACGACGAGAACGGAGAGGAGTCGGCGCATGGTCACTGGGGAACGGAGGGCCTGGGATTCGAACCCAGAAGTCCTTGCGGACGGCGGTTTTCAAGACCGCTGCAATAGCCATTCTGCCAACCCTCCCGACCGTTTCGCACCGGGCGTGATGGGACGCTAACGGTCCCAACCGTCCGGGGGTAGGGTCTTGGCTGCGTCGTCACGGTTTTCAGCGTCCGCAGCCACCTCACCGTTACTCAACAGCAGAGGATTTCCTGACTCCCGAAGTCGTCCCTCCTGCCGACACTATAGGTCACGCCGTCCGGCTCCACCTTCGCCGCTTTCTCCCGTGGTCCTCACGCCCTCTGAAGCGCTCCCCGCGATCGACGAGCTCCGCCTGATCGGCGGCGACGAGTTGGTGCAGGAGATGACCCGGACCTTCCTCAAGTTCGGGCGGACGCAGGTCTCACTCCTCGACGAGGCCGCGGCGACCGGGGAACTGGCGCAGGGCGCGGTGCTCGCCCACACGTTCAAGTCGAGTGCGCGGCAGCTGGGCGCGGTCTCACTGGGCGATGCCTGCTCACGCGCCGAGTTGGCGGCCAGGGGCGGCGATGTGTCCGGTTTCATCGAGGCCGCGAACGACGTGGGGCGCGCCTTCCATGCGGCGCGCCCCTGGCTCCAGGCCCTGTCGAAACCCTGATCGTCCGGCGGTGACGGTGCTACGGCTTCTGTGGCACCGGTGTGCGCAGCCCGGTGTCGCCCGCGGGCGTCGGCGGCGGCGAGACCATCTGGTTCACGATCGAGCCGAACCGCATCGCGGTCGCCACGTTGCGGCTGCGGTCGAGCACCGCGTTGGCCTCGTCGGTGCGCCCCGCGCGTAGAAGCGCCTCGGCCGTGGCCACGCCCGTCGAGACGATCAGGAAGGGGATGCCTTTGGACGGTGCATCGACCCAATCACCCTTCTTGATGAGTGACTCGGGCGCTTTCATCTCCTTCCAGAGCCCCACCGAGCGCTCCAAATCCACGAAACCTTCGCCGGGGACGCGGACGATGTTCGCCGACTCCACCACGGGCGACATGAGGACCTTGCGTGTGTGGCCCTGCATCACGGAGTACTCGCCCAAGGCGAGCTGTTCGGCGAGGCCGCCCGAGGTACGGCTGAAGTGGATCGCGCGGTCATCGTTGTCGAGCAACATGCGGAGCACGAGGATGTCCGCGCGCGCGAGCACGCGCGGTTGGATCACCGTCTGCAACTGCCCCTTCCCGAAACGCTGCGGCGTGGTCACCTCCTGATACGGCGGGAGTCGATCCGCTTCGTCCATCGTCATCTTGATCGCCGGGCCATCGGGCTTCTTCCACTGCTTGCCGCGCCAGATCGCCGGCCCGTTCGCTTCGTCGTACTCGTACACCGGACGACGGATGATCTGCCGCGTGTACCAGTCGGTGTTGAGCAACGAGGTGTTGGCGACGGTGACATCCTTGCGGATGCCGAGCACTTCCTGCGCGTACCAGAGCGGGAAGGTGTCGTTGTCGCCGACGGTGACGAGGATGCCGTACGGCTCCACGGAGTTGAGCAGGTCGATCGCGAAGTCGGCGGTGTCGGTCTCACCCGCGCGCGAACTCGCCTGCCAGTTGCCGACCAACGGCACGAAGGCGACAGCGAGCAACGGCGACGTGAACAACCAGCTGCGCTTGGTGGGCAGCGTGAACGTGTCGGTGCCCACGCGTACCTCCTCGCTGCCGAACACCACCGCGAGCGACTCCCACAGATAGACCAGACCGAGTGCCGCCCACACACTCCACGCCGAGAAGCTCCACAGATAGAAGTAGTCGCGGTCGCGCACTTCGCGGTCGACGGTGTCGGCGAGTTCCGGCGACTGCGACGCCCCGTACTTGAAGTTCAGGTAGTAGATGAGGACGATGGTGAGCGTCGCCATGAGCGGCCCGAAGAACGCGAAACTTCGCGGGTCGCGTCGATAGTGGACCCAGCCACCGAGGATGCCGAGCACGAGGAACAGCGCCGCGAGTCCGCCCTGCAATGCCGGGTTCTCGTTGTGCGCGTCGCGCAGCCACTGCCACTTGAAGTAGAGCCACCACATCCCGATCTGCGCGGAGAACGGCGCCTGACGGTCAGCGAGCGGCGGCTTGGCATACTGGCCGCGGTCGAAGTTGTACTTGAACGCGTCGTAGGTACCCCGCGAGAACGTGCACGACACGTTCAGTCCGTCGCGGCACGCGGTCGGTTCACCTTCATTGATGGCGGGGAAGTGCGCCGCACGGATCGGCTGCGTGGCGAACGAGCTGCCGCCGAGCACCACGGCAGCAGCGCAGGCGAGGATGAGCTTCCAGCGGAGCAGCGTTGCCGGCTTGCGGATGAGCACCGCGATGCCGACGGCCGGCACGGCGAGCATGCCCGCCATGTGGTTGGCGTAGCCGAGGCCGCAGAGGTAGGCGACGAGCACGAGCAGACGATCGGCCTTGGGCGAATCAGATTCATCGCACCAGCGCACCGTGAGCCACGCGCAGATCGCCAAGCCCACGAGCGATACGGTATAGACCTTCTCGTTCACCACCGACTGGCTCCACACCGTGAACGCCGTTGCGCCGATCAACACCGCGAGCGACCCGCCGACGATGCGCTGCCAGCGTTTGTCGAGCCAACCCACGAGCACACGTTCGGTGATGAGGAACCACATGCCCGCGCTCACCGCACTGGAGACGGCGGCCAACAGGTTGATGCGCATGGCCACCGACGGTGCGATGGGCAGCACCGCGGCCACACGCCCGATGAGCACGAAGAACGGATTGCCCGGCGGATGCGGCAGCCCGAGCGTGTACGCCGCCGTGATGTACTCGCTCGTGTCCCACATCGCGGTCTCGGGGGAGAGCGTGATGAGGTAGAGGAGGAACGTCAGACCTGTCGCGATGCCGGCGGCGAGGTAGGACGGGCGGTAGTCGAGTTCGGAGGCCATCGGGGACCGAGTCTGGGGAAAACGGAAAGCTACGTGCTGGAGAGGGAGGATGGGAGGTGCGGAAGGGCTTACGGCGCTTTGAGTTGTGAGTTGTGAGCTGTAAGTCGGATGCGGGATGCGGGGGGCCGCATCGCCGTTGCTTAGAGCTCACAACTCAAGACTCACAGCGCCGTTAGAGCAGTTAGTGCCTGAACGTCCGCTGCCCGGTGAACACCATCGCGATCCCATGCTCATCTGCGGCCGCGATGACCTCCTCGTCTCTCACTGACCCGCCGGGCTGAACGATGGTCTTTACCCCGGCCTGTGCGGCTTGGTCCACGCCGTCGCGGAAGGGGAAGAAGGCGTCGGAACCCAGCGCTGAGGCCTCGGTGGCGTGGCCGGCGGCGCGGGCCTTGTGGACCGCGAGGAAGGCGGCGTCCACGCGGGACATCTGGCCCGCGCCGATGCCGATCGTCGCGCCGTCGCGCGCGAGGACGATGGCGTTGGACTTCACGCTCGCCACCGCGCGCCACGCGAACAGCAGGTCCTTCATCTCAGTGGGCGTGGGCTGACGCTTGGTCACCACCTTCCAACTACCGTCGCCGAGCGTGAGTGGTGCGCGCTCCTGCACGAGGATGCCGCCGCGTACGCCCTTCACGTCGAGCGCGCGGCCGGACTCGCGCGCGCTGCCCTCGAGCACCCGCAGGTTCTTCTTCGCACTGAGCGCGGTGATCGCCTCGTCGGAGAACTCCGGCGCCACCACACACTCCACGAACAGCGACGCCACGGCCTTCGCGCAGTCTTCGTCCACCGGCACACTGAAGGCGATCACCGACCCGAACGCCGAGACGGGATCACAAGCCAGCGCCTTCTGATAGGCCTCGAGTGGTGTGCTGCCCGTGGCGAGGCCGCAGGGGGTGGTGTGCTTCACGATCGCGCAGGCCACTTCGCCGGCATAGGGCTCGATCGCCAGCATCGCGCCTTCGAGGTCGAGCAGGTTGTTGAACGAGAGCTCCTTGCCGCCGCGCTGCGTGAGTCCGCTCAAGCCCGCGCCGCGCTCGGCCGTGTAGAACGCCGCGGCCTGGCCGGGATTCTCACCGTACCGCAACGACTGCACACGCTCGTAGGCGAGGCTCAGCTGCTCGGGGAATCGTTCGCCGCGCTGTTGTGCGAACCAGCCGCTGATCGCCGCGTCGTAGGCGGCGGTGTGGGCGTACACCTTCTCGGCCAGGTCGCGACGCATCTCACTGGCGTCGCCGCCGTTCTGCAGTGCCGCGAGCACGCTCGAATAGTCGTCCGGGTCCACCACCACGGTGACCGCGGCGAAGTTCTTCGCTGCACTGCGCAGCATCGACGGGCCGCCGATGTCGATCTGCTCGATCACGTGGTCCGGCGTGAGTCCTTTCTTCGCGGCGGTCGCCTTGAACGGATACAGGTTCACGCAGACGAGATCGATCGGTGCGATGTCGTGCTCGGCGATCGCCGCCATGTGCTCGGGGAGATCGCGACGCGCGAGCAGACCGCCGTGCACCGCGGGATGCAGCGTCTTCACGCGCCCGTCGAGCATCTCGGGGAACTTGGTGACATCCGCGACATCGGAGACCGCGAGGCCCGCCGCGCGCAGCGCCTTGGAGGTGCCCCCCGTGGAGAGCAGTGTGAAACCGAGGTCACGGAGTCCGGTGGCGAACTCGACGAGGCCGGTCTTGTCGGAGACGGACAGCAGTGCGGCAGGCATGGGCTGGGAAGATGGCGGAAGGAAGAGCGGTGTCAGGCGGGCAGCTGCGGGGAGGCGAGCGCGTCGGCGCCGTGTACGCGCCCGTCGGCGCTCAACCTGATGCGGCCAGCGCAAAGGGCTTCGATGCAGCGCGGGAACAACTCGTGCTCGGCGATGAGCACTCGTGCGGCCAGCGACGCGGAGGTGTCGGACTCGAGCACCGGCACGGGCCACTGTGCGATGATCGGGCCTTCGTCGTAGTGGGCGTCCACGAAATGCACGGTGGGGCCGCTCACGCGAGCGCCGCGTGCGAGCACCGCTTCGTGTACACGATTGCCGTACATGCCCGGCCCGCCGAATGCCGGCAGCAGCGCCGGATGCACGTTGACGATGCGACCGCGGTACGCCCTCGTGACGGTCGGCGGGATGAGTCGCAAATAGCCCGCGAGCGCGATATGGGTGATCGCATGGCGCTCCAGAATGCCGGCGAGCTCATGGCCGCGATCCTTCGCGACCCACACCGCCGGCACCTCGGCGGCACGCGCACGGGCGAGTGCGCCGGCCGCCACGCGGTCGCTCACGACGAGCGCGAGCACCGCCGGCGACTGGACGCCGAGCGTCTGCAAGTGATCGATGATCGCCTGGAGATTGCTGCCGCCGCCGGAGGCGAACACGGCGAGGCGCGCAGGGGTTGCAGTCACGCGGGAAATCTAGCCGTCACCTGAGCCGACCGTCACCGTTGACGTGTGACGGACTTGTATGCCCTCAGCCGAGCACCAAGCGCGTGACGTCGGCGAGTGTGGGCGCGACCTCGGCCTCCGCGCGCGCACGCATGACGTCGTCGGCGGGTGTGTCGGGGCCGGGCACGAGGATTCCGCGCCCGCCGAGTGCGAGTGCCGGGGCGACGTCGCGCCAGCGATCGCCGAGATACACCGAGCGGGTGAGGTCGAGATCGAGTGCCGCGGCGGCTTGTTCGTGCAGCAGCGTACCCGGTTTGCGGCAGCGGCAGGGACCGCTGATGCTGGGCTCGTGCGGGCAGTGCATGGAGGCATCGAGTCGCACGCCGTCGGTGGCGAGCTCGGCGTCGAGACGCGCACGAACCGCTTGGTAGTCGGCTTCACTCAGCAGCCCACGTGCGATGCCGCTCTGATTGGTCACCACGACAAGCGCGTAACCCGCCTCAGCGAAGTTGCGCAGCATGGCGCTCGCACCGGGCAACAGCTCGACGAGCGCGGGATCACGCAGGTAGTGCGCGTCGCGGATGATGGTGCCGTCGCGGTCGCAGAACAGCGCGGGGCGGGGCACTAGGGACGCGCCGGCGGGCGCGTGGCGGATGGTGTCGGCGGGCGCGTGGTGGAACTCGGCGGCCTCGCCGTGCTGTCGGCCTTGGTGGAATCGGCTTTCACCGGCGGCCGGATCCTGAACTCTCGCTCCGAGCCGCGTTTGGCCCCCGAGAGCCCCTCGATGTTCGTGCCGCGTACGCGATACGTGCCCGGTGCGAGCGCCGTGTCGAGCGGCATCACCCACACCTGCACCGGCAACGGCCGCTTCATCATCGGCGGTTTCTCGGTGGTGGTGTCGGCAAGCGCAGGGGCGCCGGCCAGTTGGCGTTGGGCGGCGGCGATCACGCTGTCCACGGCCGACTGCGTGGGTCGCACGACCGGTGGACGTCCGCCTGTGGTGTCCGCGCGCGCCGTGGTGTCGCTGCGTGCGATGCTGTCCTCGGCCGCGAGGCGCGCCGCGCGTGCGGCGCGTGCGAGCGAGTCCCACCGCGTCAGCGGCATGACGGGACGCGTGCGGATGCGCACCGAGTCCGACGTCATGAGGTAGAGCGTCACCGAGTCCGGCGTGAACGTCGTGGCGACCGGCCGGTCGAACCGCACACGGAGCGCCGTGGAGTCGAGTGCTTCGACCACTTCGATGCGCGGCCCGATGGTGTCGTGCGCGAAGGCGTAGAGCTCCGTGTCGGCGATCGAGTCGAGCTTGAGCGGGCCTTCGTCGAAGATCTCGCGCCGGTCGATCACGCGATTGCTGTTCTCGTCGACCCAGCCGCGCAGCAAGTACGATCCCGGCTCGAGGTCGCGCACCACGAAGCGTCCCATCTCGTCGGCGCGGGCACGCCAGCGCGTGGTGCTGTCGTCCGCCGTGAACACCTCGATGCGTGCGCCGCGCGCCGGTGCGCCCTGCGCCCAATCGAAGATCACGCCGGCGATCGCGCCGGTTGGGATGCTGGCGCCGGTGGAGAACACCACCTCGCGCGATTCCTTGAGCACGTTGCCGCGCAGATCGCTCAGGCCCGGCAGCAGCGTGACGCGATACGTCGTGTTGGGCTTGAACCCGCCGCGCGGTTCGATCTCGATGGCGCTCCGGCGCCAACTCACGCGCTCGCGACCGTCACCCGGCGAAAGCAACACCAGCGCACCGAGGTTCGTCGTGCCGCCGCCACCGCCGAAGTTGCCGCCGCCACCGAAGTTGCCCGCGCCGAAGTTGCCACCACCACCGAAGTTCCCGCTGCCGGCGTCCAACGCACTCGCGTTCCCACCGGGGCTCGGCCGCGAGATGTTGGTCGGCGTGGACCGTTCGTTCACCACTTCATCGAACCGCAGCAGTACGGAGTTGGCGCGCACGTTCACGGCGCCGGACTCCGGCGTGACCGCCAGGAGTTGCGGCGGTTCCTTGTCGATGGGCCCGCCCGGCGGCATGCCGGGCTGCGCACATGCGCCGATGGTGGTGGCAAGCAGCACGCCGCCGAGGAGCAGGGACCGACTCACGCGAGTTCCGCGACCTTCGCGCGCAGCTGATCGGCGCGGGCACTCCACTCACGTTCCTTCGCGCGTTCGGCGTCCACGACCGCGGCCGGCGCCTTGGCCGTGAACTTCTCGTTGGAGAGACGACCGCGCAGTGCGTCGAGCTGCTTCACCAACCCGTCGAGCTCGGACTGCAGGCGCGCACGTTCCTTCGCGACGTCCACCATACCGGCCAGCGGCAGCACCAACTCAAGGCCGCTCGGCAACACGGCGTGTGCTGCAGCGCCGTTCGGCGCGGCGTCGCGCGAGAGTTCGCAACGCGCGAGCCGTTGCACGAGCGCGCTGTTCTCGGTGAGCGTCTGCGCCGATGCGCCGAGTGCAGCACCGCCGCTGCCCGTGCCGACGAAGGCCTTGATAGGATTGCCCGGCTGCACGCCGTATTCGGCACGCAGGCCGCGGATCGCGTCGATGGCTTCGCGCACGACGTCGAACGCGCTGCCGTTTTGCGTCGTTTGTGCGGCGGCCGTGGATGCGGCCGCGCGCGCCACGGGCCACGCCGCGGTCGCGAGGAACTTCTTCGCATCCGCACCCGGCAAGCGCCCCCACAACGACTCGGTCACGAAGGGCATGATCGGATGAAGGAGGCGGAGTCCGTGGTCGAACACGTGCACGAGCACCGCGCGCGCGACCTCGCGGTCGTCGCCGGGCTGTGCCAAGCGCGTCTTGACCGCTTCGACATACCAGTCGGCGAGGTCGTTCCACACGAAGCGGCGCGCAGCTTCGGCGTAGGCGTCGAGTCGCAGGCCGAGCTGCCGATCTTGCTCGGGCCACTGACCGCTGCGCGGACGCGCCGGGCCGAGCGCAGCATCGCACTCGGCGATCGCAGCGTCGAGCCGGCCGAGGATCCACCGGTCGGCGAGGGTGAACTGATCTGGTTTGACAGCACCGAGTGGCTGGGTTGGATTCTCCCCAACCTGTAGCAGGATGAAGCGGCCGATGTTCCACAGCTTGGTCGCGAAGTTGCGGCCGGGTGCGAACGATTTGTCGAGGTCGGTGGGGTCGAGCATCACGTCCACGCCCAGGCCCATGCCCTGGATGAGCGTCCAGCGTAGCGCGTCGGCGCCGTAGCGGTCCACCACGTCGAGCGGATCGATCCCATTGCCGAGCGACTTGGACATCTTGCGATGCTGCATGTCACGCACGGTACCGTGCAGGTACACCGTATGGAACGGCGCCTGCCCGAGGAACGCGTAGCTCGTCATGATCATGCGTGCGACCCAGAAGAACAGGATCTCAGGCGCGGTGACGAGCACGTCGCTGGGGAAGAAGGCCTTGAGGTCGTCGCTCTTCTCGTTGGGCCAGCCGAGCGTGCTGAACGGCCAGAGCCCGGACGAGAACCAGGTGTCGAACACATCCTCGTCCTGCGAGATGATGCGGCCTTTGCACTGGCGGCATTCGGTGGGGTCGACGCGATACGCGAGCTCATGCGAGTTCTCGCAGGTGAACACCGGGATGCGGTGGCCCCACCAGAGCTGGCGCGAGATGTTCCAGTCGCGGATGCCGTCGAGCCAGTTGATGTACACCTTCTCCCACTTCTCGGGGAGCAGGCGCACCGAGCCGTCCTTCACGGCCGCGAGCGCAGGCTCGGCGAGCGGCGCCATGCGCACGAACCACTGCATGGAGAGGCGCGGTTCGACCACCGTGTCGCAGCGGTAGCAGCGGCGCACGCTGTTGGGGTGTGCAGCGACTTTCACCAGCGCACCGGCAGCCTCGAGCATCTCGGCCGCCTTCTTGCGCGCCGCGAAGCGGTCGAGTCCGTCGAGCTCCGCGGGGATGCGGCCGCGGTCATCGGCGTGCTGCGCACCGATCGTGCCCGTGGCCGTGATCACCACCGGCATCGCGAGGTTGTGCCGCTTGCCCACTTCGTAGTCGTTGGCATCGTGCGCCGGCGTGATCTTGAGTGCGCCGGTTCCGAAGTCCTTCTCGACGTAGCTGTCGGCGATCACCGGGATCTCGATGCCGACCAACGGGAGCGTGAGTGTCTTGCCGACCAGCGCGGCATAGCGCTCGTCGTCGGGATGCACCGCCACCGCGACGTCGGCGAGCATCGTCTCCGGTCGCGTGGTGGCGATGGTGATGCCCTGCGACGGGTCGCTCGCCAGCGGGTACCGGATGTGGTAGAGCTTGCCCTCGGAGTCGTGGAACTCCGCCTCCTCGTCGGAGAGCGACGTGAGACAACGCGGGCACCAGTGGATCACACGGTGGCCGCGGTACACGAGGTCCTTCTCCCACAGCCGCACGAATGCTTCGCGCACCGCCTTGGAGAGCGCGGGCGAGAACGTGTACGCCGTGCGCGACCAATCGGCCGAGGCGCCGATGGACTTGAGCTGGTGCAGGATCTGCCCGCCCGTCTCCTCGACGAACTGCTCGGTGCGCTTCACGAACGCGTCGCGCCCGAGATCGAACCGCGTCTTGCCTTCCTTGGCGAGCTGCTTCTCCACCACGTTCTGCGTGGCGATGCCGGCGTGGTCGGTGCCGGGCAGCCAGAGGGCTTCGTCGCCGGCCATGCGCCGCCAGCGCACCAGCACGTCCTGCACCGTGTTGTTGAGTCCGTGCCCCACGTGCAGCACCGCCGTCACGTTGGGCGGCGGGATCAGGATGGTGAACGGATCACGGTCGCCGCCGAGGCGCTTGGTGCGCGTGGGACTGGCGGTGAAGACGCCAGCGGACTGCCAAGCGGCGCTGAGCGCGGGCTCGGCGGCGGCGAAGTCGAAGTGGGTCGGGAACTCGGGGGACGGCGCGGCGTCGGTCGGGTCGCTCATCCTACAAAGCTAGTGACCCGGCTCAAGCCCGCGAGCGCACGGCAAGGCGCTGCCGGACCGTGCGGACGCCGGGCACGCCTCGGGCGAGGGTGACGGCGTGTTTCACCTCGTGTGCGGACCGCACGCGGCCGTGGAGCACGATCGTGCCCGCCGGCTCGGCCTCGATCTCCACCGCACGTTCGGCGAGGATGGGGTCGTTCACGAAGGCCTCCAGCACCCGGGCGTCGAGGAGGGAGGAGTCGAAGCGGAGCTCCTCCTCCTCGTCCTCGTAGTCCTCATCGTCCTCGTCGTCGTCCTCGTCGTAGTCGTCGTCGTCGGACTCCTCTTCGAGGTCCTCGTCGAGCTCCTCCTCCTCGACCGGGTCGGGCGGTTCGTCCTCGGGGTCATCGTCGAAAGCGGCCCGCGGCGCGTCTGTGGCGGCCCGGATACCGGCGGCGAAGGGGGCCTCCGCCCACGCGTCCTTCAGTGAGCTCACGGTCTCCATGATCGGTCCCCAGTGTCTGATCGCACGTTTCGCCAGCCGCTGCCCATCTGTGACGAGTGCCTTCAACGAGATCTTCCGGCCGCTCATGCGCTCGGCTATCAGCACGCCGGCCACCACGCCGACCGCCGCGCCGGCGCCCACCCAGAGCAGGGTGTTGTCGCCACCTTCGTCTTCCAGTCGGATCGTGCGCATCGGGATTCGGTTTGTGAGGCGTGTCGTGGTTGGCAGGGCTCGTTGCGTCCGGCTAGCTTGAAGGCTGGACCTTTACGCTCGCGCAAGCAAGCCGTTGCGCGGAGCGCGTGGACAGTTCAGACCTCCATACACCCCTCCGTTCGCTATGCCGCCGCGTTCCGCGTTCCCCACGTCAGCCGAAGCGCCCTTGCGTGCCCGCCTCCTCGCGTTCTGGGGGCTCTTCATGGTGCTGACCGTCGTCGGCATCGGGTTGGCATGGTGGACGCTCGGCACGGTGCCAGTGGTGCTCACGGAGCTCGGCCGATGACCGCAGCGGCACCGGAGGTGTTGGTGTTCACGTTGCCGGACGGGGCGACGCGTGAAGTGCCGTACGGTACTTCGCCGCGTGATGTGGTGGGGTCGATCGGTCCGCGCCTGCTGCTGGCCGCCATCGCCGTGGCGGTGGACGGCGAGATCCAGGACCTCATGACCCCGCTGCGGAAGGGCGGGGCGTTCCAGGTGCTCACCGAGAAGGATCCGCGCGCGCTCGCCGTGCTGCGGCACTCGGGCGCGCACATCCTCGCCACGGCGGTGCGTCGCCTGCGCCCCGAGGCGGCCATCGGCTTCGGCCCGGCGATCGAGGACGGTTTCTACTACGACTTCCAGGTCGCCAAGCCGTTCACGCCCGACGACCTCGAGGCGATCGAAGCCGAGATGAAGAAGGTCGCGGCCGAGAAGTATCCGTTCGTGCGCGCCGAAGTCTCGCAGGGCGAGGCGAAGAAGGTCTTCTCCGACGACCCGCTCAAGCTCGAGCGGCTGGCCGACTTCGAGGGCTCGGACGAGATCATCTCCACGTACACCGACGGTCCGTTCACCGACCTTTGCCGCGGACCGCACGTCCCGGACACGTCGTACCTCAAGCACTTCAAGCTGCTCTCCGCCGCCGGTGCGTATTGGCGCGGCGACGAGAAGCGGCAGATGCTGCAGCGCATTTATGCGACCGCCTTTTTCAAGAAGGAGGAGCTCGAGGCGCGCCTGCATCAGATGGAAGAGGCCAAGAAGCGCGATCATCGCGTGCTCGGCAAACAGTTGGATCTGTTCCAGTTCTTCCCGCACTCGCCCGGCGGCGCGTTCTGGACGCCCAAGGGCACCCATCTCTGGAACACGCTCGAGGCGTTCGTCCGCGATCGGCAGCGAGAGGACTTCCTCGAGATCAAGACGCCGCTGCTCTACACGAAGAAGCTCTGGGAGCAGTCCGGGCACTGGGGCAAGTACAAGGAGAACATGTTCCTCGTGTGGGACAAGGAAGAAGCCGAGCACGGCTCCTCCCCAGAGGAATCGCTGAGCATGTCGCTCAAGCCCATGAACTGTCCCTCGCACCATCTGTACTTCCACGCCGCCAAGCACTCGTACCGCGAGTTACCCAAGCGTTACGTCACGTTCGACGTCTTGCATCGCAACGAGATCTCGGGTGCGCTTTCGGGCCTCACCCGCGTGCGGCAGTTCTCGCAGGACGACTGTCACGTCTACCTGCGCGAGGACCAGATCGCGAGCGAGGTGAAGTTCCTCATGGACTTCATCCTCTCGTACTACGACACGTTCGGTCTCACGGCGCGGCTCAAGTTCGCGACCCGTCCCGAGCAGCGCATCGGCTCCGACGAACTCTGGGACCGCGCTGAGGCCGCGCTGCGTGCGGCCCTCGAGAGCACCGGGCGTCCGTACGAGATGAAGGAAGGCGACGGCGCCTTCTACGGCCCCAAGATCGACTTCGACGTCATGGACTCGATCGGTCGTGCCTGGCAGTTGGGCACCATCCAGCTCGACTACAACGCTCCGGAGCGTTTCGACCTCGAATACACGGGGGAGGACAACGCGGCGCACCGGCCGGTGGTCATCCATCGCGCGGTGAGTGGTTCGTTCGAGCGATTCCTCGCCATCCTCATCGAACACTTCGCCGGTGCCTTCCCGGTATGGCTCGCACCGGAGCAGGTGCGCATCCTGCCGATCTCCGACGACGTCGCGGGGTATGCGAAGGAAGTCACCGCGAAGTTCCGGGCGGCCGGACTGCGTGCCGTGTGCGATGATCGCAGCGACACGCTCAACTACCGGATCCGCGACGGAGAGATCATGAAGGTCCCGTACATGGCGGTGTTGGGAAAACGCGAGGCGGAAACGGGCCAGGTCGCGGTGCGCGTGCGCGGCGCGGGCAAGAAGCAGGAGATCGTCTCGGTCGATGCCTTCCTTGAACGGCTGCTCGAGGAGACGCGGACCCGCGCCCTCACGCCGTCGTCCGAAGGAGCGGCCTCGTGAGCGGTGCCCGTAGAACCACACTCGGCACTTTGTTGTCTGTGGCCGTGCTCGCCCCACAGGCCGCGAGCGCCCAAGAGGCCTCTCGCCCGCGCCTCGAGCCAGCTCGGGTCGCGGGCGAAGTGTTCGTGGGAGCGTACGCCGGCATCGGTGGATTCGTCATCGGTCGCTTCGCGTCGAAGGGCCTGGCCACGATCGTCGGCGTTGAGAGCGAGGAGGCCCAGCGCCGCATCGGATTCGTCGGTGGGGTCGTCGGCGGCGGACTCGCCACCGCCGGCGTCGTGCACGCTATCGGGTCGATCGGCGACCAGACCGGTGACTTCGCGACGACCTACCTCGGGAGCGGCATCGGGTTCGTCGCGGGGCTCGGTGTCGCTCGCCTCGTGCTGGGTCCGGAAGGACGTCCCAAGCAAGGGATGAGCACCAAGATGCGTTGGGCCGCGGCGAACGTGATCGCCTTCATGCCGGCGATCGGCGCCACCATCGCATTCAACTCGACGCGCAAGGCGCAGTAGGCGCCCGGCGCGGCGTTCCCACTCACAGAGATCAGTCATCCTATGTCGGATCGCACGCCAGTCATCGTCTCCGCCGCCCGTACGCCGATCGGCCGTTTCCTCGGCGCCTTGGGCTCAGTCACCGCGCCGGAACTCGGTGCGGCTGCCATCCGCGCCGCGGTCATGCGTGGCAAGATCGATCCCGCCGAAGTCGGCGAAGTGATCATGGGCAACGTGCTACAGGGCGGGGTGGGGCAGGCCCCGGCGCGTCAGGCCGCGATCAAGGCGGGCATTCCCGGTGTGGTGCCGGCGTACACCGTCAACAAGGTCTGCGGCTCCGGTCTGCAGGCCGTGATGCTCGCCGCGCAGGCGATCCGCGCAGGTGACGAGCAGTTGCTCATCGCGGGTGGGATGGAATCGATGTCGAACAGCCCGCACTATGTACGCGGCATGCGCAACGGCGTGAAGTTCGGCCCGCAGACCATGGAAGACGGTCTCATCAAGGACGGCCTCTGGTGCTCGTTCTACGATCGCCACATGGGCGGCCACGCCGAGTACACGGCGAAGAAGGCGGGCATCTCGCGGCTGCGGCAAGATGAGTTCGCGCTGGCCTCGCATCAGAAGGCCGTCGCCGCCATCGCCGCCGGGCGCTTCAAGCCGGAGATCGTGCCGGTCGAGATCCCGGGGAAGAAGGGCCCGACAGTCGTTGACACCGACGAGTCGCCGCGTGCGGACACCTCGCTCGACGCCTTGGGCAAGCTCAAGCCAGCGTTCCCGAAGGACGCGCCCAAGGACATGCGTCCGGAAGAGCTCACGGTGACGGCCGGCAACGCGCCCGGTCTCAACGACGGCGGTGCGGCGCTGGTGGTCGCGTCGGAAGCCTATGCCAAGGCGCACGGGCTGCCGATCCTCGCGCGGATCTCCGGCTACGCGTCTGGTGGCGGCGATCCGCAGGATCTGTTCTTCGCACCCATCATCGCGGTGCAGAAGCTCATGAAGAAGACCGGTGCGAAGATCGGCGACTACGATCTCATCGAGGCCAACGAGGCGTTCGCTTCGCAGGCCTTAGCCGACGGCGACGGTCTGGGCTGGGACTTCGCGCGCGTGAACGTGAACGGCGGCGCCATCGCGCTCGGCCATCCGATCGGTGCGAGTGGCGCGCGGGTACTCGTCACGTTGTTGCACGCGCTCGAGCAGCAGGGGAAGCGCACGGGCCTCGCCACCCTCTGCCTCGGCGGCGGGAACGCGGTCGCGCTCAGCGTCGAGCGGGTCTGACGGACCGCCCGCCCGTGTTCGAGGGATTCGCCGAACGACGGGAGGAGGTGCTCGCCGTCCTCGGGCGACTCATCGCGCTGGCGCTGGTCACGGCCGGCGCGGTGTTCGTGTTCGGCATCGCGCTCAAGCCGGCGTTGCCGCGCGGACTGCCCGGTGGCGCGGATGGTCGGCTCTTCATCCAGTTCATCATCGGTGTCGCGCTCATCGTCGGCCATGCCGTGGTGTTGTACGGTCTGGAACGCGGTGAGCTTCGGACGGCGGGCATGGACGCCGGCCGTTGGACGCCACTTGGACACATCATCGCCCCGCTGCTTCCGCTGGCGATCCTCGGGGCGTCGGCGGCGACGCTGGTGTACATCGGTGCGGTGGAACTCGTCCCGCGCCCGCCAGGCGATTCCGTCGCTCGCGCGCGCGACCTGTTGCCGGCCGCGATGATCGTGGCGTTCGTTGACGCGCTCATGTTCCGCGGGCTCCTCGTGGGACTCGTCGATTCACGGTTCGGGCATTGGGCCGCGCTGATCGTCGCATCGCTGGTGCCCGCCGCGTGGGTCGCGGCGCGAGGCAATCCCGGGGCCGCCGTGGCCGCCACGTTCTGTTCGGCGGCGCTCCTCGCGGCGATCCGACTCCGCGCGGAAAGCCTTCCGGCGAGTTGGCTCGCGGGAGTCGTGATGCTGTGGTTCCCCGCGGCCGTGCTTCATGCGCCCGTCGTAGGCCTTCCGCCGTCGGCGCCGTGGGACTTCCGCTGGCAGCCGACGGCTGCGAATTGGCTCACCGGCGGCCTATTCGGTGCCTCGGGTGCCGGACTCGCCGGACTCGGCCTCCTCGTAGTTAGTTTTCTGGTCGTCCGCGCGGTGCCCACGCGTCGCCGGATGTCACGACATTAATCCACGATCACCCGCGGCCTGCCGGGCTGCTCAGCTGGAATACCACACATGACCGACCGTTTCGCCGTCGTTGGCGCCGGACAGATGGGCAACGGCATCGCCCACGTCTGCGCCACCAGCGGTTTCGATGTCACGCTGATCGACGTCTCCGCTGACGCGCTCGCCAAGGCCAAGACGACCATCGAGAAGAACCTCGAGCGGCAGGTGAAGAAGGGTGCGCTCACCGCCGAGGCCCGCGACGCGGCGCTGGTGCGCATCGCCACTGCGACCTCGCTCGACGCCGTCGCCAACGCCACCGTGATCGTCGAGGCCGCGACCGAGCGCAAGGACCTCAAGCTGCAGATCTTCCGCGACTTGGACCGTCTGGCTCCTGCCGGTGCGATCCTCGCGACGAACACGAGCTCGATCTCCATCACCGAGATCGCAGCCGTCACCAAGCGCCCCGCCGACGTGATCGGCATGCATTTCATGAATCCGGTGCCGGTGATGGCGCTGGTGGAAGTCATCCGCGGCCTCGCGACGAGTGACGCGACCAACACGCGCACCATCGAGCTCTCCAAGGCGCTCGGCAAGACGCCGGTGGAGGCGAACGATTTCCCCGGCTTCATCGCCAACCGCATCCTCATGCCGATGATCAACGAGGCCTGCTACGCCGTGATGGAAGGTGTCGGCACGCCGCAGGCGATCGACGAAGTGATGAAGCTCGGCATGAACCACCCGATGGGACCGCTCACGCTGGCCGATTTCATCGGCCTCGACACCTGCGTCGCCATCCTCGAGGTGCTGCACGAGGGCCTCGGTGATCCCAAGTACCGCCCCTGTCCGTTGCTCAAGAAGTACGTCGCGGCCGGTTGGTTCGGACGAAAGTCGGGACGCGGCTTCTATACCTATACCACCTGATGACGCAGCTCCTCCCGCTCACCGAAGAACAAGTCGCGATCCGCGACACGGCCCGTGCTTTCGCCGATGAACATGTCCGACCCTTCGCCGCACAGTGGGATCGCGACAGTCACTTCGAACCGACGCTGATCAAGAAGCTGGGGGACCTCGGGTTCCTCGGCATGTTGTTGCCGACCGAATACGACGGCTTGGGGCTCGATGCGCAGAGTTATCTCTTCGCGCTCGAGGAGATCGCCAACGCTGACGCTTCGGTGGCCGTGATGATGTCGGTGCACAACTCGCTGCCGACGCAGATGCTCCAGAACTTCGCCAACGAGGAGCAGAAGCAGCGATTCCTGAAACCGATGGCACGCGGCGAGTTGCTCGGGGGGTTCGCCCTCTCCGAACCCGACGCCGGTTCCGACGCGTCGGCGATCCGCGCCCAAGCCACGCGCGACGGTGACGACTGGATCCTCGAAGGCGCCAAAGCCTGGGTGACCAGCGGCACGCACGCCGGGGTGATCATCGCGATGGTCCGGACCGATACTCCCGAGGCGCGCCGCAAGTCGAAGGGCATCTCGGCGTTCATCCTCACGCCGGATCTCCCGGGATTCCGCGTGGCGAAGAAGGAAGACAAGATGGGGCTCCGCGCCTCACCCACGGTGCAGCTGGTGTTCGACCGCATGCGGGTGCCGGGCGACCGGCTGCTCGGCGAGGAAGGGCAGGGTTTCATCTACGCGATGAACTCGCTCGAGCACGGTCGTCTGGGCATCGCCGCGCAGGCGATCGGCATCGCGCAGGCCGCACTCGACGCGGCCGTGGCCTATGCGAACGAACGGCAGCAGTTCGGCACGCCGATCGCCGAGTTCCAGGGCATCCAGTTCAAGCTGGCCGACATGGCCACGCGCATCGCGGCGGCACGTGCCTTGCTGCATGGGGTCGCGGCCACCAAGGATCGCGGTGCCGCGCTCGGCGCTGCCTGCTCGATGGCCAAGCTGTTCGCCAGTGAGACCGCGATGTGGGTGACCACGCAGGCGGTGCAGGTGTTCGGCGGATACGGGTACGTGAAGGAGTATCCGGTGGAGAAGTACTTCCGTGATGCGAAGGTCACGGAGATCTATGAAGGGACGTCTGAAGTGCAGCGGATCGTGATCGGGCGTGCGGTGTCGGCCGGGATGTGAGCTGTGAGTCGTGAGCTGTAAGCCGTACGCAACCGCATCTTCCCACGCCTCGTCGTCGCACGAATCCGCCATCTACCATCTTCCATCCCACCATCCACAATGAAGCTCTTCGATACGATCGCGAAGCTCGGCCACGAACAACTCGTCGTCTGCTCCGACGAAGGCGCCGGCTACCGCGGCATCATCGCGATCCACGATACCACGCTCGGTCCTGCGCTCGGCGGTACGCGCTTCTGGAGCTACGGCTCCGATGAAGAAGCGATCACCGACGCGCTGCGGCTTGCACGCGGCATGACCTACAAGAACGCGGTCGCCGGGTTGAACCTCGGTGGTGGCAAGGCGGTCATCATCGGTGACAACCGCACCACCAACCGCGAGATGATCTTCCGTGCGCATGGGCGCTTCGTCGAGTCGCTCGGCGGTCGCTACGTGACGGCCGAGGACGTCGGCACCAGCACCGCCGACATGGACTTCGTGCACATGGAGACCGACTACGTCGCGGGTCTGGCCAACAAGTCCGGCGATCCGTCGCCGGTGACGGCGCACGGTGTGTTCCGCGCCATCGAGGCTTCGGCCAAGCACAAGTGGGGCGCGCCCTCGCTCTCCGGCAAGACCGTCACGGTGCAGGGCCTCGGCAATGTCGGCACGTATCTCTCCAGGGAGCTGCATGCTGCGGGCGCCAAACTCATCGTCACCGACATCCGTCCGGAGCGTGTACAGGCCGCGGTGAAGGAGTTCGGTGCGACGGCGGTGGACGGCGACGAGATCTACTCGGCCAAGGCCGACATCTTCGCGCCCTGCGCGCTCGGTGCGATCATCAACGACGACACCATCCCCAAGCTCAAGGTCGAGATCGTCTGCGGCGGCGCCAACAACCAGTTGCTCGAGCCGCAGAAGCACGGCGAAGCGCTGGAGAAGCGGGGGATCGCGTACGCGCCGGACTTCGTCGCCAACGCCGGCGGCGTGATCAACGTGTACGGCGAACTCGCCGGGTGGACGCGTGAGCGGTCGTTCCGCAAGGCCGACGAGATCTTCGACACCATCCTCGGTGTGTATCAGATCGCCAAGGAAGAGGGCGTGTTCACCTACGACGCGGCGGACAAGCTCGCCGAGCGTCGCATCGCGGCCGTGCACGGCCTCGTGCGCACCTGGCCGCAGTGGCCGAACAAGGGCTGACCATGAGCGAGCGCATCCCGATCGCGTCGGACCACGCCGGCTTCGAACTGAAGGAGCACTTCGTCAAGGTGCTGCGTGAACTCGGCTATGATGTGGACGACATCGGCACCCATTCGCCGGCGTCCACCGACTATCCCGACTACGCGCACCCGCTCGCCGAGAAGGTGGAGCGGGGTGAGGCGGCGCGCGGGGTGCTGCTCTGCGGCACAGGGCTGGGCATGAGTTACGCGGCGAATCGGCACCCGGGTGTGCGCGCCGCGGTGGCGTGGACCCCCGAGATCGCCGAACTCGCGCGCAAGCACAACGATGCGAACGTGCTCGTACTGCCCGCGCGCTTCGTGAGCGAAGAGGACGGCATCAAGATCCTCAAGACCTGGTTGGAAACGCCGTTCGAGGGCGGACGGCACCAGAAGCGCGTGGACAAGATCGAACCGCATGCTTGACTCACCGCACACACTTGGACCGATCGGAGGCGCAGTGAAGCCCGGGTATCAGACGTGGGACCGCCGACTTCCCGGCGCCGCCTTGCTCGGCGCCGATCCGGAGATCGCGGCACTCATCGCCGCAGAGACGCGCCGCCAGTCGGAGGGACTCGAGCTCATCGCGAGCGAGAACTTCGTCTCACCGGCGGTGCTCGAGGCCATGGGCTCCTCGCTCACCAACAAGTACGCCGAAGGATTGCCGGGCAAGCGCTACTACGGTGGGTGTGAGGTCGTCGATCAAGTGGAGCAGATCGCGATCGACCGCGCGAAGAAGCTCTTCGGCGCCGACCACGCCAACGTGCAACCGCACTCCGGTGCGACGGCCAATGCCGCGGTGTTCCTCGCTTTCCTCAAGCCGGGCGACACGGTGATGGGTCTCGACCTCTCGCAGGGCGGGCACCTCACGCACGGCTCGCCGGTGAACTTCTCCGGGCTCAACTACCGCGCCGTGCACTACGGCGTGGACGATCAGGGCATCATCGACTACGCCGCGATGCGCGAACTGGCACGCAAGGAACGCCCGAAGCTCATCATCGCCGGCTACAGCGCCTACTCGCGGGTGCTCGACTACCAGCAGTTCGTCGATGCCGCGAAGGAAGTCGGTGCGATCTTCCTCGTGGACATGGCCCACTTCGCCGGCCTCGCCGCCGCGGGTGTGTATCCCAACCCCGTGCCGTACGCCGATGTGGTCACCACCACCACGCACAAGACGCTGCGCGGTCCGCGCGGTGGCCTGATCCTCTGCAAGGCCGAACATGCCAAAGCGGTCGACAAGGCGATGTTCCCCGGCACGCAGGGTGGTCCGCTGGAGCACGTGATCGCCGCCAAGGCCGTCGCGTTCAAGGAGGCCCTCGATCCCGGCTTCGCCGGCTACTGCCGCCAGGTGGTCGCCAACGCCCGCGTGCTTGCCGCTGAACTGATGAACCACGGCCTGCACATCGTCTCGGGCGGCACCGACAATCACCTGATGCTCGCCGACCTCCGCCCCAAGAGCGCCACGCTCACGGGCAAGGTGGCGGAGAAGGCGCTCGACCATGCGGGCATCACGGTGAACAAGAACACGGTCCCGCGCGAAACCCAGTCCCCCTTCATCACCAGCGGCATCCGCATCGGCACCCCCGCCGTCACCACCCGCGGCATGCAGGAGCCGGAGATGAAGCGCATCGCCAGCCTGATCGATCGCGTGCTGTCAGCGCCGGATGACGCCGAGGTGAACAAACAAGTCAAGAAGATGGTGCACGCCTTGGCCGCCGAGTTCCCGTTGTACTTGTAGGGCGGAAGGCAGAAGCTGTGAGCGCAACCGCCCGAGCCGCGCTAAGTTCTGCCCGAAGCCCCCGCAGGTAGTTGCTCCTAACTCGAAGCTCACAGCTCACATCGCCCTTCAATGGCAGAACTGGCTTTCCGCGACGGCGTCATGGACCGCATCAGACTACGCGAACCTCGCTACGACGAGCGCGCGTACCTCTGGGTCCTTGCCGCCCTCGAGTTCTGCCAGCAGCGTCTGCCCGAGCGGCGGCATCTCACCGGCCGCGAGTTGGCCGAGGGTTGCCGTGATCTCGCCCTGCAGCGTTACGGCGTGCTCGCGCGCGAGGTGCTCGAGCACTGGGGCGTGACGGAATCGCTCGACATCGGAGAGATCGTCTTCACCCTCGTCGACGTGGGCCTGCTCATGAGCCAGCCCAACGACAGCAAGACCGACTTCATCGGCGTGTTCGACTTCCGCGAGGCGTTCGACCGCGACTATCCGTGGAACGCGACGCCCAGCGCGTGAACGGTCCCGTGCGGGTAGTCACGGCCGCGCAGGCCGCGGCGCGTGAGTCAGCGGTCATCGCCGCCGGAACCGACTCCTTCGCGCTGATGCGTGCTGCGGGTGAAGGCACCGCGCGCGAGATCCTCCGTCGTCTCCCCGAAGCCGTCACGCGCGGCGTCTCCGTGTTCGCCGGCACCGGCAACAACGGTGGTGATGCATGGGTCGTCGCGGGTGCACTCGCTGCCGCTGGCTGCCCGGTCATCGTGGAGTCGCTTGGCGAGCCCAAGTCCGCGGACGCACAACGTGCCAGACTCGACGCGCAACCCGCACTGCATACGGTGGTCGCGCGCGCCACCTCGATGGCCGCGCTGCCCGACACCTCGTTCCCCGGCGTCGTCGTTGACGGCATCCTCGGCACCGGCACCAGCGGCGAGGCGAGTGGTGATGCGGCCGCGGCCATCACACGCGTCAACGCGCTCGCGGCGCGCGGGGTCAGCGTGGTGGCGCTCGACGTGCCCAGCGGCATGGACGCCACGACGGGCGCAGGCGGCGCCGTGGTGAAGGCGCAGTTCACGTTCACCTACGGCACGCTCAAGCGCGGTCTGCTCCAACGCCGCGACGAGTCCGGTGCGATCGCCGTGCTCGACATCGGTCTCGCCGCGTCACCGGCCGACGACACGACGCCGATCCTGATCGACGCGCCTTGGGTGCGGAAGGCCATCCCGCCCATCCCGAGCGACGCGCACAAGGGTGTGCGTCGCCGGCTGGCGATCATCGGTGGCGGCGACGGCATGGCCGGTGCACCCATGCTCGCTGCGCGTGGTGCGATGCGCAGCGGCATCGGCATGGTGGAGTTGCTGGTGAACCCACAGAACGTGCCGGTGGTGCAGGCCGCACTGCCCGAGACCATGGCCGCGCGTTGGCCGGTCACCGGTGACGACCAAGAGCGCGTGTTGGACTGGGCGCATGTGCTGTTGCTCGGTCCCGGACTCGGCCGCACGGCGATGACGCGTGCTCTCGTCGAGCGCCTGCTCGTGGCGTTCCGCGGCCCCGTGCTGCTCGACGCCGACGCGCTCAATGTGTTCGAAGGTGAACCGCGTTCGCTCGGCACACTGCTCGGTTCGCGCCCGGCGATCGTCACGCCGCATCCGATCGAGGCCGCGCGATTGCTGCGTCTCGACCCACAGGTGGTGCTCGAACGCCGCTTCGAAGTGGGCGCCGAGTTGGCCAAGACACTCGGCGCGACGGTGGTGCTCAAGGGTCCGCCCACGATCATCTCCGCGCCCGACGGTCGTGTGGCCATTTCCGCTTCAGGTGCACCGACGCTCGGCACGGCGGGCAGCGGTGATGTGCTCGCCGGCATCATCGCGACCTTGCTCGGCCAGACACTCGATCCCTTCGCCGCCGGCACCAGTGGCGCGTGGATCCACGGCCGCGCCGGTGAACGCGCCGCCGAACTGGGCTCGGTACGAGGGTCGTCGTTGCAGGACGTCATCGACGCGCTGCGCGATGTGTGGTCGCTCGACGATCGCGTTCCCGACGCGCCGGTGATCACCGAACTCCCGGCCACCGGTCGGCAGCGATGAGCCGACACATCACCTTGGGCCCCGGCGCCGAGTTCGACGCTGTGCGCGCCCTGCTCCTCAAGTGGGGCAGTGCGGCGATCGGCATCGGCGACGATGCGGCGTTGCTCGACGTGCCGCCAGGTGATCGGCTGGTGGTGAGCACCGACTCCAGCGTGGAATCCGTGCACTTCCGTCGCGAGTGGCTGAGCAGCGAGGAGATCGGCTGGCGCGCGACCATGGCCGCGCTGTCCGACCTCGCGGCGATGGGCGCAGCGCCGTTGGGCGTGCTGCTCGCTCTCACTGTACCGCGTGATTGGCGCGCCGAGTTGCCTGCGTTGGCCGCCGGCATCGGCGAAGCGGTGTCGAAGCACACGGCGCCTATCGTCGGGGGTGACGTGAGCGACGGCGATCGCCTGGCGCTCACCATCACCGTGCTCGGTCACACGCGCGCGCCTCTCGCGCGCAGCGGTGCCCGTGCGGGCGACACCTTGTTCGTCACTGGCGCACTCGGTGGCCCTGGTGCTGCGCTCGCCGCGTGGATGAGTGGTGGCACGCCCACGGCTGCCGATCGCGCACGGTTTGCG
This sequence comes from Gemmatimonadaceae bacterium, assembly GCA_046153705.1. Taxonomy (GTDB): domain Bacteria; phylum Gemmatimonadota; class Gemmatimonadetes; order Gemmatimonadales; family Gemmatimonadaceae; genus Pseudogemmatithrix. The sequence continues at coordinate 26,046 of JBJXGK010000136.1, forward strand.
CGGCCCGATGCGCGCATCGATGCCGGACGTTGGCTCGCGGCGCACGGTGCGCATGCCGCCATCGATCTCTCCGACGGACTCGGCGGCGACGTCGGGCATCTCGCCGCCGCCAGCGCGGTGCGCTGTGTGCTCATGCTCGATGCGATTCCGCGGGTGGCCGGCGTGAACATCGCGCAGGCGCTCTCGAGTGGTGAGGAGTACGAGCTGCTCGTCGCTGCACCGGTGAGCGACGTCGCCAAGTTCACGGCCGCGTTCGCCGCGGCCAACGACGGACTCTCACTCACCGCCGTGGGGCGCGTCGAGGCGAGACACGATGGAGCTGATGTGGTCGCCGAGCAGGCCGGCCACCGCGTCGCCATGCCGGGTGCTTCTCGCGCCTTCGATCACTTCGCCGCACCAGAGCGCTGAGCGTGTACGCGACCCTGCGCGCGTGCCTCGTCGCGCTCAACCTCGTGACGATGACGCCGCTGTTCGGCAGCATCGTGCTGCTCTCGGCGTTGTTCCGCGTGAAGGACAAGCCCGGCTCGCCCTACGACTGGTGCCCGCGCTGGTGGGGCATCACGCATCTGTGGACCGCGGGCGTGCGAGTGATCGAGCACAACACGGAACACAAACGCGGCGCGCAACACATCTTCGTCGCCAACCACCTCGGCAACTTCGATGTGTTCGCACTCGCCGCGAAGCTGCCGTGGCCCAAGTTCGTCGCCAAGGCGGAGTTGTTCAAAGTGCCCATCATGGGCCCGGCGATGGCGCAGGTGGGCATGATCCCCGTGGAGCGGGCGAATCGCAAGGCCGCGTTCGCTTCGTACGCTCAGGCCACAGAGCGCATCACACGCGGCGCGTCGGTGGCGGTGTACCCCGAGGGCACCCGCGGCACCGCGTATCCGCTGCGACCCTTCAAGAAGGGGCCGTTCGTGCTCGCCATCCAGGCACAGGCGCCGATCGTGCCCGTGATCGTGTACGGCGCGCTGGACGTGCAGCGGAAGGGCGAGTTCAAGGTGTACCCGGGCGAGATCCATCTGCACTATCTCCCGGCCATCGAGACCGCCGGCATGACCTATGACCAGCGCGACGAGCTGGCCCGGCGCACGTACGAGGCCATGGCCGCGTGCTTACAGAAGGAGTACGGCATCACCTCGCCGCCCTACGGCGCTGGGCGAGCCGACTAGATTTCCGGAGCTGTTCCCACCCAATCCCGACACCGAACATGTCTGTCATCATCGGCATCCAGGCCCGTGAGATCCTCGACTCGCGCGGCAATCCCACCGTCGAAGCCGACGTCGTCCTCGAGGACGGCACCTACGGCCGCGCTGCGGTCCCGAGCGGTGCCTCCACCGGCGAACACGAAGCCAACGAACTCCGCGACGGCGATGCCAAGCGCTACCTCGGCAAGGGCGTGCGCAAGGCCGTGCAGAACGTCGCCAAGCTGATCGAGCCCGAGCTCATCGGCCTCGACATCACCGAGCAGATCACGATCGACCGCACGATGATCGCGCTCGACGGGACCAAGACCAAGGCCAAGCTCGGCGCCAACGCGATGCTCGCCGTCTCCATGGCCGCCGCCCGCGCCGCATCGGCCAGCGTCGACCTGCCGCTGCACAAGTACCTCGGCGGCCCGATGGCCCGCACGTTGCCCGTGCCGCTCATGAACATCCTCAACGGTGGCGCGCACGCGACGAACACCGTCGACTTCCAGGAATACATGATCGTCCCCGTGGGCGCCGAGAGCTTCAGCGAGGCGCTGCGCATGGGCACCGAGGTGTTCCACTCGCTCAAGAAGGTGCTGGTGAAGCGCAAGCTCTCCACCGGCGTGGGCGACGAGGGCGGCTTCGCGCCCGACCTCAAGAGTGACGAGGAGGCCCTCACGGTCGTGATGGAGGCGATCGAGGCCGCAGGGTACGAGCCGGGCACACAGATCGCGCTCGCGCTGGACTGTGCGGCGAGCGAGTTGTTCACCAAGGGCAAGTACACGTTCAAGAAGAGCGGCGCCGGCACCAAGAGCGCGGCCGAGATGGTGGAGATGTACGCCAAGTGGCTCAACAAGTACCCGATCGTCTCCATCGAGGACGGGTTGGCGGAGAGCGACTGGGAAGGCTGGAGCCTGATGACCGACAAGATCGGTGATCGGGTGCAGCTGGTGGGTGACGACCTGTTCGTCACCAACACCGAGTTCCTGGCGCGCGGCATCGAGGAGGATGTGGCGAACGCGATCCTGGTGAAGGTCAACCAGATCGGCACGTTGACCGAGACGTTGGAGACCATCGAGATGGCCGGCCGCAACGGCTACCGCTCGATCATCTCGCACCGCTCGGGTGAGACGGAAGACACGTTCATCGCGGATCTCGCGGTGGCGACGAATGCGGGGCAGATCAAGACGGGCTCGGCGAGCCGCACGGATCGTGTGGCGAAGTACAACCAGCTGCTGCGGATCGAGGCGGAGCTGGGTGAGAACGCCGAGTTCCCGGGCGGGTCGATCTACGGCATCAACGGATAACAGCGCGACTCAGCAGACGAGGCAGGCGATGGCATCGAAGCGCAGCGGGGGACAAGCAGCAGGACGCGGCACTGCCGCTGCGCGTCGCGCCCCCGGGGGGCCGCTGACCAACAAGCAGATCATCGGGCGTGTGGTGCTCGCGAGTTCCGCGCTGGCCGTGATCGTGTTTGCGGTGCAGGGTGGCGAGTACGGCACCACCGACTTGATCCGTCAGGGCAACCTGCTCAAGCGGGAGCGGCACATCGTGGATTCGCTGGCTGCTGAGGTGGAGCGGCTGAAGGTCTATAAGAAGTCGGTGGAGACTGATCCGGTGATGCAGGAGAAGTTGGCCCGGGAGGAGTTCGGGATGGTCAAGGGCGACAAGGAGATACTGTACCGGTTCTTGGAGAAGTAACTGCAACGGCGTGGGCAGTCTTGAGTTGTGAGCTATAAGTGGGGTTGCGCTTGGATTTCACGCATCGCTGTTGCTTATAGCTCATCACTGCCGGCTCACAGCGCCGTTCCCGCAGTCCTTGATTTTCGGCGTCGGGCGACTAGGTTATGAGGACTACCGCGGGGTGGAGCAGCCTGGTAGCTCGTCGGGCTCATAACCCGAAGGTCGCGGGTTCAAATCCCGCCCCCGCTATTGATGAGAAAGACAGGGCGCCCCCTTTGGGGGCGCCCTGTCTTTCTTGATGGTGGAGCGGGGATGGGGGATGGTGGCAAGGGCGATGGTGGATGGGGGGCGGGGTTGGTGAGAGGGGCGGGGGGATTTATCTTTGGCTGCTGGCCGGGGGTTCGGCCGGATCTGGCTGGGTAGCTCAGCTGGTTAGAGCACGGCACTCATAATGCCGGGGTCGCGGGTTCGAGTCCCGCCCCAGCTATCGTTGTTCGGCGAAGCCCCTGCGACCCATTGGGTCGCGGGGGCTTTCGCGCGTCGGCTCTGGGTCGTGGCCGCTCGGTGCGCCCGCGATTGTCTCCTAGGCGGCGCAGCGCCATCTTCTGGCTTCCCACCTGACCAGAGCGCTCGCTGCCGCGCGACACCGTAAGTCTCCGCTTTGAGCGACTCTCGCGCCGATTCGTGTGCTTCACGGGCGTCGCCTCTGCCGTTGTCGCTGCGAGCCTGGCGTGTGGGGGCTCCGCTCCGACCGATACGCTCACCCCCGTGGCACAGCCGAACGACCTGCGCACCAGCGCCGGCGCACATGTCGGCCGGCGACTCGACGTCGCACTCGAAGCACGTCAGGCGCTGTGGCATCCCTCAGCCGATGACGGTCCGTCGTTCGAAGTGGGCGCTTTCGCCGAGGTCGGCAAGGCGCCGAGTGTGCCGGGACCGCTGCTCCGTGTTGCGGTCGGCGATACGGTGTCGCTCACGCTGGTGAATCGACTCCGCGATACGCTGTTCGTGTCCGGCCTGCTCGACCCGCGGCTGTCCGACACGCTCGTCGTCGCACCTGGCGACACCGGACGTGCACGATTCCGCGCTGAACGACCGGGACTCTACGGGTACTTCGGGAGCACACGACGCGGTGCCCAACGCTGGAGCGGGGGAAGGGGCGGGCAGCTCACTGGCGTCATCGCCGTCGACTCGGCAGGTGCGCCACCGGACCGGATATTCGCGATCACCGCTTGGAGCGGTGCACCTCCGATCGGTGGCGATTCCGTCTTCCTGCTGGCCATGAACGGCAAGATGTGGCCGCACACCGAGCGGTTGAAGCTCGCCGTGGGCGACTCCGTGCACTGGCGTGTGATCAACTTCGCGGGGAGTGTGCACCCGATGCACTTGCACGGCGCGTATTTCCGCGTGGATGCGCGCGGACCGCGAACGGGTGATACCGCGTACACCGCCTCGGAACAGCGACTGGCCGTCACCGAGCTGTTGGGAATCTCGGAGACGATGTCGATCACGTGGAGTCCGTCGCGAGCCGGGCGCTGGCTCTTCCACTGCCACGATGCCTTCCACGTGGCTCACTCGCAGGAACTCGACCTCCCGGTGGCGTCGCGCATGTGGGCGGCCAGTCTGCGCGGCGATACGACGCGGCTGGCAGCCGACACACAT
>JBJXGK010000001.1:0-27744 GCA_046153705.1 Gemmatimonadaceae bacterium
CGACGACGGGACTCACGGTGGTGTTCACCAAGGGCCCGGGTACCAGCGACGGCAACCTCTCGAGTGTCACCGACAACGGCAACGGCACTTACGCGGCCACCTTCACGGGCACGACGGCGGGCACCGCACGCACGATCAGCGCGACCATCGGGGGCGCGCCGCTCACGAGTGTGGCGCCGACCATCACGGTGACGCCTGGCCCGGCGTCCGCCAACTCCACGCTGACGGTCGGCGCGGCCACCCTCAATGTGGGCAACGCGACGATACTGACGCTCTCTGCACGAGACGCCGCCGGCAACACGCTCACCAGTGGTGGGGCGGCGGTCGTGTTCACCAAGGGGAGCGGCACGAGTGACGGCACCATCTCCGCTGTCACCGACAACAACAACGGCACCTACACCGCGACCTTCACGGCGACGACCATCGGCACCGCACGCACGATCTCGGCGACCGTCGGCGGCGTGGCGATCACGACGGCACCCCCGACCATCACAGTGCAGCAGGGAAGCGTGTCGCTCTCGCAGTCGCTGGTGACAGTCGGATCGTCGGCGCTGGTGGCGGGTGAGCAGACGACGCTCACGCTGACAGCGCGGGATGCGGGTGGAAACCCCCTGCCGAGCGGTGGTCTGACGGTCGTCTTCACCAAGGGCAGCGGCAGCAGCGACGGCACGATAGGCGCAGTGACCGACAACAACAACGGGACGTATACGGCTACGTTCACGGCGACCACCGCCGGGACGGCTCGGTCGATCGGCGCGACGATCGGTGGGGCAGCGGTGACGAGTGCGGCGCCGAGCATCACGGTGACGGCGGCGACCGCGTCAACGGCGCAATCGCTGGTGTCGGTCGGGAGCGCCCAACTCGCGTCGGGCGCGAGCACGACGGTCACCATGACGGCTCGCACTGCCGCGGGCGGACCGATCACTGTTGGTGGGCTCACTGTGACCTTCGTCAAGGGAACGGGCAGCAGCGACGGGACCTTCTCCGCGGTCACCGACAACAACAACGGGACGTACATCGCATCCTTCACGGCGACCACGGCAGGTACGGCGCGCTCCATCAGTGCGACCATCGGTGGCACTCCGCTGACGAGTGTATCGCCGAGCATCACGGTGACGCCTGGCCCCGCCTCCGTGAACTCCACGCTGACGGTTGGCGCAGCCACCGTCAGTGTGGGCAACACGACGACGCTGACGCTCACCGCGCGCGACGCCGCTGGCAACCAGCTCACCAGCGGTGGCGCAGCGGTCGTGTTCACCAAGGGTAGCGGCACGAGTGACGGGACGATCTCCCCGGTCACGGACAACAACAACGGCACGTATTCGGCGACGTTCACGGCGACGACGGTCGGCACCGCGCGCACGATCTCGGCGACCGTCGGGGGCGTGGCGATCACGACGGCGCTCCCGACAATCACGGTGCAGCCGGGGAGCGTGTCGTTCGCGCAGTCGTTGGTGACGGTCGGAACGTCTTCGCTCGCGGCGGGGATGCAGACGACACTCACGCTGACGGCGCGGGATGCGGGCGGAAACCCGTTGGCAAGCGGCGGCCTCGTGGTCGTGTTCACCAAGGGCAGCGGCACCAGTGACGGCACGATCGGCGCGGTGACCGACAACAACAACGGGACGTACACGGCGACGTTCACGGCGACCACGGCCGGGACCGCACGACCGATCGGCGCGACGATCGGCGGAGCGCCGGTCACGAGTGCGGCGCCGACGATCACAGTCGCTCCGGGGGCCACGTCTCTCGCGCAGTCAACCTTGACGGTCGGAGCGGGTTCAGTGGTTTCCGGCGCGAACACCACACTGACGCTGACCACGCGGGACGCGGCTGGCAACGCGCGGACGGTGGGCGGCGAGACCGTCCTCTTCACCAAGGGAGTCGGCACGAGCGACGGCACGATCTCCGCCGTCACCGACAACAATAACGGGACCTACACTGCCACGTTCACGGCGACCACGGCGGGGACTGCGCGCTCGATCAGCGCAACGGTCGGCGGGAACGCGGTGACGAGCGTCTCGCCGACCATCACGGTGACGGCCGGCGCGGTGTCGCTGGCGCAGTCGACGGTGGTGATCGGCACTGCGTCCATCGCGTCGGGTGCAACATCGACGCTCACGCTCATCACGCGCGATGCGGCCGGGAATGCGCGCACTACGAGTGCCGGTACGGTGCTCTTCACCAAGGGGGTCGGCACGAGCGACGGTACCATCTCCAGCGTGACCAACAACAACAACGGGACCTATTCAGCGACGTTCACCGGCACCGTTTCGGGCACTCCCCGCGCCATCGGCGCGACGATCGCCGGTGCCGCGTTGACCAGTCCAGCCCCGACGATCACCGTCACACCGGGGGCAGCGTCCTCGGCATCAATCGTCGGCGTGAGTGCAGCGACCGTCGCGAACGGCGCAAGCATCACGCTGACCCTCAATGCGCGCGACCTCGCGGGGAACGTCGTCACCACCGGTGGCGCGACCGTGCTGTTCACGAAGGGCAGTGGCACGAGCGATGGTACCATCTCCGCGACCACCGACAACGGGAACGGCACGTACACCGCGACATTCACCGCCACCGTCGCCGGCACGGCGCGGCAGATCGGTGCCACGGTGAACGGTGCGGCGGTCACGACCGCGTTGCCGAGCGTCCTCGTGCTGCCGCCGCCGACGATCGCGCTCGGCACCGATACCGTCCTGATCAACGTCCAGGTCAACACGACGTCCGCGATCCAGTTCGTCACGGTGGCGAACATCGGCAGCGGGTCCGTCAGCGGGCTGTCCTCATCCAACGTGTCGATCCCGGGCGGACCGACACAATGCGGAAGCGTGAACTGGCTCGTCACGCCGACGTTCGACATGGGTGGCACGGCCGCACCGTTGTCGCTCATGTCGGTGCAAGTGAACGCCACTGGTCTCGCGCTCGGCACCTGCGCGCGCACGGTCACGGTCAGCTCGACCACTCCGGGCGTGGCCTCTCGGCAGTTCGTCGTCGTGGCGAACGTCGGTCGTTCGGCGGTCGCGGAGGGTGCACTGCGCGTCGTGATGATGGGCGATGCGGGCAACAACACCGTCCAGATCATCACACCGACACCGATCTTGACCATCGACAACGGCGGACGTGGGACCATCTCCGGTGTGACGGCGACGGTGGTCAGCACCACGGGATTTGCAGAGTGCACCGACCCGTTCGACGAGACTACCTGCGTCCCTTGGCTTACGAATGCGGATCTCGTGCTCAGTTCCACGACTCTGCCGACCACACTCTCGATCATCTCACAGGTGCGTCCGTTCTCCGCCAGCGCCGTCATACGCGTGCAGGGGAACGGGATGCCGACACGCGATTTCCCGGTGGATGTGTTCTTCAATATCGAACCCGCACTCGTCACCAACGCACGCAACGTGATGCTCAAGGGCCGGGTCGGCGGAGCGAACGTCGCCGACACGGTGGTCGCGCTCAACCAGAACGTCGCGAACCCCGGCCTGACGAACTACCGACGTGATCTCGCCGGTCCCGCGCTGCCCTCGTGGTTGACCGTGACGTTCCAACCGAGCGGTAATAACGCGAACGTCATCTTCAGCGCGAATCTCGCGTCCTTCTCACGGGATACCGTGGTGTCAGACAGCGTGCGGGTGATCGCGGACTGCACGATCGTCGGCGACTGTTTCAGCGGGACCGTCAAGGGCTACTACGTTCCCTACTCGTTGATCGTCGAGCGCGGCCTCGTCACCTCACTCGCCAACGCATCGCTGTTCGCCGCCGTCGGGGGTACGAGTGTCGCGCAGGACGTGGCCGTTTCGAATTCCGGCGCCGGGGAGCTGACGGGGCTCACAGCGACGATCGGGGCCGGAGCGACGTGGCTCACCGCCGCATTCGTCGGCGGTACCACAACACCGGCCACGCTGCGTCTGACCGCGAATCCCGCGGGGCGTGCGGCGGGCGAATACAACACAACGGTCACCGTACGGACCGGTGCTGGTGCGACCCTGCAGACCCGCATCATCCCGGTCCGATTCGTCGTCTATTGATCGACTCTCACACGGATACCTCTGCTCATGGCGCTGACCTCCATTCGTGACTCGTCGCACCGCTCTCGCGTCGTGGTCGCTGTGCTGTGCGTCGGCCTCTTCGCCCCGGGGCGCCTCTCGGCGCAGGTCAAGCTCGAGGTCATGCCGTACTTCGCCTCGTACTACGCCACCAACGAGACGCGATTCCTCAACGAGTCGATGCTCGAGCGACAGGAGGCCGGCCCTGGCCTCGGTACCAGTCTCACCTGGCGATTCAACAACGTGTGGGCGGTTGAGGCCTCAGGCGTGTACGTCCTCAGCGGCGTGGTGGTGAAGGACACGAGCTTCGTCAACTTCGAACCGGCGACGGAGGGTCACCTCGTCATGGCGAACGCCCGACTCCTCTTCCAGCCGCGTCGCACCAACCTCTACTTCTCGGTCGGTGGGGGCCTCACTCGTCGGGGCGGTCCGGCGTTCGATGTGCCCGGACTGGGCGATCGATCCGACTACTCGGGACTGGTCGGCTTCGGCGTCCGCGCACGGGTCTCGCCCAGTTGGGGCTTCCGGCTCGGTGCGGAGGCGCACTTCTACCGAACCGACATCGACGGACCCCAGGCGTACTACCAGCGAAGAATGCAGCGCGACATCATGGTCACCATCGGTGTCCCCGTCGCCCTCATCGGCCGCTAACTCCGCGGCGTCACCTTGATGGGTGTCGGTACCAGCAGGTTCCCGCCTGCGGCGCCAGCGCCCAACTGCCCGCGCGAGTTGGCGCCCCAGCAGTAGACCGCATCGCTGCGCGTGATCGCGCAGGTGTGCGCCGCGCCGACACTGACCTTCTTCCACTGTGTCACGCGCATGATCACCACCGGGATCTCGCTGCGCTGACGCGATCCGTTGCCGAGCTGTCCCGCTCCGTTGTCGCCCCAACAGGCAAGGGCACGGGTACTGGTGATGCCGCACGTGTGGCTCGCGCCAGCACTCAACTGCGTGAAGATGAGTTCTGTCGCCACCGAGTCGGGCACGTCGCGGTTGTCGTGAGTGTCATTGCCCAGCTGGCCTCGACGATTGTCGCCCCAGCACCAGGCACGACCGCTTATGGTGAGGCCACAGGTGTGCAGCTCGCCTGTTACCACGGAGCGGAATGCCGCCGCCGTCTTCACCGGGTACGGCTCGCGCTGGTTGTCCTGGATGGCGTTGCCGATCTGCCCGGAGAACCCATCGCCCCAGCAATACAGCTTGTTCGCGCGCACGCCGCAGGTATGTGAACCACCCGCACTCAACGACTGGAACTTCTCCTGTCCGCGCACGAGCACCGGGCGTGGCCGGTTGTTCAGCGAGTTGTCTCCCAGCTGTCCGGCCTTGTTGCTGCCCCAGCACCACGCGCTGCCGTCTTTTGCGAGTGCACAGGTGTGCGCTGCGCCGACACTGATGTCGCTGAAGGCGGTAGCCGTCTTCACCGGCGTCGGCGCGCTCCGAGCACTTCGCGTATCGTCGCCGAGTTGTCCCTGCGAGTTGTCGCCCCAGCAGAACGCGGCGCCCTCCGCGGTGAGCCCACAGGTATGCCCGCCTCCCACTGCGAGTTTCTCGAAGTACACCGAAGCGAGCACACTGCCAGCGGGTGCACTCCCGCCCCAGCACCACACACGGTCCCCCGACGCGAGCGAGGCACAGGTCTCCGTCGCTCCAGCGCTGATTTCGGCGACCGGATTCGCGACCGCGCCTTCGAGCGCACCCGCGACGTCTGGATTCGCCCGCGTCTCGCCTCCCGCTGCTGCGGCGTTGGCCGACACGCCACTCGGCGCGCCACTCGGCGTGCCACTCGGCGAGCTGCCCGGCGTGGCATTCGGCACGGTGGGCGAGGCGTTCGCCGGCGCGTTTCCGGGTGTGCCCGCTGGCGTGTTCGGTGAGCCGGTCGTGGTCGCGTTGCCCGCCGGGTTCGCCGCTGTTCCACCTGCCGGCACCACTGTGGACGCGCCCGGAACGCCACCCGGCGCGTTCGACTTCTGACTCGTGGTCGCGGCGTTCGCGGTTGGCGCGCCAGCGAGTGGCAGCTGGCCTTGCGTCTCTCGCTTCTGTGCAGTCTCCGACGCCGGCGTGCCCGCCGCGTTCGGTTGTCCGCCGGGAGGCCTTCCGGTCGGGTCAGTCGCGTTCGCGCCAGTGTCGCCCGCCGGCGTTCCGTTGCCTGCAGGGACCAGCGTGGAGTCCTCGGAAACCGCATTGCGGACATTTCGGAACACGCCTTGCTGCCACATCACGCCCGACGCCACCGCGACCACGAGTGCCGCGCCGGCGAGGGCGGGGCCGAGCCGATTCCGCGGAGTGGTGACCGCAGTCGCTGCGATCCTCCCACTCGCCGTCACCGTCACGGGCACTCGGATCTCCACGCCTTCGCAGGTCGCGACGATCTCGGTCGCGCCGCGACCTCGCGCGGTGATCACGCCATCCGCGTCGACCGTGGCGACGGCGGCGTCCATCGAGTGCCAGGCGGTCGCGCGTCGGGCGAGTTGTCGGCCGGTATCGTTGAGCGGTGTCGCCGTGAGCCGTAGTGTCGCGCCCACGGCGACATTCGCGGTGGACGGTGAGACCGCCAGCTTCGCGACTTTGCCGGAGGGTGTGATCGGTTTGTTCGGGCCGCTGTCGATCACCCGTTCGCCTGAGCCGTCCGTGCGCACCGTGATCGCCGAGCCGGTGACGGTGGCGAGAGACATGAGCTGAGTGCGTGTCTCTTCGGGCGCTTGTGTCACAGCGAGCGCCCCGATCGCGTGTACCGCCTCTTCCAAGGACGGATAGCGCGCACTCGGCTCCTTCTCGAGCATGCGCATCACGATCCGTTCGAGCGCCTCGGGGCAGTCGGGGCGCTGTTCGGTGATGGGGACGGGCACCTCGTTGAGGTGCGCCCAGAGCAGCGCCGTGATGGTGTCGCCGGCGTAGGGTGGGACGCCGGTGATGAGTTCGTAGGCGACGCAGCCCAGCGAGTACTCATCGGAGAGGCCGGTGACGTCGTGACCCGCCCACTGCTCGGGGCTCATGTACGCGGCCGTGCCGACGATGAGTCCGGTGCCGGTGAGCTTCTCCGCACGCGCTACCTTGGCGATACCGAAGTCCGCCACGACCGCCCAGCCCTCTTCGTCGAGCATGATGTTCGCGGGCTTGATATCGCGATGCACCACGCCGTTCTTGTGCGCGTACGCGAGGGCGCTCCCGGCCTGCTGCAGGATCGTCTGCACGAGCGAGAACGACAATCGCCCGTTGGAGGCGAGGACACCCTCCAGCGAACGCCCGCGAATGAACTTCATGACGAAGTACTGCAGGCCCTCGGTGGCCCGCACCGCGTAGACCGGGATGACGTGTGGATGGTTCAGCTTGGCGACGGTGCGTGCTTCGCGCCGGAAGCGCTCCACCTCGGCCGCGCTCTCAGGATCGTCCGGCCGCGTCTGCGGCGAGAGCACCTTGATGGCGACATCGCGCTCCAGCGAGACGTCGCGCGCGAGGTAGACGGTCGCGAACCCTCCGCGGCCGAGTTCGCGGACGATCTCGTACTCGCCCGCGGTCGCGGCGCGGAGGCGTTCGAGGACCTCGTCAAGCATGGCTAACCAATAGCATCATTGCCGTGCCTTCGCCAAGAGATCCGCGAACCAGTGCGCTCGACCCGTAGCGGTCGGCGAGGGCCGCGCTGCCGCCCGCATCGCGTCTCACTTCGCCCGCGCCGCCGCGTCACGCTTCCACCGCTCGATCCAGTTCGAATAGAGCATCAACGTGGGTTGCGACCCTGCGACCGGTCGCACCATCAGGAACGACCGCCCGTCGGGCGACGCGTCCCACGTGGACTCGTGGCCCAACCCCTGGTATTCCCCGACGAAGAGCAGTACGGGCTCGCCGATGCGCGGGGCCTCGGCGGGCGTCGCGCCGAGCGTGACGCGCGAGACGAACACCGAATCGCCGTTGCGGAAGAACACTTCGCCTGAGCGCGTCCACCGGGGTTCCACACCGCCGGTGCGCGACACCGGCCACCGTGGCGAGTCCGGCGCCAGGCGCCGGATGTACACCTCGCTGCGACCTGACTCGTTGGACACGTAGGACAGCCAGTCGCCTACCGGCCCGACGGAAATTCCACGTTCGTTGAATCGGGTCGCGAGCACGGGGCGCGCGGCCGACGGCGTGTCCACGGGCGCGGCAAAGATGTCGCGTCCGGTGCCTGTGCCCGGAGTGTCTTGGCGCCAGACCAACGTGCGGCCGTCCGCCGTGAGCCCGAGCTCGTAGACTCCCCCCGCCCGTTCGAAGAGCCGGGCAGGAGGCGTCGAGCCGTCGGCGGCCACACGCGCCGCGACCTGCAATCCCTTGTCGTTGCGTTGGGAGAACACGAGCGAACGACCATCCGGCGTCCACGCGGGACGCGTGCTCATGCCGTCGGTCGTCACGCGTAACGCCACGCCGGTCGCACGATCGATGCTCCACAGGTCACCTTCGCGCGAGTTCTCCGCTGAGCTGAGCTGACCCACGACAATGCGTGATCCGGTCGGCGCGAAGCGCGGAAACAGATAGGCGCGACGCTCGCCCAACACGCGTCCGCGCCCCGTCCGATCCAGCAACACGAGGTCCCCCAGTACGGCGGCCTCCGTGGAGAAGGCGAGCAGCCCCGTTGCCGACAGGGAATATCGCGCATCGGTCGAACCGATCGGCGTCTCCCCCACCGGCATGGCCTCGCCGGTCGTGCGGAGCGCCTTGGGGTCGAAGGGTATGCCCTGCAGAATGCCATCGGGTCCGACATACACCAGCACACCGCGCGCGTACGCGCCTCGCGCCGCGGCGATGCCGAGCGGAGCGATCGTTCCATCGTCGCCCGACATCGCCACGAGTTCCGTGGAGTCGTTGCGCGTGCGCCCAACCAGCAGCGTGCCGGATGCGTCGATCTCCACGGGATTGGTGTACCTCGCGAGAGAGTCGACGCTCGCGCGGAGGACTTCCGGTTCGCCGCCGCTCGCCCGAACGCGCGACACCGCTCCCGCACGTGTGATCACGATCCATCCGTCTGCCGTCCAGGTCATCCCCGTGAGACCAGTGAACTGGTCCATGAGGTGTCGCGACCGTCCGCCGCTGACAGACGTGATCTGATACGATCCGCCGCCGAGGAACACGACCGACTTCGCGTCAGGTGACAGGAAGAACGTGAACACGCCCTCGGTGCCCGGAATGGCGCGCGCCTCACCACCTCCGAGCGTCGAGACGAAGAGTTGTGTGACATTCTTCTCGTCTGCGCCCCGCCACACCATGGTCGATCCGTCTCGCGATAGCGCGAACATCCGCGAGCCCGCCAGCGAAGCGCTCGTCGCGAAGGTCACCCCGCGCGCTTCGGCCAAGAGGGGCGGCTCCACGGTGTCGGTCAGCGCAGGGCGAGACAGCCACAACCACGTGGCCGCGCCCACCGCGAGTGCCGCCACGCCCCACGGGATGGCGCGCGACGCGCGCGCACTCGCCGTGTCACGTGCGGCAGACGGATGCGCGGCCGTCAGCGACGCCGTGTCCTCCGCGTGCTGCAACGCGTGGGCGAACTCGGCAGCGCTGCCGAAGCGATCGGCCGGCAACTTGGCCAGCGCGTGCAGCACCGTGGCCTCGATGTGCCGCGGGATCGTGTCGCGCACCGCGCTCGGACTCGCCGGCCGCTCGGTGAGCACCTTCGCGACGATCGCCTGCACCGTCGGCCCCGTGAATGGCGGGTCGCCCACGAGCATCTCGTACGTGACGGCGCCAAGTGCATAGATGTCGCTGCGCGCGTCGATGGTGCGCTCGCCCATGGCTTGTTCGGGGCTCATGTAGCTCGGCGTGCCGAGCGAGAGTCCCGTCTGCGTCATCCGCTGTCCGCCGGCGGTCTGCACGGCGAGGGCGATGCCGAAGTCGGCCACCAGCGCACTGCCATCGTGCAGCAGGATGTTCTCCGGCTTGATGTCGCGATGGATCACGTTCTGGCGGTGCGCGTAGTCGAGCGCACTGGCGACTTCGCGCGCGATGCGGACGGCGTCGTTGATCGGTAGCTGGCGCTCGCGTTCCAGTCGGGCGCGGAGTGTCTCGCCGGTGACCAGAGGCATGACGTAGTACAGCAGGCCGTCGGCTTCGCCGCTGTCGAGCAGCGGGAGGATGTGCGGATGCTGCAGGCGTGCGGTGGTGCGGATCTCGCTCAGGAACCGCTCGCCGCCGAGCGCCGCGCCTAGGTCGGGGTGCAGCAGCTTGATCGCGACGTCGCGGTCGTGCTTGAGGTCGTGCGCGAGATACACCGTGGCCATGCCGCCCGCGCCGAGCTCGCGCTCGACGCGGTAGCGGTCGGCGAGGGCGTTAATGAGCGAAGAGAGCGGATCCTTCATTCCGGACCGGAAACGGCCGCCCGACATGGGATTGGGCGGTCAGGGAATGGCGCGACCACCCAAAGTAGCCCTAATGAATGTCGTCGGCCACCCGAGTCTGATCGGCGGCCAACTGTCGGAGTGCACGAAGCGCCTCGGCCCCGCGCTCGACCGGCACGAACAGATGGTCGTGCCGCAGCGCGGCGACCACGTTGCACGCGATCCCTTTCGCGGCGAGGGCGCTCGCCACCGCTGCCGTGAGACCGACCGCGTCGAGCGCCGAGTGGACCTCGAGTGTGATCCAAGCCATCTCGCCCTCGAAGGCCAGTCCGCGGGCCCGCGCGTCGGCCAGTGGGAGCACGATGGAAGGACCCTCCAACTCGCGGAACCAGCCGATGGCGCTCTCCGGTGGCGTAGCGCTCTCGTGCCATCGGGCGAACACGAACGCGCCGTCGTGCAGCCGCGGTCGCAAGTCGCGCAGCAGCCGCGCGAGGTCGCGCTCGCCGTGGGCACCACCAAGTCGATCGTTCATGCTGGGGTTCTCTTGAGCCACAGTGCGTCTAAGTCTCCGCCATGTACATCTCCGTCCGGTACTGCGTGAATCCGCGCGCCAGGTAGTTCGGCAACGCCTTCGGGTCGTCGAGCGTGCACGTATGCAGCCAGACGCGCGTCGCGCCGACGGTGAAGGCGATCTCCACCGCACGTGAGAGCAGATGTTTGCCGAACCCGCGGCCGTGGAACTCGCGGCGCAAACCGAAGAGCTCGATCTCGCAGGCACCGGAGTCGTCCCAGTGCAGGTCGAAGAACCCGCACTCCTGTCCGTCGTAGCTCAGCACCCAGGTGCCGAAGCCAGGGCGCGTGACCCACGACTCCCACGCCGCGCCGGTCCACTTCCAGCGGTCCGTCCAATGATAGGACTCGCCGACCTCGCGATAGAACTTCTGCGCAAGCGCGACCGACGGTGCCGGCACGCGCGCCACGCGGAGCAGGGGATCGTCGTCGATCCGCGCCGGCACGAGGTCGGCGAGGCGCTGGAGTTCGAGATAGGTGCGCGTGACGGAGACGGATGGCATCGCGAGGGAATCTCGCAGGAAGGCGGCTGCCGGGCCAACTCCCTGAACGCATTGACAACACAGGACTCCTAACATAACATCTCCCGCCATGGCAGGCTCCGGAGTCTTCGAGGAACACTCGGCCCCGATCGAGGAGCGTCTGGCGATCGGGCTGTACACGCTCGGGCTCGCCGTCGCCCATCAGGAGCGGCACGAGGCGCGCGCGGCCGGTCTCTCCTCGGCGCAGGCCCGGATCCTCACGATCCTCGCGGCGGTTGGCGAGCAGACGCCGAGTGATCTGGCTAATGAACTGGGCGTCTCGCTCGCGACGGTCAGCGACTCGGTCTCCGCACTGGAGAGCAAAGGCTTGGTGGAGCGACGGCCGAGTCCCACGCACCATCGGGCGAGCACGCTGTCGCTCACCCGTGATGGCGGCGTTGAAGCGCGCAAGGCATCGAGCTGGCCGGAGTTCTTCGCCACATCGATCGGCACGCTCACGGACACGCAACAAGAGCAGTTGCTCTCGTCTCTCCTCTTGCTGTTACGGGCCATGCAGGAGAACGGCCAAGTGCCCGCTCAACGCATGTGTCTCACCTGCACCTCGTTCCGTCCGTACGTGCGGGACGGCCAGCGCCCGCACCACTGTGCCCTCGTGGATGCGCCGATGCGAGCAGCACACTTGCGACTCCTCTGCGCCGATCACGAAATGGCATCCAGCGAGGACCAAGCCACTCGTTGGCAGCGGTTTCTCAAGTTGGCAGTCTGAAGCGTACCATCCCCCCACCCCCCACACGGAGTCCGATCCATGCACACGCGTCATGCCCTCGTCCTGTTCACTGCGGTCGCGTTCGCCGCTGCCTGCGAGAAGAAGCCCGCAGCGCAGGCCGAGCCGGCACCGGCGGTCACCGCGCCCGCGACGCTGCACGAACGTCTGGGCGGCACCGCGGCCATCGCCAGCGTGGTCGACGCCTTCGTCGCGAACGTGGCCGCCGACAAGCGCATCAACAAGTACTTCGCCCGTGTGGCGGGTGACACTGCAGCGATGCGGCAGTTCAAGCAGAAGATGGTGGACCAGATCTGTGAGGGCACTGGCGGACCGTGCAAGTACACCGGTCTCGACATGAAGGCGGCGCACATGGGCATGGGAGTCACCAACGAAGCGTTCGACGCCCTGGTCGAGGATCTTGTGAAGGCGCTTGACGGCCTCGGAGTACCCGCGAAGGAGAAGGGCGAACTTCTGGCTATTCTCGGTCCGATGCGGGCCGACATGGTGAAGTAAGCGCCGACGAGCACCACGCCCGCGCCGTCGGTGACGGCGGCGCGGGCGTGCTCAACGGAGCGTTTGCAGCCCAGCGAGTCGCGTCCGGATACGGTTCACTTCAGCGGCGAACCGCGAATCGCTACCGGACCAGAGGTCGAGTGCGCGTGTGTACGCGACGCGGGCGCTGTCCCGCTGACCCGCCATTTCGTGAAGTCGTCCGCGTCGCAGGAGCGATGGCGCCAACCACATCATGTCGTTCATCGACCAGGACTCGAAGGTCTGATACCAGGCGAGCGCCTCGTCGCGACGCCCGCTGGCTTCCAGCGCCTCAGCCCGCAGCCAGCGTTCATACGCGTTGCTGAATCCGAATCCGTCGACGACCGCCGCGCGAAGCAGGGAGTCCGGTGACGGACCCAAGGCGCGCAGGGCGGCGGCCGCATCGTTTCGCAGGAGCGAGGTGAGCGCTTGGGACGTGCGTATGACACGGAGATCGGGCGGGGACGCTCCCTCCGACACCATCGCCTCGACCGCCGCGGTGCCCGTGAGCGTGTCGCCGCTGAGCGAGGAGAGCGTGGAGAGGTAGAACTCTCGCAGCAGCGACTGCGTGAGGCCGGTACCGGGCGATCCGACGGGCTCCACCGCCTTGACCGCGGGCCAGGCCGCGAGCTCACGTCGCACCGCTTGGCGCTCGTCCGGTGAGAGCGGCAACCACGGGAGGGCCGCGAGGTATCCGCGCACTTCGTGCGCCGCGCTGGCATCGAGACGCTGCAGCTCGTCCACCGCGACTTGCGCGTCGCGCCAGCGTCCTTGGGCGACGCGAATGCTCGCGCTCAAAGCGAATCCCTGGATGCGTTCGTGACGTGCGCGCGCGGAGGCGTGGAGGAGCCGGGCAAGGTCGTCCGCGCGTGCGATGGTGCCCTCGAATCGTCCCGCCACCATCGTGGCAAGGGAGATCGTGGCTGCCGGCGCAGTGCGCAACGAATCGAGCATGTCTCGCCATGCTGCGTCGGTGTCCCTGAGCGCACGGTCGAGCAGGAAGAACACCTCCCGCCGCGCCGCGCCGGAGGACAGACGCTGCAACCGGTCGCTGAGCGCGCTGTCCAGCGCGACGCGATCTCCCGACATCGCACGAAGAAACAGCAGGTGGCCGGCGGCGTCGTGGCCGTTCGACACCAGCGCGGCCGCTCGCTGGAAGGGCCCCTCCGACTCCGCGATCGGTCGCCCGCGCTGCGGATTCGCGTGGTAGAGCACCTCCCCCAGCCAATACCACGCCTCTGCGTCGTCAGGGTAATCGAGCGTCAACGCGCGATAGTAGCGCTCAGCGTCACTGCTGCGCGCCGCCCGCCCGTGCCAGGCGTCATACGCCTCGAGCAGACGTCGGTCGCGCGGCGAGAGCCGATGGGCCAGGGCCTTCGCGCGATCGGCGGCGTGCTGGAGCAGCTCCTGCGGGGCAGCCCACCCGGCCGCCACACTCAGCCGATACCACGCGAGCGCGAACAAGGAATCCTGAACCGTCGCCCGCGAATAGGCGTCGACGGCCAGCGGGTATTCCCCTCGTCGAAAATGATGCTCTCCCTCGAGATACGCGCGCAGCGCCGCGCCCGATGCCGTGGACCGCATCGCTTCGCTCGTCAGTCGGTCCTCGGGCGAACGCAGTCGGCTGGCGAACAACGCGCTCGCGAGCGAATCCACCAGTGGACCGAGTCCGTTCTGATCCGCGGCGCGCCCCACCACCGTCGTGAATGCGGTGCCGTCGGCTTCGTGCAGCGTCATTCGCACATCGAGCGCGCGTCCCAGGGGCGTGATACTGCCCTCCGCGTAGAGCGTCGCGCCGAACTCCGCCGCGAGCGCCGGACCCGACATCGTCTCCAGGCCGTCCTGCGCCAGCACGGCCGTCGGGTCGATCGCCCGGAGTGATCCCAGTCCATCGAGGCGAGTGCTGAGGAGATCGACCATCCCTTCACGCAGGTAGCCCAGTCCCGAGTCTCCGTGCACAACGAAGGGCAGCACGACCACCCGGTCGACGGCCGACTCGTCGGTCTGCATCGCTCGCATGCCGAACGCACCGAGAACAAGCATCGCCGCCGCCGTCGCGGCGATCGCCGCCCGCGCGCGGACGCTCCTCCGGGCGATCGGTGCGGCAGTCGCTGTCGCTTCGACCGCCGCTTCATCCGCCACTGGACTAGTCTCGACATTCTCGGACCGTCGCGGCTCGACGGCATCCACCGCCGGCGGCGAGTCGATGGGCCGGTTCCGCAGTCGGTCGGCCAACGCGATCGTCGCCGGCGACGGAGCGAGTTCCAACTCCGCATGGAGGCGATCGACGAACTCCTGGTACGCGAGCATCGCGCTGCCACGATCGCCAGCGCGTTCGCACACGAGGAGCAACTTGCGCAACGTCGGTTCGTCGAACGGGGCCAACTGGACGGCGCGCCGGGCCCATCGAACCGCGGCGCCATACTCTCCCGCCGCTTCGGCGCCCGCGCTCAGCGATGTGGCGGCCTCGGCGGCGCGCCGCCGGAGATCATCCCGTGTGCTCTCAAGCCAGCGGTCGAACTCCGGGGCTTCGGCGACATGGAAGCCGGGCAAGAGGTCGCCGGAATACAACTCTAGGGCTTGCTCCAGCGCCCCCGACTGCAACAGACGGTCGCATTCCGCGGCGTCGCACCACAGTCGCGCCGAGTCTACGCCGAGTTCTTCCGCCCCTCGTGAGGGAAGCGTCTCTTCGCCCAACGACTGTCGCAGGACGTACAGGGCCTGACTCAGCGCCGCCCGTGCTCGGCCGGTATCCAACTCGGGCCAGAAAAGCACGAGCAGCTGGTCCCGCCTGTGGAAACCGCCGGGCCGTTCGATCGCCAGATACGCGAGCAACGCAAGGCGACGCGGCTGGGTGAGCGGAGATCGCACATCGGCACCGTCCGGTCCGGTCAAGCCGGTGCCGGATAGCGTCTTGAAGCGGAACGAGGCGTCGGTGAGAGCCAGGTGAGTGCCGAGTGAGAGCGAAAGTAAATGTTGTTTGTCCACAGACTGGATGGCAAGCTCGCCGTCCCGTACAACCTTTGGCTCGCTGGAGGCTCTATGTATCGAGGTGCCAAGTACTTCGCCGGTCTTGTCGTCGCTGCGGCCCTGTTCACTGCGTGCGAGGGGTCCACGGGTCCCGATGACGATGACGGCGGTAGTGCTTCGCTGGTGGTGACCGCCGCCAACCCTGTTTCGGGCAACGGGACACTTACGGGGATCGCTGTGATCTCCGACACCGCGACGATCAATAGCGTACTCCACACTGTCGTGCGGCTCACGGGATTGGTCGGAGCCATCGAACACAGCATGTCGGTGTACTTCGTGGCGACTTCAGGCGCGATCTACAGTGGCAACCACACCTGGGGTGCCAACATCGACGGGGTTCCGCCGGTCGTCGCCGGAACCGTCGCTTGTTTCGCGGGCGGCACCCCGTGCAATACGACGGCGCTGTCTGTAAACACCGGCACCAAGACCATCACGCTGACGAACTTGACGATGCCTGCCGCGTTCCCGGCCGGAGCGGCATCGACCATCAACGGCACGATCAGGTGGTGATCGACCGCGACCGCAGGCGTTGACTCGCCGAAGGATCGTCCCGCACGCGGGGCAACTCCGGCTGACCTGGTTCGCCGAAACGCGTCCCAGGTCAGCGGCGCGCGGTCGCCCCGTCGCCGCTGCTCGCGCAGCAAGGAGGCGCGACCTATAATCAACTACCCCAACTGAATTCCCTATTCCGTTCACCCGGGAGTTCCCATGAAGCTCCGCACGGTGTTTCTCGGCATCGCGGTCGCGCTCCCCGCGCCGCAGCTCCTGTTCGCACAGGAGACCGCCGCACCGCGATTCGCCGCCTGGAACATCGGCTATCGCGTGCCCGCGGGTTGGCAACTCGCGCAGCAGCAGGGACGCGTGCACGGCCTCACGCCGACCACGCCGGGCTCCGGCATCTACGTGGCGCCCGGCATGTACGCGAACTTCACCGATGTGGCCAACGAACTGCCGAAGGCGTTCCAGGCGCTCGGCCTCGTCGGGCAGCCGGCGGCGGCGCCGACCAGTGCGACCATCAAGGGCATGCAGTCGATGACCGCGACGTTCCACGCCCAGGGTCAGGGCGGCATACTCGCCGAGGTGCGCGTCACGGCGATCCTTACGTCGCATGGCACCGGCCTCGTGATCATGGGCCTCGCGCCCATGCAAGCGGGCGCGCAGATGTCGCAGGCGACGGAGCAGATCGCGCAGAGCATCGAGGTGCTGGGCGCGCCGCAGCCCGACCAGCGTGCGATCGCGGCGCTGCGGGGCCGATGGATCTACTACGCCGGGAAAGCCAAGCCCGTGACCGTGATCGAGGGGGGTGGCTCACGGAGCCACGAGGAGAACGTCGAGTTCGACGGCGCCGGGCAGTTCACCTGGTCGTCGGCCACCACGTTGAGCCTGACGACGCCCGGATCGGAGACCTCGGCGAATAGCGGCGGAAGCAACGCCGACCAGGGAACGTACACCGTGATCGGCAGCACGCTCATCGTGCGCGGGCGGCAGGGCACGGCGTCGTTCGAGATCCAGATCCTGGCGGACCGGATCGTGGCCGACGGGAAGATCTTCTACCGGAACAACTGAGTCGGAGCCTCAGCCGTCGCGCGTTCGTCGACGGATCGCCGCGTGTAGCCCTCTATTGTCTGCCGAGACGCGTTGCCGCGAGCAACGTGAGATCGTCGTGCGGCTCCGCCTGCCGAGAGAATCCGTGCAACGTCTCCACGACACGTTGCACCAGCGCGGTCGCGGGTGCGCCTCCCGCGCCACGCACCATCTCGCGCACCCGGTCAGGCCCGAACACCTCGCCACTCGGACTCCGTGCTTCCGCGAGCCCGTCAGTGAACGCGAACAGCGTGTGGCCGCGCTCCAAGGTGAAGTCCACGGCAGTGAACGGCACGTCCGGCATCATCCCCAGAGCAGGGCCGGTGGGCCGGAGTTCCTTCACGCTGCCGTCGGGTGCCACGACCAGTGCCGGCTCGTGTCCGGCATTGACGTACGTGCAGTACCCGTAGCTCGGATCGAGTACCGCCATGAAGACCGTGGCGAACATGTTCGTGCGGCCGTGCAGCCGCGCGATGTAGTTGTTGGTGAATCCCGCGACGCGCACGAGCATGTCAGCCGGGGTCGCCGATTCGAGCGACTGGAGGACGAGCGTGCGTCGACCGCCGATCATCGAGATGGCGCCGCCACCCACCGGATCCGCGCTCGCACGGATCAGGCTGCGAAACAGCGCCATGAAGAGCGCGGCCCCCACTCCCTTATCGCAGACATCGCCGACGACGAGCATCAGATTGCCCGAGGGCGAAAGCTGAAAGGCGTCGTAGAAGTCCCCGGAGACCTGGCGCGCCGGGTGCAGCGCGGCGTCGATCTCCACGCCGCGGATGGTCGGCAGGGACTCCGGCAGGAAATCGCGCTGGATGTTGCGCGCGACCATCATCTCGCTGCGCAGGGCTGCGTTGTCCTGCAGGCGACGGCGGTCCACCGCGGCGTTGAGCCTCGTTTTCAGGATCGCCGAGCCGAAGGTGCGCGGGAGGAAGTCGTCAGCCCCCGCCGCGAGGCAGCGCTCGATCGCGTCGATGTCGTCGGTCGCGGACACCACCAGCACCGGGGTATCCGCCAGCTCGGGCTCCGCGCGCAGGCTCTCGAGGAACCGGGTGCTCCCGATCCCCGGCACATCCACGTCGAGGATCACGACCTCGTGTTTCGCGCTCCGGAGCAGCTTGAGCGCCCCCTCGGCGTCCTCCGCGACCAGCGGGAGATAGTGCTGCTCCACCAACCGTCGGTTGCGGATCTCGTGAAAGGACCCGCGCACGCCGACCAAGAGCGCCTTCGGCGGGGCGCGGAGCGTCGTGACGGTGCCACGCGGCGGGGTCGGTGCGGTCATCCGGTTGCCTCGTCGAGCATGTTCAGCTGCCACAGATCGCGCGTCGAGGTGTAGATGAAAGGTTTCAACGCGCGCATTCCCGTCGTCCCGATGCTCCGTTCAAGGTAACGCAACTCCTCGAACTTGCCGGGGAGCGACGGATCCGGTGCGGCTTCGAATCCAGCCTCGCGCGCCAGCAGGACGCCCTTGGCGCGGATCCCCAACTCGGCGCGCAGCCGGAGGAGGCACAGCATATCGACGATGGCCTCAGGCGGGAAACGGCGCCGCAACGTCCCCAGGTACTTCCCGACCGGCGTCGCGGAGACCTGCCCCGACCGCACGGCCTTGAGCAGCTCCTGGTCGGTGTCGAAGCCGCTGCCGAGCCAGTTGCGCGTGTCGCGCTCGCTCTGCTGGAAGATCGCGATGCTCACGTACGGAAAGACGAGAACGATGAGCCCCGTCGCGATCAGGGGCTGCAGCAGGAAGTGGTTGTAGAGCGAATGCAGGACGATCGCGACGACGAGCCCCGGCAGCACCAGCGCGATCTGCACGCCATCCACGCGATTGTGGAGTGTCCGCGCGACCATCGCCATGATGGCGGTGGCCCCTCCGTGCATGACGGCGGTCCCGAAGCCGCGTACGAACCAGGTCCAGATGGACGCCTCGGGATTCACCGAGAGGTAGTAGAGATTCTCGAGCAGCGCGAAGCCGGTGCCGATGCCGAATCCGAAGATCGCCGCGTCGACCACGAAGCCGACCTTGCTGCGCGACATCAGGTAGATGATGTACGTGGCCTTCAGCACTTCCTCGATCACCGGCGCGACGTACCGCGAGTAGGTGAGGAACTCCACGCCGAGCATCGGGCGCAGCCAGACATTGACGCCATAGCTCACCGCCCCGGCGAGGAGTCCTGCGGCGACGGCGACGAGCACGGCGCGCAACGCCACCAGCTTGTAGCTGTCGATGACCACGAGTGCCCCGAGGAACAGGAGCACGGGCAGGACGCTGACGAGGATGCCGAGCACGCTACCCAAGGTGGCGCTCACATGATCTTGAACGACAGCATGAAGGCCGAGCTCAGCGGCACCCCGTCGCTATCGGCGACCGCGTAGCCGAGCGAGATGGTCGAATCGAGATGCGAGAGCGTGACGAGGCGCAGGTCGATCTGGGCGCCGAGACTCGTGAAGCTGCGGCGGAGCGGGGACTCGCTCACATCCGTGATGAGCCCGGACGCGAACAGCGAGAGACTGGCCCAGCGCAGGTAGGCGCTCGGGATGCCGACGCTCTGAAAACGTAGTGGCGGCGACATCCACTCGACCTGGGCCTTCGTGTACGTGGCGCCGCCGACCTCACTGATCTCGAGCCCGGGAAAGCTCTCCGTGGCGCGGAACTGCTTGATGTCGCGGTGGTCCACCCAGTTGTTGGCGAAGCCACCGAAGAAGAAGCGGGCGAAGGGTTGCGTGCGGTCACCAGCGAGCGCGGAGCCTGCCGAGGCCCGGAACCAGATCGAGGAGTGATCGAGCGGCAGGAGGAAACCCTTCGCGGCATCAAGACTCAGGCGCGGATACAGTTCACCATTCACCAGATTGCTGCGCACTGCGGCGTTCCAACTCGCCCCGACTTCGTCGTCGATGGCCCCCAGCGACTTGCGGAACGACTCGTAGTTCAGCTCGCCGGCGAAGGACGACAGGTTCTCGAACGCCGTCGCGACGTTCTGGAACTCGGGCAGGATCGCGAGGTTGCCGTTGTGCGCTGCCTGCAGCGAGTAGCCGAAGCTGGTGGGGCCGTCGAGGAAGAGATTGCCGGTGTATTGCGCCGCGACGGAGTAGCCGCGGCGGCTGCTTTTGGTCGGGCCGAAGAGGTCGTAGAAATCCGCGCGGTTGAGCGAACCGGAGAGCTTCCAGTTCCAATGGCGGAACACCGCCCGGAGATGAGTGCGCTCGTACGGGTCGAGCCGCTCATCGGGCGAGTAGGAGGCGGTGAACTCGAGGTTGGTGGCACCCAGTCGGTCGGAGAAGTTGAAGCGCATGCCCGCCGCGACGGCATTGCTGCCGAGCGCGTCCTGATAGCCTTCGACCACAGGATAGGCATTGTCGAGCTTGAAGTTGCGCCGCGCGAGGTACGGACGCGGCTTCATCTCGGTGGAGAGACCGAGTTCCGACAACGCGGGCGGCATCCAGTTCTGTACCTCCGGCCGACGCTCGGCGATCTCGTTGCCGAGGAAACCAATGGCGCTGATGCTATCGGGGACCGCGTTCGGGATCATCGAAGGTACGAAGCCCTGGCGCGAGTAGGCGAAGACGATCAGCGAGTCCGCGGTGAAGGGGAGCGGCTTGAAGAACCCCGTCTCGGCGTTGCTGAGCGGCTGCATCCGCTTGGCCGTGAGGTCATAGCGGAAGATGTTGGAGACGCCGGAGTAGTACGATGAGCCGAAGAGGAACTTGCCGTCGCGCGAGAAGACGAAGTTGGAGGGCGCCCACTCCTCGAACTCGAAGAGGTGCGCCGTCGTGGTGTCGCCGGCGAGCAGGGCAGGGATCTCCATGCGCACGAGGCGTGTGTCGCCGCTGATCTCGGACATCGACCCGATGAGTGCGGAGCCATCGGGGGCGATGTCGAGGTCGAAGAGATCGCGGCCGTAGGGCAGCGTCCGGACCTGCCGCCACTCCGTGTACGGGTACTCGACGCGTACGAGCGTCGAGAACCCGTTGTCGTGGCGGACGCCCCAGAGTGAACGGTCGGCGGCATTGAAGGCGAGGTCGCCGATCCGGCTGTCACGGATGAGCATCCGCTCGCGTCCGGTCTCGAGGTCGAGCGCGCGCAGGTGTCGCCAGTCGGAGTTGTTGGTGGTGAAGAAGAGCGTCCGCGTCCGTTCATCGAAGGCCAGCGAGGTCACCGAGAGCCCGCCGGCGCCGACGAGTTCGGAGATGCGCGTGAACGCTCCCGTGGCGATGTCGACGCGGGCGATGTGCGCCTCTTGGCCCGGGTAGCGCACGGCGACGATCATGCTGCGCGTGGCGCTGTCGAGGTAGGCGCGCGAGACGGCGCCGAGCACCTGTTCGGTGAGTGGGCGAGCGGCCGTGGTGGGATGCTCGCGGATGGAGGCGAGATTGCCACGTTGCCATGCGTGTTCCCACAAGATCCAGCGCGACCACTCCTCCTCGAGCGAGCGGCCGTACACCTGCCGGAACTGCGTCGAGAAGTAACGGCGGCTCCCTTCGCGGCGATTCACCCACGACAAGAGGCTGTCGTTGCCGTACCGGAGCGCGAGGTAGCTCATGAAGCGCGTGCCGTAGAGGTACGAGTTCACGCCCACCTGGAAGTCCACGGTGGTGCCTTCGGACTCGAGCCCGACCACGTCGTAGATCAGGCCGCTGTCGCGGACGATGGTGCGGAAGACCATCTCGTCATACGGCCCGAGGGCGCGGCCCAGCCCGCCGTTCATCCAGGTCTCGAGGTAGGTGGCGATGCCCTCGAGATACCAACGCGGCGCGTACCAACGCGGCGTCGTGAGATAGCTATAGAACATCGAGAGCGGCGCTTCCTTGTTCGGCGTCACCTTGCCGAAGAACATCCGCCGGTAGAACGCATCCGACGCGGTCGCCTTGTCGGTCGTGACGATATGTGCCAACTCGTGGTTCATCGACGACGCCATCCGCTCGGGAGCGGGGGCGGACTCGTATTCATGGCCGTACGGCGCGAGGCCGACCGTCACATGGTTCTCCGGCACCGGGCGCGCGCCGGCATTGCCGTAGTGCCAGAGATCGTGCATCAGGATGTTGATGCGGCCCTTCGGGTCGTACTCGAAGAGCTGCCGGTGGAAGCGCAGCGCGTTCTCGAAACTGCCGGCCACCTGCGGCACGAGGTACGACTGGAGCGGCGACGTGTAGATGAGCCGCATCGTGGCGGACTCGACGCCTTGGAACTGCGCCTCCGCATCGCGCGGCGTGCCGATCGCCGCGCAGGCGAGTAGGGTGTACCCCCAGCGGATCCAGCGGGTGCGCCTATGGAGGGTGCTCGTCATCGAAGGCCGTCCGGGCGAGGGCGAGCCTCGAAACTACGCGCCGGCCCCGGCGCCCGTCAGGGGCCGAGACCGGCGGGTAAGGCGTCTGCGGACTGTCCAGTGACGTCCCGCCGTCCGGTCACCCACGTACCGGCTGCGGGTCGTCGGTCCGGCTTATCGCTGGACGCGCATTGCCTCGCTCATGAACGCTTCCGAGGCAGCCGCCGAGCGGGCCAGCGAACGGAAGGCATCCGACGCCTGCAGCGAGCGGAAGGCCTCGTTGGCCATCACGGCGCGGAAGGCATCGTTGGCCATCACGG
This sequence comes from Gemmatimonadaceae bacterium, assembly GCA_046153705.1. Taxonomy (GTDB): domain Bacteria; phylum Gemmatimonadota; class Gemmatimonadetes; order Gemmatimonadales; family Gemmatimonadaceae; genus Pseudogemmatithrix. The sequence goes on from JBJXGK010000001.1 coordinate 22,887, forward strand.
CACGGAAGGCATCGTTGGCCATCACGGCACGGAAGGCATCATTCGACATCGCCTCGCGGAAGGCGTCGTTGGCCATCACCTCGCGGAAGGCTTCATCGGCCATCACTTCGCGGAACGCTTCGTTCGCCTGCATGGCACGGAAGGCCTCGTTCGACTGCACGGCGCGGAACGCTTCGTTGCTGGCCAGTTCGCGATACGCCTCGCTCATCATCGCTTTGCGCGACGCCTCGCTCGCCATCAGCTTGCGGTACGACTCGTTCGCCTCGAGCGACCGGTACGACTCGCTCGCCCGGAGCTTCCGATACGACTCGCTCGCCATGAGCTTGCGATACGACTCGCTCGCCATGAGCTTGCGATACGCCTCGTTGTTCATGAGCGCGCGGAAGGACTCGTTCGACTGCAGCGACCGGAAGGCCTCGTTGCTCATCGCCTCGCGGAAGACCTCGCTCTTCACCAGGGTCAGCACGTCCTGGTTCTGGAAGAGCGCCGCGATGTCGGGGTTGCCGGTGGTGACATCACTCGCCGACATCGCGCGGCCGCGGTACCGCGAGGCGCGCTCGACGCCGCTGATCTCGTCGCCCCCGCCGATCGTACCGCCTTCACCGCCGGACGGGGGGAACCCGAGGATCGACCCACCGATGACGGCCACCAGCGCGACAGCCGTCGTTCCGAGAATCAGTGCCTTCTTCGACATGGCGAACTCCTCCATTAGCCTTTCGGCGAGGTGCAGCGGGGAAAGTGACGAGCGAATGCGTGCAAACCAGTTCGAGGTGCCTGCTTCGGCGAGCGGGACGCGACGTGTGCGCGGCGGCAGCGCGTCGAGGATCGCCTGCTTGAGATGGGGAGGGGGCGACCGTTCCGCGACGCGATGGAGCAACGCGTGCACGGCGTGGGATTCGCGTTCCATGAGTTCGCGCTCTTCCGGCGTCAACATGGTCAGCGGCCCTGCGCGATCAACAGCGTACGCAGGCGGTCGCAGGCGGTGAAGAGGCGAGACTTCACGGTGCGCGCCGGGATGCCGAGTACCTCGCCGATCTCCTCATGCGAGAGATGCGAGAAGTGCCGCATCACCACCACGGCCCGGTCGTCCGGTTTGAGTTGCATCAGCGCCTTGCCCACTTGCTCTTCAACCTCCACGGCGTCATCGGCTGCGATCCCCGCGGCGGGGATCGCCAGGTGGTCCTCGAGTGTCACCATCTGCTTCCGGCGCTTGATCGCGTTGAGCGACTCGTTCACCGTCATGCGATAGATCCAGCTGAAGAACCGGTACCTTGGGTCGTACGACTCGAGCGAGTGGAACACGTTCCCGAACACCGTCTGCGTGACATCCTCGGCGTCCTGCTCATTGCTGAGCATGCGAAACGCCACATTGAACAGGCGGCGCTGGTACCGGTCCACGAGATCACTGGCCGCGTGCGGGTCGCCGTCCAAGTAGCGCTGGACGAGCGCCCGGTCCCGTTCATCGGCTGCGGCTGGGGTCTCGTCCAAAGTACAAGCCGATTGTGAAAAGGTTGGAAGCGACGGCTGGGCCGACTTCGCGGGAGGACGCTCCACGGCATCCAGGGCCTTGGCGGAAGGACCTGACGACGGGGAAAACGTGCAACCCTCAGGGTCGCTTGGCAAACAGCGGGTCGGAGGCGCGCTCGCTCGACCGGTTGACAGGAGTCGTGCCCGGCGACGTGATTCAGGGTCGCACGTGCGCCGGAGGGAGGAATGGCAGCAGGCTTTCGGATGCTGGTCGGTGGGCAGCTCGGCGAACTCGCCCGGGTCGCGGCGGCCTTCGACGCGTTCGCTACCGAGCACGGGGTGCCTCCCGACGCTCGGCGCAGCCTCCAGGTCGTCCTCGATGACCTGCTGGCGAACGTCGTGCTGCACGGATTGGCGGCGCGCGAGGGCGGGCAGGCCGTGGTGGTTGTGGCATTGGCCGGGGATGCGATCACGGTGTCCATCTCCGACAACGGTCCGCCGTTCGACCCTCTGGCCCGTGCGGCGCCGGACACCACGCTTTCTATAGATGACCGGAAGATCGGAGGACTGGGGATCCATCTCGTCCGGAAGATGATGGACGAGGTCAGCTACGAGCGTCGCGAGAACCGGAACGTCACGGTACTCGTGAAGCGGATTCATGACGGCACCGCTCACGGCCATTCGGGAGGGCAGTAATGGAGGTCACCACACGCGCGCACGGCGACGTGCTCATCGCTGCGATCAGCGGCAGCCTGGACAGCATGACGTCGCCGCACGCGCAGAAGGCGCTGGACGCGCTGGTCGCGCAAGGGGCCAAGAAGGTCGCTGTCGACTGCGCTTCGCTCGATTACATCAGCAGCGCGGGGCTTCGTGTACTACTGGGCCTGGCCAAGCAGCTCGGCGCGAAGGGCGGTGCGCTGCGCACGTTCGGGTTGAACCACACGGTGAAGGAGGTATTCGAGATTTCGGGCTTCTCGACGATCTTCCGTGTGTTTCCTTCGGAGAGTGACGCTCTCGCGGGCTTCTGAACCCGCCTCCGGCTCTGCGCGACGCAGCCTCACCGAAGGTCGCAACCGCGACGCCGCCCTGCGCTAGGCTTGGCTGCCGTGCGAGCAACGGCCGCAGCCCCTCGATCGACACCTTGGCGCGCCGATTCCAGGGCGATCCGCGCCGGCCCGCACGAGTGCCTGAGGCGAGATAGATGAAACGGCCGGCTCGCGGACCCTGCACCGCAGCGCCGCGAAAGTCGAGCGCACCCGCGGTGCCCGTCACGATGCGCACGGTCGCCTCGAACTCGAGGTGCGGTGCGCGTCGGGTCGCTGGTACCACTTCGGTCCGCCCGAGTTGGAGCGCCCAAGCGACGCCGGGCGGAGGCGCCTCGATGCGGATGCGGACTCCTTGGAGGGGGCAATCAATGACCGCCCGCGGCCATTGCGCTACTGCGGTGCGTCCGGGCGCGAGATGCGGGCGGGCTCGGGCGGATTCGCGCCCTGCGCCAGGCGCGAGTTGAATCGCTGGAGCTCGCCGTTGCGTTCGATCTCGATCGCCATCGCCTCCACCGAGTGCTCGATCCGCGCCAGACGGCGTTCGATGGCTTCTTGGTTCTCCAGGGCCGGCGGTCGCTTCGTCTTCGAGGTGGCTTCGATGATGAGCTTCACTATCATGATGAGGCTACCACAGACAATGGCCGCGATGACGATATTGACGCGAGGATCCATCGGGTGACGTCCGTCTTGAGGTGTACGCGCACTACGCGTCGGCCAATCTCGAAGTGTCGGCCGAACGCTGGCGTCCAGACGCGGGCTATCCGAACGAAGCGGACCCACCCTGGCGCACGTCCCAACGCTATCCCGGTCCGGGCGGGTTGGCCAGCTTCGACGGCCCGCCGGGCCACCCACGGTGACCGGGCGATCACTCCCGTTGGGCACGCCCAGATGTTCGGAGTTTGTAGGCGCACGTCCAAGGTGACGTTGCCGCGAATCGGCGACCTACATTGCGCCGTATCGAAGTGGACTCAACCTTGGGGAGAAGTCGCCACCATGCGTCCGGTATTCCTCCGCGCGTCCGTCAGGGCGCTGCGCTGCGCTACGCTGACCGTCTTTGCGCTGAGTCCTGTTGTGCTCGGTGCCCAGACGCCGCTCCCACGCCGGCCGCTCTTCGGTGTGGCGCTGGCAACGCTGTCCGATTCCGCGCGCACCGTCTTGACGCTTCCCGAGGGAACGCGAGGTGTCGTGATCCAATCCGTCACACCAGGCGGGAGCGCCGATGTCATGGGCATCGCCGTGGGTGACGTGCTGGTGCAACTCAACGGAACGCCGACGCCAGCCAACGGAGAGTTCCTCGCGGTCCTCCGCGGACTCCGCAGTGGCTCGCCGATTGAGGCACGCGGCTTTCGCGGCGCGACGCCGTTCGCGCGCAAGGGCGTGCTCCAGGGCCGGCCGCTCGAACGCACTGCGTCGTGGGAGACGATCGCCGCCGAGGTGACTGTGGCGCAGCGGCGGCGGCGCGTGTTGATCACGCGTCCGCTGAGCAGCGGGCCGCATCCGATGCTCCTGGTCATCGGAGGCATCGGACCGTACACCTTCGACGGACCGCTCGCGACGATTCCTTATGCGCCGATCTTCCGCCGCTTCGCCGACGCGGGGTGGGTGACGGTGCGCGTCGACAAACCGGGGCAGGGTGACAGCGAAGGTGGGGACATCTCCGAGTTGGTGTTCGACGATGAGTTGGCGGGATACCGAGAGGCCCTCAAGCTGATGCTGCGCGCGCGCTACGTGGACACGTCCCGCGTGGTGGTCTTCGGCCATTCCATGGGCGGGTCGCACAGCGCCGTGCTGGCCAGCGAGTTCCCGCAAATCAAGGGGGTGGCGGCTTCGGCCACCATCGGCGTGACGTTCATCGAGTACTGGTTCGCCACGCTGCGGCGACAACTGGCGTTGAGTCGTGTGCCGGCAGGCGAGGGCGATCGCATCATCCGCGCCATGAGTCGACTGATGCCGCTGGTCATGGAGGAGGGGCAGGCGCCGCGGGACGTCGCTCGCAGTCGCCCCGAACTCGCCGAAGCGGCGCTGATCGCGTTCGGTGCCGACGGGAACACTCTTTCCGGCATGAGCGTGCCGTTCTGGCGGCAACTCAACGCACACAACATGGCGCGCTATTGGAGCAGCACCAACGCACAGGTGCTGGCGCTTGCCGGCGAGGCAGACTTCGTCGCCACGCGAGAGGATCTCATGCGGATCGCCGACATCGTGAACGCAGCGCGACCCGGCAACGCTCGGTTCCAACTGCTGCCCGCGACGGATCATTTCCTGTTCCGCCGCGCGTCGTATGCGGAGTCCTTCGCGAAGATGGGGAAGGAGCCGGGGGAGTTCAACACCGCCATCGTCGATGC
>JBJXGK010000011.1:0-12379 GCA_046153705.1 Gemmatimonadaceae bacterium
GGACCGCAGCCGGGCAGTACCCTCACGGTGATCGACGTTCCGGCGCGCAAGATCGTACGGACCATATCCATCGCGCCGGCGATGCGGCCGCATGGCATCGTGTTCCTCCCAGGCGACACACTCGTCGCCGTCACCTCCGAGCAGATGCGCGCGGTGGTGGTGGTCTCGCTCGCGTCCGGCGAAGTGGTGCGCATTGCGAAGACAGACAAGGCCGGCTCACACATGGTCGGCGTCGCCGCGGACGGCCGCCGTGCGTGGACGGGCGATATCGGGAGCAATACGGTCACGGAACTCGATCTCAGCACCGGTACCGCCCTGCGCGCGATCACCGTGCCGACACAACCGGAAGCCATCAACGTCACTGCCGACGGCGCTGAAGTGTGGGTGGGCAGCAACGCGACCGGCCGCGTGAGCGTGGTCAGCGCGGCGACCGGTGCGGTCTCCACCGCCGCCGAGGGCATGGGATGGCCGTATCGGGTGCTGTTCACTCCCGACCAGTCACAGGTGTTCCTCCCCGACTATCGGAACGAAGAGGTCCGTGTGCTCGATCGTGCGACGCGCACCGAACGCGGCCGCGTCGGGTTCCCCGGCGGCGGCCCTCAGGGCATCGCCATCTCACCGGACGGAAAGTACGTGTTCGTCTCGCTCAGCGCTCAGGCGCGTGTCGCGGTGATCCGCGTCAGCGATCGCACGGTCGTCGGGCACGTCGCCGCTGGCGAGACACCGGACGGAGTCGCCTACACTCCCCGCGTCGTCCGCTAAGGGACCCATCCGTTCACCACGCGCGCGCTCCGGAACAGCTCGTCGGCCGCTTGGAGGACCTTCCCGCGCAGTCGCGGCGGGAGCCCCGGGTTCTCCTGCAAGAACGCGGTGACCGTGTCGGCTGCGGCGCCCGTGTGGTGGCCGTCCAGCGTGGTGTTGAGCCAGCGAAGCGGGAAGAAGATGTCCCCCGTGCGCTGGATCTCGGCCGTGAGCTCGAGCGCCGGTCGCAGCTGCCCCAACGACCCCTCGGCTCGCAGCGGGTGATGCATCATCGCCATCGCGTCCAGCACCCAGCTCTCGCGCCGACGCTGTTCCACCTGACGGAACGTCTGGAAGAGTGAGTCCCGCCGCGCCGGGTCCGCCGAGAGGGCGGCACGCACGAACTGCGCGCGCGCGATCCGGTCCGGATTCGTGAGACGTTTGGTCTGCACATCAAGGATCTCCTCGGCGTTCGCCCGTCCGCGGATCGCGAGGCCTTCGGCGATCGCGATCTCCTGCTGCTCCGACACCGGGAACCCGATCGGCTTCTCGGTGCGCCGCCAGATTCGCTCGAGACGTTGCAGCCCGGTCTCGGTGAGCGTGACGTTGATGATCGACCCGAAGAGCGAGCCCTTACGGCCGGGGGTCGGTGCACGCTCGAGCGCTTCCCAGAGCGTCGCTTCCACCAGCGGCGAGAGCGCGCGCCGCGAGGAGTCACTCAGGTAGCGCCAATAGATGCCGCGCAGTTGCCCCAGCAGTTGCGACGCGACGAGTTCGTTCTCCTCGCGCGAGAGTGCATCCATCACCACGTCGATCAGGATGCGCGGCGAGAGCAGTCCCTCGAGCATCTCTTCGTGCAGCGTCTGCCACGCGATCGCGCGCCCGAGCGGATCCGCGAGCGTGGCCGCGCCGACGAGCAGCGCCGAGCGGGTGGAGTCGCTGAGCGGGAACCGTGCATACGACGCCCCATCGGCGCCCGGCAACAACGCGTGACGATCGGCGCCACTCGGCAGCGTGGTGCGCACTTCGCGCTCGCCGGCGCGGAACGTCAACGCGATCACCGTCGGCGGCCCGCGGTAGCCGACCTGGATGTTGAGCTGCTGCGGCCACTGCAGGTCGCGACCGTCGCTCCACCGATCCTCCTGCCGGACGATCAACGTGTCGCCCACGACCGCCGTACTGATGCGCGGCCGCCCCGGCGACTCCACCCAGACGCGACTCCACGCACGCAGGTCGCTGTCAGTGAGCGGGTCGAGTTCGGCGATGAGATCGTTCCACGTCGCATTGCCGAACGCATGCGCGGCGAGATAGCGCCGAAGCCCATCACGGAAGGCTTCCTCGCCCACCGCCAGCTCCAGCTGTTTCATGATGATCGGAGCCTTCTGGTAGATGATCGCCCCGTACAACGAACCCGCCTCGCGCAGATTCTCGAGGTCCTGGCGGATCGGGTTCGCCCCGGCCGTGCGGTCGACGGCGTACGCCGACGGATGATGCGACTGGAAGAAGCGCAGCGCGTGATTCACGTCAGGGAACGCCGGCTCGACGATCTTCGCGGCCATGAAGTTCGCGAAGACCTCCTTCATCCACACATCGTTGAACCATCGCATCGTCACGAGGTCGCCGAACCACATATGCGCCGTCTCGTGCGCGATGAGACTCGCTCGGCTGAGCTCTGCGGTGCGCGACGGCGCCTCGTCGAGGAACAGTGCGTCGGCACGGTACCAGATCGCACCGGGATGCTCCATGCCGCCGAACTGGAAGGCCGGCACCGCGAAGAAGTCGAACTTCCCGAACGGATACGCGATGTCCGTGTAGCGCTCGAGCCACTCGAGAGCCCCGGCGTGCAGGTCGAATATCGCCTCGCGATTGCGGTCCACCCGCGCCCGGTCGGTTTCGCGGTGATACATGTTGAACGTCCGACCAGCCCGCACCGCCGTCACCTTCTGCAGCTTGCCCGCGGCGAATGCGATGAGATACGTGCTGAGCGGCTCGGTCTCCGCGAAGCGCCAGAGCGCGCGACTGCTGTCGACCTCGGCCTCGGAGCGGAGCGGAGCGCGCACACCGACTGTGCGCGACACCATCGGGCCGTTCGCCACCGCCTCCCACGCTGCCGGGAGATCGAGCGAGAGCGTGACACGCGCCTTCAAATCCGGCTGCTCGAACACCGGCACCGCGGTCGAGGCGCGATCGGGGACGAAGAGTGCGTAGAGGAAATCGACGTTGCGGTTGAGCGCGGCGTCGCTGCTGCGGAACCGGACACGCACCCGGTGCTCACCGTCACCGAGCCGCGCGGCCGGCAGCACGATACGGTCGTTCACCACGGTCGCCGTGACCGTGTCGCCGTCGAGCTCCACCCCGAGCACGTGGTCAGCCGGCGCGCGGAAGTCGAGTGGGAGATCACCACGCCACCCCCGCAGGCGGAACGTGACGCCCACGTCACCGGTCACTGCCGAGTCTCTGCTCAGCGGCACACGGAAGTGCAAGTCGTAGCGCAGTGAATCGATGGCGGCGGCGCGACGTTCGGCCAAGGCCAGCGCCACACCGTGCTCGGGCGGTCCCAAGTCGGGGCCGGCACAGGCGGCGGCCCATGCGACCGAGACGGCGAGCACGTAGTGCGGGACGTGAGGTCTCATTGGCGCTATCTTAGCGTGCAAGGAAGTCGGAGGGCAGAGGGCGGCGGCGACCGCCCGGATGCGCCGCACGCATCGCACCGTCTCCGACTCATCCTGCACACGACACCGACTTCCTATCCTGCGACTGATGCACTCGCGATTCGTAGCCGCCGAAGCCCAGAATGCCGTCGACCGCTACGCACCACGCTGGGGCGAAGACCTTGCGCGACGCGTCCACTCCTCGCGTTTGCTCGGCGCGGATCCGGCGCTGGTGCTACATGGCGGTGGCAACACGTCGGTGAAGTCCAAGGCGCGAGAGGCGCACGGGGACGAGGTCGAAGTGATCTACGTGAAGGGCAGCGGCTGGGACCTCGCGACCATCGAGCCGGCGGGTTTCCCCGCGTGTCGTCTGGCGCCGCTGCGCGCCCTCTGTGCCCTGCCGGCGCTCACCGACGACGCGATGGTCGCCGCGCTGCGCTCACAGATGCTCGATCCGGCGAGTCCGACACCGTCAGTCGAAGCGCTGCTGCATGCGTACCTGCCGGGGAAGTTCGTCGACCACACGCACGCCGACGCCGTGCTCGCCCTCCAGGACCAACCCGAGGCACGGGCCCTCGCCGCCGAGGTCTGGGGAGAGGCGTTCCGCTTCATCCCCTACGTGATGCCGGGGTTCGTGCTCGCAAAGCGCGTCGTCGAGCTGGCTGGCGACCTGACAGGCGTCCACGGACTGGTCCTCGAGCAACACGGCATCTTCACCTGGGGCGAGACCGCCGAAGAGAGCTACGAGCGCATGATCGCCGCGGTCGATCGCGCCGAGCAGTGGCGCGCGAGCAGGCGTCCGGTGGTACCGGTCGTACTCCCTGCGTCCGACGACAGCTTGCGCCGCGACCTCCAGACGAGGCTTTCTCCGCTGCTCCGCGGCGCCTTCGCGCGCGTGGGGGCGGGGCGCTTCGTGCTCGAGTGGCGCGACGACGACGCCACACGCGCCTTCACCGCTCGCGCTGATGCGACTGCCATCACGGAGCGCGGCACCGTCACGCCGGACCACGTGATCCGCACCAAGCCACGCCCGATGTGGCTGCCGGCGGCAGGTCAGCTCGCCGCGATGGATGACGCAGCGCTCCGCGCGACCTGCGAGAGCGCCGCGAACAAGTTCGCGCAGTGGTACGAGGGATACTTCGCTCGGCACGCGGCGCGCGACGGCACGCTCACCATGCTCGACCGCGCGCCGCGCGTCGTCGCGGTCCCGGGCCTCGGCGCGCTCACGCTCGGCCGCAGCCTGAGCGAGGCCCGCGTTGCCGGTGATGTGTTCGTCCGCGCCGTGCAGGTCATGCAGTCGGCCGAGGCGCTCGGACGGTTCCACCCCGTGAGCGAACGCGACCTGTTCGACGTGGAGTACTGGAGCCTCGAACAAGCGAAGCTCAAGGGTTCGGCGAACACCGCCGCGCTCGCCGGACGTATCGCGCTCGTCACCGGCGCAGCCTCAGGCATCGGTTTCGCCACCGCCGAGCACTTCCTCGCACTGGGCGCGCACGTCTTCCTCGTCGACCGCGACGCGGAGGCGCTGCAGGCGGCGGTCGAGTCACTCGCGCAGGGTCGTGCGGCCACCGACAGCCAGCCCAAACGAGCCGGCGTCGGTCTTCGGGTGGCAGGACGCATGTGTGATGTCACCGAGCGCGGCGCCGTGGAACGTGTTGTCGCCGATGCCGTGCACACCTTCGGTGGTCTCGACATCCTCGTCTCCAACGCAGGCTCCGCGCCACAAGGGAAGTTGCACACCGCCGAGGGCGGTGAGGCGTTGGAGCGTTCGCTGTCGCTCAACCTGCTCGGGCACCAACACTGCGCAGCGATGATCGCGCGCGTGCTGCTTTCGCAGGGCACTGGTGGCGCCCTGCTCTTCAACGCTTCCAAGAGCGCGTTCAATCAGGGACCGGATTTCGGTCCGTACGCGGTACCCAAGGCCGCGTTGGTCGCGCTCATGAAGCAGTACGCGGTCGACCTCGGCGCGCAGCAGATCCGCGCGAACGCGGTGAACGCGGACCGCGTGCGCACCGCGTTGTTCGGCGGCGGCGTGCTCGAGGCTCGTGCGCGGGCGCGAGGGCTCACGCCGGACGAGTACTTCACGCAGAACCTGCTCGGCCGCGAGACGACCGCGCAGGATGTCGCGGCGGCGTTCGCGTATCTCGCGCTCGCCGAGGCGACGACGGGCTGCGTGGTGCCGGTGGACGGCGGGAACGCGGCGGCGTTCCCGCGCTGATCCAGCGGGTGCTGCGACCCTAGGCCCGCCCCGTCCGCAACGACTGCGCGAACTCCTCCGGTAGTCCCGCAGCGGCGACGGCGGCGCAGGCCGCTTCGATATCGTACGCCACCCGCACTTGCTCAGCGCGCGGTGCGGCGTCACCGAGCGTGATCAGCGTCCATCCCGCACGCGGATCCCCGTCCTTGGGACGCCCCACGGATCCCGTGTTCACGTACAGCACGTCATCCACCAGACGATGCCACGGCTTGTGCGTGTGGCCGAACGCGATGACGTCACCGGCGTTCGCGCCGGCCTGCGCGGCCATCTTGCGGAGGAAGTCGTCGCTGCGGTCCTCGGTCACGTACACGAGATTGCTCGTCGGCGTCGCATGCAGGAGGATCACCGTCGGACCAGCGACGTGCCCGCCGAGCGGTCGCACGTCGAGTCGGAACGGCAACGCGGCGAGCGTCGTGCGCGTCTCGACGGATACCGTCGCGAGGGTCCACGAGAAGCTCTCGTGCGCGAGTTCCTCCTGTCGCGGATTCTCCGAGCGACAGCCGCAGTGCTTGTAGCGCATCGCGACGGTCGAGTCGTAGTTCCCGGCCACACCCGCGATCCCCTCGTCGCGCAGCCGAGCCGTGACTTCGTTCGGGAACGCGTGGTAGCCGACCAAGTCCCCGAGGTGGTAGGGACCCAGAAGACCGGGCCGCGCTGCGATGTCGGCGAGCACCGCATCGAGCGCGTGGAGGTTCGCGTGCACGTCGGAGAGCAGGGCGAGCTGCGTGGTCATGGCACTCGTCGAGTGGAGGGCACGCGTGCGTCAGTCACAGGGCGTGGCCCCGCGTCGCGCCGCGAGTGTGGAGGCACGGGCGCGCTCACGACGGAGCCGCGCATCAGCGGCATGGACTCCGTCGAGGATGGCATCGAGCTGCCGCTGGGCGTGGGCCTCCAGCGGCATGAGGCGGTAGTACGCGAACTTGCCTTTGCGGCCGACGTTGACGAGCCCCGCAGCGCGCAGCCGCGCCAGATGCCGCGACACGAACGGCTGCGACTGCGCCGTGAGCTCGACGAGATCGCAGACACAGAGCTCGCCGGCCACCAAGAGGTTGAGCAAGCGGAGCCGCGCTTGATCGCCGCAGGCCTCGTGCATCGAGGCGATGCGACCGAGCGCGGTCCGCGTCGCTGGCGAAAGCGTTGGCGTGGTCATATCATATACGGCATCGCATATACGATATGCGTCGCGCGGCCGGCCAGCAAGGGATCGGTGGCGCCGTCCCGACCGACGCCGCGCGCCCCGCACCGCCTCTCCACCGACCTCAGCCTGGATCGTCGTGCACCAGCCCCCAGTCCTCGCCCGTCTCAGCACGCTCGACCGCTTCCTCCCCGTGTGGATCTTCACCGCGATGGCTCTCGGCCTCGCACTCGGGCGCGCTTGGCCCGGACTCGGTGCGGCACTCGACGCCGTACAGATCGCCGGGGTGTCCGTTCCCATCGGCATCGGACTCCTGTGGATGATGTATCCCGTGCTCGCCAAGGTGAGATACGAGACCATCGGCAAGTACACCGCCGATACCAGACTCCTCGGCACGTCACTGCTGCTCAACTGGGTGATCGGGCCGCTCGTGATGTTCGCCCTCGCGTGGATCTTCCTCGCCGACCTGCCCGAGTATCGCAACGGACTCATCCTCATCGGCCTCGCGCGTTGCATCGCGATGGTCCTCATCTGGAATACGCTCGCCTGTGGTTCCAATGAGATCGCTGCGGTGCTCGTCGCGCTCAACTCGGTGTTCCAGATCCTCACCTACTCCGCCCTCGGGTATCTCTTCCTCGTCACGGTCCCGGGATGGATGGGCGCCGAGACGGCCGCGCTCGACATCTCGATGCTCGATATCGCCAAGAGTGTGGCCGTCTTCCTCGGCGTGCCGTTGTTCGCGGGCTGGTTCACGCGGCGCACGCTGGTCGCACGGCGCGGCAACGAGTGGTACGAGCGCGTCTTCCTCCCGCGCATCGGGCCGACAGCGCTGCTCGGACTGCTCTACACCATCGTCCTCATGTTCGCGATGCAGGGCAATCGGATCATCGACGCGCCCTGGGACGTCGCCCGGGTGGCGTTGCCGATGACCGTTTACTTCTTCGTCATGTTCGGCCTCGCGTTCGTTATCTCCAAGCGGTTGGGGTTCGACTACGCGACCACGGCGTCGCTGAGCTTCACGGCGGCGGGCAACAACTTCGAACTCGCCATCGCGGTGGCGATCGGGACGTTCGGCATCACCTCGGGTGAAGCGCTCGCGGCCGTGATCGGGCCGCTCATCGAGGTCCCGGTCCTCGTCGCGCTGGTGTACGTGTCGCTCTGGGCCCAGCGGCGCTACTTCCCGGCCACGGCCTGAACAAAGCGGCGCCGGGAGATCAGGGCGCGAGGATGCCGGCGAACACGGCGGCGAGCGTAGGAAGCGCCAAGGCCAGCATCACGGTGCGTCCGCGGTCGAATCGCCGCACGCGCGGGGACAGTGCTGGCGCGTCAGTGAGCACCACGTAGGCGCTGGCCGGGAACACACAGTCGGCCGTCTCGATCTTGGCTTGGCGCCGCATCACGGAGGCGAACCAAAGGGTATCGGCGGCTTGGGGGCCGGTGGTGCCCTCCACCGAGGTGACCCGACAGCCAGGGGCGATGCGTGCGCCATCGCGGGCCGGTTGCCGAAGGACGAAACCACTGTCGTGTGCCACCACCACCTTCTCACCCGCCTGGACCGCCGGTGCCGACGTGGGGACGTACGGAAAACAGGCAGCCAGAGCCACGAGCACCACAAGATGGCGGGGACGCGTCCGCATGCGCGCAAGTTCTGGGGAGGACCGCCCCCCGGCAAGTCCATACGTAGGCCAGAGCCCTTATATTCCGACCCATGTCCCGCGACCCCATCTACCTCGACCACGCCGCGACGACCCCGGTCCGATCCGAGGTCTTCGACGCCATGGCGCCGTTCTTCGGGCCGCGCTTCGGCAACCCGTCGTCCACGCATCGTTGGGGACGGGAGGCCCGTGCGGCCCTCGACGAGGCCCGAGAGCGCGTGGCGCAGTGTCTCGGCGCCGCGCCCGATGAGGTGTGCTTCACGAGCGGCGGTACCGAAGGTGACAACCTGGCCGTCCTCGGCGGGTGGCGGATCCTCAAGGCGCAGGGCAAGAAGGCCGTCGTCACCTCGCCGATCGAACACAAGGCCGTGTTGCAGGCCGTGCATCAGGCGGCGAAGGAAGGCGCCGAAGAGCGACTGCTGAAGGTCGACGCCACGGGCGCCGTCTCGCTCGAGGACGCGCGAGCCAAGCTCACCGCCGGCGATCTCGCGCTCTGCAGCGTGATGTGGATCAACAACGAGACCGGTGTCATCCAGCCGATCGCGGAACTCGCCGCACTCACGAAGGCTGCCGGCGGCGTGTTCCACACCGATGCCGTGCAGGCGTTCGGCAAGGTCGAGGTGGACGCACGCAAGATCCCGTTCGATTTCGTCGCGGTGAGCGGGCACAAGGTCGGTGCGCCCAAGGGCATCGGGGCCTTCTTCATCCGTCGCGGCACGGCGCTCGAGCCGTTGTTCTTCGGTGGCTCGCAGGACCGTGGTCGTCGTCCTGGAACGGAGAACGTCGCCTGCGCGGTGGGCTTGGCCCGCGCGATGGAACTCGCGGTCGCCGAGCGCGAGGCACATTGGCGCGAGATCGAGACGTTGCGCAACGAACTGCAGGCCGCGATCGTCGCCAAGATCCCCGACGCGATCATCCACGGCCGCGAGGCGAAGCGCGCGCCGCACATCCTCAACGTGTCAGTGCCGGGCACGGACTCCGAGTCACTGCTCATGGCGCTCGACCTGCAGGGCATCGCCGCCTCGAGCGGCTCGGCATGCCAGAGCGGAAGTGTCACACCCTCGCACGTGCTCGCCGCGATGGGCGTGCGCGCGGACCTCGCCAACGCCGCCATCCGCATGAGCCTCGGCTCGATCACCACGTCCGCGGATGTCGCGCGCGTGGCCGAAGTGTTCCCCACCCTCGTCGCGAAGGCACGAGGGATGGCAAGCGTCGGCTGAGTCGCGCGCCGTGAAGAAGACCCGTGTGCTCGTCGCCATGTCCGGCGGCGTCGACTCCAGCGTCGCCGCCGCGTTGCTCGTGCGCGAAGGCTTCGATGTGGTCGGTGTGACCATGAAGCTCTTCCACGACGGCGGCGAGACGCCGGACCGTCCCTGCTGCTCGCTCGACAGCGTGAACGATGCGCGTCGTGTGGCCGAAGGGCTCGGCATCCCGCACTACGTGCTGAATCTGCAGGATGCGTTCGGGCGTGACGTGCTGCAGGAGTTCGTCGCCGAGTACGCGGCGGGCCGCACCCCCATCCCCTGCGTTCGCTGCAACACGTTCACCAAGTTCCGCGACCTGTTGCACAAGGCCGATCAGATCGACGCGCCGTACATCGCGACCGGACACTACGCGCGCGTCGCCGACGGACGCTTGATGCGCGGACTCGACGACCAGAAGGACCAGACCTATTTCCTCTGGGGCATCGAGCGGGCTGTGCTCGACCGCATGCTGCTTCCGGTCGGCGGGATGACGAAGGCGGAGACGCGCGCCATCGCGCGCGAACTCGGCCTGCTCACCGCCGAGAAGGCGGAGAGCCAAGAGATCTGCTTCGTGCCGGATGGTGACTACGTGAAGGTGCTCGAGCGCGAACTGCCCGCCGATGCGCCGGCGCTCACGCCTGGGCCGATCGTCACGCTCGACGGCACCGTGGTGGGCACACACGACGGTTTCGCGCGCTACACCGTCGGCCAGCGTCGCGGGTTGCCGGGCGGGTCGAGCGAACCGCTCTTCGTCGTCGCGCTGCGTCCGGAGGATCGCGCGGTGGTGGTCGGGCCGCGTGAAGCACTGCTCGGCCGCGGACTCGTCGCCCGCGGGGTCAACTGGCTCGTGCCGGTGGCCCCCGCGCCCGGCGCGGCCGTGCAGGTGCGCATCCGTCACCGCGCCATCCCGGTGCCCGGCACGATCCTGCGCGTCGACGGCACGGAGGTCGAGGTCGTGCTCGACACCCCGGTACACGCCATCACGCCCGGCCAGTCGGTGGTGTTCTACGACGGTGATGCGGTGTTGGGCGGCGGCGTGATCGAGCGCGGCAAGCGCGCGCTGCCGGTGCGCGCGGCCTGAGACGGTCGCTGCGCGCGACCGATCGATCATCCAGCGGTGGTGCCCTCGGTGCCGTAAGTTACCGAGTCCCATGTAGCCCCTAGCCGCGCCCGTTCCCCACTTTCCGCGACTGATGACCGCTCACGCAGCGTCCGCTCCCGCCCCGAAGTCAGGCTTCCTCTCGCCGACCCAGCAGATCCTGGTCGCGATGATCGTCGGCATCCTGGTCGGTTATCTCTTCCCCGCGGCGGAGTACCCGCAGGCGATCGCCGCCTTCAAGGTCGGCTCGTCGGTCTTCCTCCGCCTCATCAAGACGCTGATCGTCCCGCTGCTCTTCAGCACGCTGGTGGTGGGCATCGCCGGCCACGGCGACGACATGAAGAAGGTGGGCCGCCTCGCGTTCCGCTCCATCATCTACTTCGAGATCGTCACCACCCTCGCGCTCGTGGTCGGGCTCATCGCGGTGAATGTCGTGCGCCCCGGGGACGGGATCACCCTGAGCGACGCGTCGGTGCAGACCGGATCGGAGTACGCGGCCACCAAGGTCACGTTCGCCAGCGTGATGGAGCATATGGTGCCGCAGAGTTTCTTCGAAGCGGCGACCAAGAACGAAGTGCTGCAGATCGTGGTCTTCACCATCCTCTTCGCGGTCGGTCTGTCGCGCGTGGAGGGGAAGCCGAAGCAGATCATGCTCGATTGGTGTGATGCGCTGGCCCAGGTGATGTTCAAGTTCACGGGCCTCGTCATGGCCTTCGCCCCGATCGGCATCGGGTGTGCGATCGCGGTGACGGTGGGATCGAGCGGCCTCGCGGTGCTCAAGTCGCTCGCGATCCTCGTCCTCACCTTGTACGGCGCGCTCATCGTGTTCGCACTCGTGGTCCTGCTTCCCACGGCGCTGATCGCCCGTGTGCCGGTGAAGCGTTTCTGGAGCTATGTGAAGGAGCCTTGGCTCATCGCGTTCTCCACCGCGAGCTCCGAAGCCGCACTCCCCAAGGCGATGGAGAACCTCGAGAAGTTCGGCATCCCGCGCCGCATCATCGCGTTCGTGCTGCCGACGGGCTACTCATTCAACCTCGACGGTTCCACGCTGTATCTCGCCGTCGCGGCCGTGTTCGCCGCGCAGGCGGGCGGTATCGAGTTGAGCGTCGGCAAGCAGCTGATCATCATGCTCACGCTCATGCTCACGTCCAAGGGTGTGGCCGGCGTGCCGCGCGCGTCGTTGGTGATCCTCTCGGGTGCGCTGGCGATGTTCGAGCTGCCGCTCGAGGCGATCGCGCTCATCCTCGGTGTGGACGCGATCATGGACATGGCGCGTACGAGCATCAATCTGCTCGGCAACTGCCTCGCCACGGCGGTGATGGCGCGCTGGGAAGGTGAGTTCCCGGACGATCAGACGGCGATGTTGAGCTGAGTCACCGCGCGACCCTCAGAGCCATAACCCGATGGAGTAGATGATCAACCCGGCCAATCCGCCCACGAGCGTGCCGTTGAGCCGGATGTACTGGAGGTCCCTGCCCACCGCGAGTTCGATTCGCTCCGCCGCCAGATTCGGGTCCCACCCCGCCACGGTGTGTTCGATCAACGCCGCCACCTCGGCACCGTGCTCCTCGACGAGCTTCGCCGCCGTCTCGGTGAT
>JBJXGK010000014.1:0-19836 GCA_046153705.1 Gemmatimonadaceae bacterium
GGTCTTGGCGCAGGGCTCTGAGCACAGCGTTCAACGTACCTACAGCACGGCAATCCTGAGTGCTCTGGTCGACCGAGCCGCAAGGGTCGGCGAGGAGCTCCCCGTCTCGATGTGCAGCGTCCTCGATGCAGTGGGGTTTATCGAGCCGGCGTTACGTGATGCGCCAATGTTGCGCGCGCGCCTTGTGGGTGACACTGCGCTTGTGCACTGCAGCATGAAGGCGTCTCTCGGGAATGATTCATCTCGAAGGTCGGCCGCTGAGGTTACGAGTGTCTCCTTGCGTTCGCGGCCGGTTGGAGCGCCCATTGTCAAAGTGGATCTGAAAGTTTGGAAAGGCCCGGATCGATACTCAAGCGAGGTATTCGAGTTCGTTGTTACTCAAGACTCGTTGTGGCCGCCGATTCGATATGAAGAGACGTGCTGCACTACCATTGATCGGCGAGATGAACCGCCGCCGCGCCCGGTCGTGATTCTCAATGGACAAGCTCTCCCCGCCGGGACTTCGCCGGATAGTGCCCTTCGTCGTGTTACCGGACACATCGTCGATAGCGTCCGTGTCTATTCGGCGCAGGACGCCGAAATCAGGTCGCGGTACGGAACTCGCGCAGCAGCAAACGGCGTGATGGTGATTGGTACACACCCAGCCGACAGGCGCCCCTAGTCCGACGGCCTCTCCACTTCGAGCTGAGCGGGCATGCGGACGATGTGGGTGATACGGACTCGAACTTGGCGCTGTCGTTGGCGCGGGCGTATCGGGTGCGGGCGTACTTGTTGGAGCTTGGGGTGCCGATCTCGCGGGTGGTGGTGCGCGGGTATGGGTCGGACCGGCCGTTGGTGGAGTCGCGGAGTGAGACGGCGCGGGCGAGGAATCGCCGCGTGGAGCTCTCGATCCGGCCCGTCGGCTACTAGGCCGCAGGGGGGCCCCGCGGCGAAACCACCCCGCCGCGTGATGTCGTAGGATTCAGCATGCCTCCCACCCCCGACGCCACCTTCATCGCCCTGCAGCGCGCCCTCGCCGGCCGCTTCTCCCTCGAACGCGAACTCGGCCGCGGCGGGATGGGTGTGGTGTACCTCGCGCGCGATGTGATCCTCGAGCGCCCGGTCGCCATCAAGCTCCTGGCACCCTCCTTGAGCGCGCGCGATGAGATGCGCCGGCGCTTCCTGCGCGAGGCGCGGATCGCGGCGCAGTGTTTCCATCCGCACATCGTCCCCATCCACGAGGTCGCCGAGTCGGGCGAGCTCGCGTGGTTCGTGATGGCCTACGTGCCGGGTGAGACCCTTGCTGATCGCCTGCGGCGCGTGGGCCCGCTCAACGCCGAGGTCGTCCGGCGCATCGGACGCGAGATCGGGTGGGCTCTCTCGTATGCGCACGAACGCGGCGTGGTACACCGCGACGTGAAGCCCGAGAACATCCTGCTCGAGCGCGGCAGCGACCGGGCGCTCATCGCCGACTTCGGGATCGCGTGGCATGACCCCGCCGTGGCCACGGGGCAGGGCGTGCTCTCGTCGGGCGAGGTGGCCGGCACCGCGCGTTTCATGGCGCCCGAGCAGGCGATGGGCGAGAAAGTCGACGGCCGTGCCGATCTCTACGCGCTTGGCGTGACGTTGCATCTCGCGGCCACGGGGCAGTACCCGTTCGAGGGCAAGAGTGCGATGGCGGTGGTCGCGCAGCAGGTCGCGGCGCGCGCGCCGGCGGTGCGCACGCGGGCACCGCAGCTGGCCGAGTCATTGGGTGACGCGATCGATCGATGCCTGGAGATGGCGCCCGACGATCGCTTCGCGACAGCGGCGGAGTTCGTCGCGACGCTCGACCGCAGCACGGTACTGCCCGACATCTCTCCCGAGACACGCAGCGTACGAGCCGCAGCCTCCGGTGCCTTCGGGATCGCCGAGTGGTCGGTTTCAATCAGCATTGCCGCGACCCTCATGGTGATGGGCGAGGCGGTTGGCGGCCTTGGACACCAGCTCATGCAATCCGTCGCTGCGGGTATCGTGAGCTTCTTGGGTATTGCGACGGCGATCCGCGGCGGTGAAGCGCTGTTCGAAGCGCGGCGTGCGCTGAAGTCCGGCGCCGAGCCGGACGGTGTGGCGACGGCGCTGGTGCCGCCGGAGCCGCTCCCGGATCGCGCGAACTCGTGGGGCTGGTCCTCTGCCGCCATCGTGGTCGGCTCGGCACTCGCGTACTTCCAGGCGGCAGTCGACAAGCTGCAGATCCCGTACGAAATGATCGAGCTTGCGGCGAACGTCTCCACGTGGGTGCTGCCGACGCTGTTCCTGCAACGCGGCCTGTCGTTCCAGTGGCAGGCGAGCGGGCTCGGCGCGTGGTTCCGTCGCCGCATCGCGGCACCGCTGGCGGGCGCTGCGGTGCGCCTGCTTGGCGGCGAGACTTCGGGGGTGCCGCCGCGTGCGGTGCCGTCGTCCTCGCCCACTGAGATGCTGGTGGGGCAGGCGACTGAAGCGCTGTTCGCCCTGCTTCCGGCCGATGCGCGCGCCGAACTCTCACAGCTCCCCGCCGCGGCCGCCGCGCTCGCGGAGCACGCGACGAAGCTGCGCGCGCAGGACCAAGTCATCTCGGCTGAGCTCCGCTTGGCGCGCAACGCGCATGCGGCGCCTGATCGTGATGCGCGTGTCGAGGCGCTCGAAGCCGAGCGTGCGGCGGTGCAGGGGCGCCTGGGGACGACCATCGCGGCGCTGGAGTCGCTGCGGCTCGATCTCCTGCGCTTGCGCGCCGGCGAGATCACGCCGGGAAATCTCACAGAGCAGCTCGAGATGGTGCGTGAGTTCGCGCGGCAGGTCGATGCGGTCGCCGAGGTGGAGCGAGTGGTCGCGCCGCGGGATCCGCGGCCGGAGCCGACGCCGGTCTAGCCTGCGCCCTCGCGAACAGCTCGGGCCAGTACGTGTACGTGTGATTGCGGCAGGCGCCCCGCGGTCGCAGCTTCAAGCTTCTGCGCCTCACACCCTCCCCGGAGTCCGTATGCAGTCCGCTCGCTTCGCAATTCTCCTTCTGGCCCTGCCAGTCGCCCTCTCGGCCCAACAGCCGCAGGGTGCCCCGACCACCGACCCGATGACCGCGGTCTCCCGCACACGGACGATGGCGCTCCAGCGGAACCTCGCGCAGGCCTTCGACTCGATCCCGGCGGCGATGTTCAGCTATAAGCCCACCCCGGCGCAACAGACGGTCGGTTACATCGCCCAGCACCTCGCCAACGACAACTATTTCTTCTGCAACAACTTCGGCGAGATGAAGGCGACACGTCCCGAGGAGGAGACCGCGACACCCGACTCGGTGAAGGCGACCTGGCCGAAGGAGAAACTCGTGGCCTCGCTGAAGGCCTCGTTCACGTTCTGCGAGCAGGCCTTCGCCCAGCTCAACGACGCCGCGCTCGCGGGGACGTACACCGCGACGCAAGGCGGGCAGACGCGCACCGTGTCGCGCATGAGCCCGGTGATCGGGCATCTCATCGACATGGCTGACCACTACAGCCAGATCGCGAACTACATGCGGTTGAACAACATGTTGCCGCCCACGGCACTGCCGCGGCCGCGGCCGTAGCAGTGTGACGCAACGGAGTACCCTCCCGCACGCCTCCGCTATTGCCGGATGGCTTCCACGACTTGCAGCTTGGAAGCGCGGCGTGCGGGAAGGTATCCGCCCAACAGTCCCATGAAGGCCGAAAAGACCATACCCCACGCGAGCAGGCCCGGGGTGATGCGGAACGAGAAGGCGATCTCACTGAAGCTCGCCCAGTTCGTCGTGCTCGCGACGATGCCGTTCACGGGGAGTGCCAAGAGGCAGCCCACGACACCGCCCACCAACGCGATGAGCGTGGATTCCGCGAGGAAGCTAGCGAGGATGCTCCGCGGATGGAATCCGAGTGTGAGGAGCACCGCGATCTCCGACGTGCGTGACGCGACCGCCGCGTACATCGTGTTCACCGCGCCGAAGACCGCACCCACGGCCATGATCGACGTGATCAACACCGCGAGGATCCGCAGGATCGTCCCCAGGAGTTCCGACTGGGTGGCGTAGAAATCGGCTTCGCGGTACACGTCCACCTGCACGCGACGGTCCTCTTCGAGCGAGCGCTTCACGTCCTCGAAGGCGGCCGGGTCATTGAGACGGAACGTCAGCGACTGGAATCCCTCGCCGCGCATCACCGGCATCACCTGCTCGTTGAGCGCCCACACTTCGGATTCGAACGACGAGCCGTCGGCGCTGAAGTGACAGACCACGTCCCAATCACTGCCCGCGAACCGGATTGTGCCACCCATCGCGGTGCGCGGGAACCGCCCAACCAACTTGCTCCCGATGCAGGCCTCGCGGCGGCCCGTCTCCGGCTTGCGGCCACTCACAATCTTGAGGTTGCGCCGAACATCCCACACCCGTTCGCTCACGCCGCGTACGACCACGTTGGCCATCTGCGTCGAGTCCTGGATGCGACCGAGCGGGATGACCACGAAGACTTCGGGGCTCGCGAGCGCACTGCCAGACGCATCGCGCGCGACGTGAGGGGAGGACGCGAGGATGCTCGCGTCCCCGCGCGCGATGCCGCTCGACAGCTCGGAGTCCGCGCCTTTCCGCAGGATCAGCACGTTCTCGGCCGACCCGGTAGAGGTCAGCGCCACCGCGAAGCCATTGGCCAACGCGAGCATCGCGATGAAGACGGCGACCACCAGTCCGATACCGAGCGCCGTGAACGCGGTGGAGACGGGACGCCCCTTCAGACTTCGGAGGTTGTAAACGAGCGGAATCTTCATTCGACGTTCCTCAGCGCAGAGACGACCGAGAGCCGCGCGGCACGGAGCGCCGGTGCGATGCCGCTCGCCAGCATGAGCAAGAGCGCGATCGCGGTGCCGAAGAGGACGGTCTGGCCGCTGACGTCGAAGCCGGGGAGGAATCCGCCGGCGTTGAAGTTCGTGAGTTTGTAGAGCGCTTTCGCGCCGCCGAGTCCGATCAGCGCCCCGAGCAGTGTGATGCCGCCCGCCTCAGCCAGCACCAAGAGGAACAGCTGACGGTCCGTGAATCCCACCGCCTTCATGATCGCGTACTCGCGACCCCGTTCGCGTGTACTCATCATCATCGCGTTCGCGGTGACGAGCAGGATCGCGAAGACGACCGCCGTTCCGATGGTGTTGAGCAGGAGCGAGATGTTGCCGAACATCGTGGCGAAGCTCGCGTTGAACGCTTGCTCGGTACCGGTCTTGGTCGGATCGGACGAGTTCTTGAATGTCGCGTCCACTGCCGATGCGATGTTCGCGGCGTTCTCTGCGCGATCGATCTCCAAGGTGTACCAGCCCGCCTCGCCCTCGCGTCCCGTGCGTTCGTCGAAGTACTCCCAGTGGAAGAACATCGCGTCGTCGCTGATGGCGTCGTTCGTGGGGGTGTAGATCCCCCTCACCGTGAACGTCCATTCGCCGGGGTAGATCGTGCCTTGGAGCGTCACGTTCTGTCCCACCTGCCAGCCGAAGAGGTCGACCAGGCGCGCGCCGATGATCGCGCCGCCGCGGTCCGCGAGGAACGCGGCCTTCTGTTCGGGCGGAACGCTCATCTCCGGGTACATCGCGAGGTAACTCTCGGCGTCCACCGCGAAGTTGGCGAAGAAACGTTTGCCGTCCCCGTAGCGACCACCGAACCAGTTCAGCCAGGTCACGCTCGTGACGCCCTCGATCGTCTGGAGGCGCGCAGCGTACGAAATCGGCATCGGGAAGGTGAAGCCCGTCGAGTTCGTCGTGATGAGGCGCCGCGCGCTCCCGAACTGTGCCGTCTTGTCGAGCGTGGTGAGCACGGTGCGGAGCGACGCGAACAGGAAGAGCGCGAGCGCGACGCTGGCGATCGTCAGCGTCGTGCGCCACTTGGCTCGCCCGAGATTGGCGGTGAGGAGTCCGAAGAACTTCATCGGGCCGCCTGCGCTTGTTCGACGAAGACCCCTTTCTCCAAGTGCAGCTCGCGCTTCGCGTGCTGCGCAGCCTGCGCATCGTGCGTCACCATCACGATCGTCTTCCCGAACTCGCTGTTGAGTCGGCTGAGCAGCGAGAGCACCTCGTGCGAACTCTTGGCGTCGAGCTGGCCCGTGGGTTCGTCCAGCAGGACCAGCGTCGGGTCGGCGACGATCGCGCGCGCGATCGACACGCGTTGCTCCTGACCACCCGAGAGCTGTCGCGGGTAGTGATCCATCCGGTCGTCGAGTCCCACGACGCCCAACGCGATCTTCACCCGCTCGTCCCGCTCGGACTTGCTCAAGCGCGTGAGCAGCAGCGGGAGTTCGACGTTCTGGAATGCCGTGAGCACCGGCAGCAGGTTGAACGACTGGAAGACGAATCCGACGTTGGCCGACCGCCACGTGGCGAGTTGCGCTGCGGTCATGGCGCTCACCACGTCGTCCTTCACCTTGACCTCTCCGGAGGTCGGCTTGTCGAGGCCCGCGATCAGGTTGAGCAGTGTAGACTTGCCTGAGCCCGACGGCCCCATCAGCGCCGTGAAGCTGCCCTGCTCGATGTCCATCGTGAGGCCATCGAACACCACCACGCGCTCGGCGTCACGGGAGAAGGACTTGGATACTTCTCGGATCTCGACGAGGGCCATCGGTCACTCAGGGTTGTGGTGAGACGATCGTGACGCGTTTGCCGGCGACCGGATCGACGAGTTCGCCGGTGACCACTTGTTCGCCGCCGGACAGTCCGCGCCGCACTTCGCGGAAGCCGGCGCTCACGGGCCCGGCATCCACTTCGCGAAGTACCAGGCGACCCTCGCGGACCAACCAGACTGCGGTGCGACCGTCCACTGATCGAATCGCGTCTGACGGCAGCCGGAATCGTGGTGAGGACTCGGCTGGCGCCGCCGGGCCGGCGGTGCGGGGCGCGGCCGCCGTGATGAAATCCACGCGCGACCCCATCTCCGGCAGAATCCGCGGATCGCGGTCGGTGATGGAGACTTTCACTTGTACCGTGGCGCGTTGCCGGTCGGCGGTGGGTACCACTTGCCGCACTGTACCTCGGAACGCCGTGTCGGGATACGCATCGAGCGTGATGCGCGCCGTCTGGCCACGCGTGACGCGCCCGATGTACGCCTCGTTCACGTCCACTTCCACTTCGAGGGTCGAGAGGTCGGCCATGGTGACCACCGCGCCACGTGTGAGTCCGCCGCCCACGGAGGGCGCCACAACCTCGCCGACCTCGGCCTCCTTGCGCAACACCGTGCCGGTGAACGGTGCACGGATGAACGTGTTGTCGAGATTGACCTCTGCGAGGCGGAGTGAGGCTGCCGACGCGTCAACGCGCGCGGTCGCGGAGTTTGCGCGGGCCTTGGCCTGTGCCGCGCGCGACTCGGCGGCGTCGAGCTCCTGCGCCGACGTGAGATTCGGATTCTCGGCGCGGATGCGCTGGAGCCGGTCCGCGTCGCGTTGCAGCTGATCGCGGTCGCTCTCGACCTCCACGAGTTGCGCGCGCGTGCTGGCGAGGTTCGCGCGCGCCTCCTCCACCGCGGCCACGAAATCCGCGTTCTCGATCTGGGCGAGCAGGGCACCACGCTGCACGTACGAGCCTTCGCTCACGTTCAGCGTGGCCAGGCGTCCCGGGAGTTTTGCGGCGACGGACGCTCTGGTGCGGGCCACGACGTAGCCGTTCGCCGTGACCGCGACGGCGCCTGATTCCGTCGCTTGGCCCGGTGTACCGCCGTCGAGCGGCGAAGCGACCACAACCTGCACCGGCAAGGCGCCGCGGCCGAGCAGCTGGTAGCCGGCGAAGCCGATGGCGATGAGGCCGACTATCCCTCCGATGATCAGCGGGATTCGCCGACGCCGGGGAGGCGGCGCGGCACGGTCGATGCGGAGCTTTGAGAGGTCGTGGAGGGGGGTAGACACGGACCGAATATACAGCGACGATACGGGTATGCGATACCGATTCCTCCCTCGTTACCGGAGCACACAATGACGACCGCCGAGATCGCCAAGGACCTGATCGCCCTGTGCAATGCGGGGAAGAACATGGAGGCGATCGACAAGTACTATGACAAGAACATCGTGTCGCTCGAGAAGCAGGAGCCCATGAAGGAGACGCGCGGCATTGAGGGCGTGAAGGGCAAGAACCAGTGGTGGGTCGAGAATCACGTTGTGCACGGTGGCTCCGCGCGCGGCGGGTGGTGCAACGAGGACCAGTTCGCGGTGGAGTTCGCATTCGACATCACACCGAAGGCAACCGGCCAGCGGGTGCAGATGAGCGAGGTCGGGCTTTTCACGGTCTCGAAGGGGAAGATCGTGAAGGAGGTGTTCTTCTACTAAGCGGTCGCGATTGAGTGACGTGCCCCGCTCAGCTCTGACGCCACGAGCGTCGAAACCCATGCGCAAACCAGTGGTCCTTGGAGCTCACTGCCTCGGAGCCGCTGGCGCCTACCTTCGAGGTGGCAACTGGGTCGCTGAGCGCTGCACGTCGGTTCTGGTGCGGAGCTGGAGTCCTCCTTCGTGTTCCAGGGGACGCTCGATTTCGTCGGCGATTCGATTCTCGGCAGGGATGTCAACCTGGAAGCAGGGAGACTCATCACGTGAAACTGGCGCCTGACCGTTGCTGTCCCCGACGAGGTACGCGCTGGCGACGGAGGTAGATGACCGAGTGCCCGCAGTTGAACAGTGACGTCCGAGGCACATGAACGAAACGCGCATCACCAGCCTCCTCGACGCCCTGCTCGACGACCTCATCGCGCGGAAGGACATACACTCCGCGGTTCTGTCGGTCGCCTCCGGCAGCAGCGACTTCCGCTGGGCTGGCGCGCGGGGCGAGGTGTCTCCGGGCGGCGCACCGATGGCACCGACAACTCCCTGGTTTGTTGCGAGCATCACCAAGCTGTTCATCGCCTCCCTTGTGATGCGCATGGCGGAGGACGGAGAGCTGGCGCTCGAGGACCGCATCGTCGACCGGCTGCCCGCTTCCATCACGGACCGACTCAATGTGCTCGACGGCGACGACCGGACGGACCAGATCACCGTGGAGCACTTGCTGGCGCACGCGTCTGGACTGGCGGACTTCATCGAGGACTACCCGTCGACGCCGCGGGGCGGGGGAGCCGACCGGCGCAACCTGGTCGAGATCCTCGTGAAGGACGGCGACAGGGCATGGTCGTTAGACGACACGGCGCGATGGGTCCGCGAGAGGCTCAGGCCGCACTTTGCACCGCAGCGCCTCGACGAGCCGCGCATCCGCATTCGCTACTCCGACACCAACTACCAGCTGCTCATCGGGATCATCGAGGCTCGTCGCGACACACCCTTCTCCACGGTCCTCGAGGATCTGATTCTGAATCCACTCGGGCTCGAAGACACATGGCTACCCGGCCATCCCCGAAGGAGCGGTCCGGAGCCCGACGTGGCCGCTCTCTACGCTGGTGAAGAAGTCGTCCGTCTGCCTCGCTTCCTCTCGGCGATCGCCGACTTGAACTCGACCTGCGAGGATCTTCTTCGGTTCTTCCGAGCCGCTGTGGGCGGTCGCCTCTTTAAGGATGCCCGCACCTGGCAACGCGTGCAGTCTCGGTGGCATCGGTTCTCCTTGCCGCTCGACCGCGCCGCCCTCCGGCAGCCGAGCTGGCCCATCGAGTACGGTCTCGGGGTCATGCGCGTGCGGGTGCCTCGCTTGTTCACGCCCCTGCGGCCACTGCCTCAGGTGCTTGGGCATACTGGATCAACCGGGACGTGGCTCTTTCATGCCCCAGTGCCGGACCTTTACTTCACTGGGTCGGTAAGTCAGATGACTGCCGGTGCGGTCCCATTCAAGGTGTTCCCCAGAGTCCTTCGGGCGGTGGTGAGAGGCCAGGCGAAATGACAGTCGTTCACCGTACACTCCTGCTCGCCGCCGCCATCTCGGCGCTCGTTCCTTGCGGTTCGGCACCGGCCTTCGCCCAGTCGCCGCGAATGGGATACCGCCGCGTCGCGCAAGCCGATAGCGGAACCACAACCATCTTCTATCCCACGCTAGCCGAAGAAGCCGCAGTCACAAAAGGGCCGTTCCGCTTCTCGTGGGCTGAAGACGCTGCGCCCATCAAGGGCAATGGAAGGCTCGTCGTCATCTCACACGGGTCCGGCGGTTCGCCGTGGGTTCACACTGATCTGGCTCGCACGCTCGTGCAGGCCGGTTTCGTGGTCGCGATTCCTGAGCATGCTGGCGATAACTACCTCGACCCCTCTGAACCCGGACCAACGAGCTGGAAGCTGCGACCGCTTGAAGTCAGTCGGGCGATCGATCGACTTGAGGCCCATCCAGCGTTCTCTCCACTCATCCGTTTCGACTCCGTTGGTGTGTTTGGCGGTTCGGCTGGTGGACACACCGCGCTCACACTCGCCGGTGGTGAGTGGTCTCCTCGACGGCTTCGCGATCACTGTCTGAGTCACATACAGCGTGACTTCTCATCTTGCGTCGGCCTCACCACTCAGTTGCGCGGCAATTTGTTGGATGGGCCGAAGATCTGGGTCGCCAAACTGATCATTCGCGCGAGGTTCGGCGACAGCACGGTGCAGAGGTATCGGGACGAACGTGTCCGGGCAGCCATTGCGATGGTGCCGTTCGCGGCGGACTTCGCACTGGAGACGTTGAAGGATCCGGCGATTCCGCTCGGGTTGATCATTGCCGAGCGCGACGTCAACCAAGTACCTGAGTTCCACGCAAAGGCCGTTCAAGTTGTGTGCCAGCCGAGGTGCGAGATCCTGGCGCAGTTGACGGAGGGCGGGCATGGCGCGATGCTCTCTCCTCTGCCACCGCTCGAGCCCGGGAGCATTGCAGAACGTTTGTTGAGCGATCCTCCGGCATTCAACCGTCTGAAGGCCGTGCCCGAACTGCATGACGCAATAGCACAGTTCTTCCTCCGCCGTCTCGCCGTTCGATGAGAACTCGCGTTCGGCCGTTCGCGGCGTACACCCGTGTTCTTTTCGTCTGCTGGAACAGCTGCTGGGCCAGACCCCTCTTCGCGAGTCCTTCCGATGCGTATACGTATCGCCTATGCGGGCTTCCTGCTTCTTGGCGCAGTCGGTTGCGCTGCCTCCGCCCCGCGAGCCTCCAGCCCCGATCTGGCGGGGCCTGGGATTTCACGGTGGACCTTGGCGCCAGTGTCACGCCCGGCTCGATGACCCTCGTGCGCTCGGGCGCAGGATGGACCGGCGAGTTGCGTGCTGCGGGGCCGAATGCGCTGCCAGTGAAGAGCGTGATGCTGACCGGGACACAGGTCGACTTGCTGGTTGAGTCGCCCGAAGGTCCAGTCACATTCCGCGGTCGGCTCACCGAAGATCGGAACCGCATGTCGGGCGAGGTGACGTATCATGGTGGCCGTCGCTATCCGATGACGGTCACGCGGCGACCCACAAGCTAGCCGCTCACGACAACGGGTCACGGGAGATCAGCATGGCCACCGAGTCCGCCACACCGCTGTACTTCCGCCTCGTGCTCTGGCTGCTGCGGCCGTTCCCGGACTTCGACTTCGGGTTCATCAAGCCGGTTCGAGCGCGGGCAGTCGAGTTGCTTCACCTGCGGGCGGGCGAGCGCGTGCTCGACGTGGGCTGTGGACCAGGAGGCAGCCTGCCGTATCTTCGCGCGGCGGTCGGCCCGACGGGGACGGTCGTAGGGGTCGAGATCAGTCCCGCCGTCGCCGCGCTCGCACAGCGTCGGATCGAGCGCCACGGCTGGTCGAACGTGACGATCGCGATCGCACCGGCACAGTCAGTTTCATTGAACGGCCAGTACGATGGTCTCCACATGTTCGCGGCGCCCGACGTGTTCGCTTCCGAGTCGGCGCTTGCGAATCTGCTGCCGCGACTCCGCGCGGGTGCACGTATCGTGTTCTTCGGTGCGAAGACGTCGTCCGGGCGATTCGGGTGGCTCCTCAACCCGTTCCTACGACTGGCGTTCCCCAAACTCACGTTCGCCACGACGCCGGTGCCAGACGCCGAGCCGTGGCGTCCGGTCGCGCCGCAGCTGAAGGACCTTGTGGTTCAGGAGATCTTCTTCGGCTGGATGTTCCTCGCGTCGGGGACGTTCGCTCCGCCCGTGGAGGCGTCGGTCTCCGGGACGTAACGGCAACACTTGTCGGCCGACACATGCTCGATGATCGGACGGGCGCATCGAAGTGACGACCCGTGAGCCCTGAGCCGCGGCGCCATCGTCTATCTCGGTTGAGCTTCCCGCGGCACCGCCCGCTCGACGTCGCTCCAGGGCATCACTATCCCGTGTCCACCCGCGTGCGAGCGCACCTGGAATCCGTGAGCGCGCGCGAACGCAAGCAACTCGATCGCGCCGGCGATGTTGGGAACAGGCGCCGGATTCATGATGTCGCTCGTGAAGAGCGCACCCGCTGACGGCACGTACGCGGCCAACATCCCTTCGGCGTGCACCGTCGGAATCGTCAGGATGATCACCTGTGATGCGCCGCTCCCGATCGCCATTGAGTCAGTGGCCGCGCGGATGACCGGACGACGCACACGACGCGAGAGCGCGTCGGGGGCGACGGTCTTCGGCGCGGCGGCGAGGCGTGTGACGAACGCGACGTTGCGCGGATGCGTGAGCACCGGGATCCCGCGGGCGAGGAACTCGCGGACGCCGCCGGCGTGGTCCCAGTGATGGTGCGTGTTCACGAGCTGCGTCACGCGCCGTCCGGGGAAGCGGCTCGCGAGTGTGTCGAGCAGTGCGCCTACGCGCGCCGCGTTCTGCGGCGCTTCCACCACCAGCAGCCCGTTCCCCTGCTCAACCACCAGCGAGTGATGTGTGCCCCCCTCGGCGCGCCAGACGCCGGTACCGAGCGAGACCAACGTGACCGTGACCGGTGCCGCGGCGACCGTCGCCGCAGCACGCACCCGCGCCGCGACCGAGTCCGCGACTACGAAGTCGGCTTCGTCGGCGGCGCCATTGACCACGGCCGCCGCGACGGCGACCACGCCGGCGTGACGCCCGTTGGCGTACGTGTCCACCTGCCGTGGGAGATACACGTCGCCCGTCAGCGTCCAGCGTGTGTACGCGACTTCAGTCGTGCGGTCGCCGAGGATCGGATCATCGGTGACGGTGACGGTGAGCAGCGGGCGGCCGGTGAGGCGGTCGAAGTAGAGATCGATCGAGTCGGTGCCGTTCACCACACGGACGCCGTCGACCATCTCCTCGCGCCAACTCCGCGCCGGCAGTCGGCGCACCGCCGCCGGATTGTCGAGCGCGAAGAGCACGAGACGGTCCGGCTGCTCGCGGATCGCTCGGCGCGCCGCAGCGAGCGCGGGTGCGTTCAACCCGGCGAAGGTCCCGTTGGTCTCGGTGAAGCCGAAGTCGGAGAGCAGAACCTGTCGCACGTTGGTCACCGCAGTGGCCG
Organism: Gemmatimonadaceae bacterium; assembly: GCA_046153705.1. Classification (GTDB taxonomy): domain Bacteria; phylum Gemmatimonadota; class Gemmatimonadetes; order Gemmatimonadales; family Gemmatimonadaceae; genus Pseudogemmatithrix. Next base: position 13,322 of record JBJXGK010000014.1, read on the forward strand.
TCGGCGGTCGGTTCTCCTGCACCACCGCGCGTCGGCCGCGCGCAAGGTCGAGTGTGGTGCGACCCGCCGATACGGTCGGGCGCGGCGCCGACGCCCAGGTCTCCTCCTGTCCGAGCCCGAACGTCGTCGCGATGAACTGAGTGCGCACGTGGCTGACGGCGCGCAGCGCCGATTCGCCTCCGAGCGCTTTGGCTGCACGCTGCACGAGGGCGGCCGGTGACGGCGTCGCCTGCCCCTGAGCAGCGGCGGGCGCGGAGGAGACCAGTTGCGCGATCAACGACATGACAAGCATGCCGGTCGGACGAACGATGGGTGAACGGGTCGAACGCATGAGAGCGTCTCCGTTGTCAGGTCGGGGGATCGGGTCGCGGAGCCGGCGTGGTTTCGCGATGTCAGATTGTAGGGTCCTGTAGGCACCAGCCGCAACCTGTCCACGGCGTGGGTCCGACTCGCGCGTGGAGTCGGCGGAACCGTAAGATTCTCCCATGACCGCCACGTTCCCGCTGCGCAGCCTACGGGCGCGCCTCGCTACTTCAATCCTACTGTCGGTCGCGGCTGCCTGTTCGCCCGGCGGCGGCGGTGCGGCGGCAGCCGATCTCATCCTCCACAACGGCAAGGTGTATTCCCTCGCGTGGCAGGAGCCATCCACTGACGGGCGGCCGTCCGCCGAGGCGCCGTACGACTCGGTAAACGGCTGGCGTCACGACGCCGATGCTGTCGCCGTGCGCGACGGACGCATCGTATTCGTCGGCTCCGACTCCGCGGCGCTCACACTGAAGGGCCCGGACACCAGAGTCATCGACGTTGCGGGAGCAGTCGTGCTCCCGGGCCTGGTGGACGCACATACCCACGTCGCCGAGCTCGGGCAGTCGCTCGACCGTGTGAACCTGACGGGCGTCGCCACCGAAGCGGAGGCAGTGGAGCGCATCGTCGCGCGCGCCGCGCAAACCCCGAAGGGCGAGTGGATCCTCGGCTATGGCTGGGACGAGGGCGCGTGGGCCAATCGATACCCCGACAAGCGGCTCCTCAGCGCGCGTGTTCCTGACCACCCCGTCATCCTGCGCAGCCTGCACGGCTTTGCCGCGTGGGCGAACGAGCGGGCGCTCGCGCTCGCCGGCATCACGCGCGCGACACCGTCGCCGACGGGCGGCGAGATCCGCAAGGACGCGAGTGGCGAGCCCACGGGCCTGGTGCTCAATCGCGCGGTCCCGCTGCTCGACGATGCCATCCCGCTCCCTTCGCCCACACAGCGGGATGCGCAGGTGCTGCGCGCACTGCACGTGATGGCGGGGGCCGGATACACGGGTGTGCATGAGGCGGGAGTAGCTCCGGACGTCATGGAGAGCTTCGAGCGGCTGGCCGAGCGCGACTCGTTGCCGCTGCGGGTGTATGCGATGCTGAGCGCACGCGACTCGGCGCTGATCCGCCGGTGGATCGCGCGCGGGCCGTTCACCTCGGCCAACGGCATGTTGAGTGTGCGTTCTGTGAAGGCGTACTACGACGGCGCGCTGGGATCGCGGGGGGCGCAGTTGCTCGCGGACTATTCGGACCGTCCCGGGCATCGCGGTGTGAGTGGTGGTGCCTACGGGTTCGACCGACAGCTCGTCGCCGACGCGATGAGCGCCGGTTTTCAGGTCGGCATCCACGCGATCGGCGACGCGGGCAACCGTGCGACGCTCGACTTCATCGATTCGGTCACGCGCGCCGCGCCAAAGTCGCGCGGGCTGCGCCATCGCGTGGAGCACGCACAGATCGTGTCGCCGCCGGACATCGCGCGCTTCGCGGCAATTGGCGTCGTTGCTTCCGTACAGCCGCCGCACGCCGTGGAGGACAAGGGGTGGGCGGAGACGCGTGTCGGCGCTAGCCGTATCGCGGGCGCGTATGCCTGGCGCACGCTGCGTCGTGCCGGGGCCGCGCTCGTGTTCTCGTCGGATATGCCCGGCTCCGACTGGAGCCCGTTCTACGGACTGCACTCCGCGGTCACGCGGCAGGACACGAGCGGTGCACCGCCGGGCGGATGGTATCCCGCGCAGCGCATGACAGCGGAAGAAGCCGTGCGTGGTTACACCCTGTGGGCCGCGTACGCGGGATTCGACGAAGGGGACGCCGGCACGATCGCGGTGGGGAAGCGGGCCGACCTGACGGTGCTGAACGTCGATCCGTTCCGGGCCGATGGCCCTGCGCTGCTACGCGGGGCGGTGGTCCTCACGATGTCACGCGGACGCGTGACGTCTCGCTGTCCTACCGCACCAACGCCGCCAGCGCGCCACGATCCAACAGGCGGCCCTTCGTCACCACCGCATCGATCCGCCGTGTGTTCGTGATGTCCGCGAGCGGATCCGCCGCGAGCAGTACGAGATCGGCCAGCATGCCCGGCGCGATCGTCCCCATCTCGCCCGCACGTCCGAAGAACTCCGCCGGGCGGATCGTCGCCGCGCGCAGTGCCTCGATCGGTGGCAGACCGGCGCGGACCAGCATCTCCAACTCGCTGTGCAAGCTGTAGCCTGGCGCAGCGAAGCCGATCGGCGTGTCCGTGCCGGCACCGATGGGCACGCCGGCCGCGTGCATCATCCGCACGAGGCGCAGACTGAACGCGCCGTAGGTGCTGTCGCGCGGTGGCGCTCCGATCTGGGTAGTCCGTTCGCCAGCAGTCCGCCACTCGGCGGCCACGTCGGCCGGGAGCTTGTCGAGGATCACTGGCCAATCGCTGCGCGTGAACGGAGAGCGCAGTCCCATCGCGTTGAGTCGGAGCGTCGGCACCTGAATGGTGGAGCGCATCGCCGCGAGCACCTGCGCACACTCCTTCTCGTCGAATGCAGCCACGGCGGGGAGGCGTTGCAGCGAGTGCAGGTTGGAGCGCAGTGCGAAGCCGGACAATCCGTCGACGTTGCGCATCCGCTCTTTGCGTTCTTCGAGCAGCGCCTCCGGCCGCGCGGCGCAGTCCAACTCGATGTTCCGCAGATGCTCGAGCGATTGCACGCGCGGGCCGACATCGCGCGCCCGCATCAACAACGGCACGTGCCCGTCGATCGGCAACCCGCGCGAGCGCGCTTCCGTGACGAGTACGTCGAACACCTCGGGACTCACCATCTCGTAGATCTTGACGAAGTCCACACCCGCTGCGGCGAGGCGCGCGATGTTCGCGCGCGCCGTCGCGACGTCGGGGTTCGCGATGCCGAGCGGGGGCCGCCCGCCACCGTTGTAGACGACGGCCGCACCGTCCATCAGCGGGCCAGCGAAGAAGACGCGCGGTGCCAACGCGGTGTCTGCGCGCAGGGCCCGCACCACCGCGGTGACCAGCTCCAGCTCGCCACCGGTATCGCGGATGCTGGTGATGCCGTGATTGAGGAAGAGACCGGGCATGGCCGCCGTGAGCCGCGCGTCGTATGTCAAATGGACGTGGAAGTCCCAAAGGCCGGGGATCAAGTAGCGGCCGGTACCATCTACTGTCGTTGTGGCGTCCACCGCCTGCCTAGCGTCGTTGACGGCGACGATGCGGCCGTCGTCGACGAGCACCGTGCGCGCCTGGCGAACGCCGTGCACCGCGTCGATCACGGTCACGTTCCGGATGGCGAGGTCTGCGGGGAGCGACTTCGGGCGGTTCGCGCCGAGGATGGCAAGCGCGCCGAGTGCGAGGAGGACAAACGGTCCGCGACGTGGCATCGATGGTGGGCCCAGTGAGGGTGTGGCAGGAAGGTACGGGATTCCGCGCACGTCTAACGTCGCTTCCTTGGAATCCGCTCGTCGGCCATCGCCGCGTGGTACACGAACGACGCCATGATCGTCGCGTTCTTCATCAAGTCCGCGGCCTGGATAGTGTCGTAGAAGTCGAGATTGGTGTGCCCGCCGGTGCCCGGGATCCGGTCCTGCAGGAACTGGAATCCGGGCAGCCCGACCTCATCGAATGCGATGTGGTCCGTGCTGCCGACGCTCTGGTTAGAGACGGCGGTCATGCCGAGGTCGCGGAAGGGCTCCGTCCACGCGGTGAATAGGTTGCGCGCCTGTTCGTTCCCCTGCAGGTAGATGCCGCGGTACTGGCCGGCGCCGTAATCCTGATTGAAATACGCCGAGAGCGTCTCGTACGCCGGCTTCACACCGACCGCCGGGTCACGCGGGTCGCCGAAGTGTTTGCGCACGTACGCGCGCGAACCGAACAGGCCCTGTTCCTCTCCAGCCCAGAGCGCGATGCGGATGGTGCGCCGCGGCTTCAAGCCGAGCGTCTTCAGGATACGCATTGCTTCCATCGCCACCGCAACTCCCGACGTGTTGTCGCTCGCGTTGGGGCTCGCGTGCCAGGTGTCGAAGTGAGCGCCGAGCATCACCACCTCGTGCGCGAGGTCGCTGCCCGCGATCTCTCCGACCACGTTCATTGCCTGTTCGACGGTGTCGCCGACCCGGTTGCGGACCTCGACGTCGACCTTCACGGGGAGACCGCGCTGGAGAATGCGATACATGCGGTTGTAGTGCTCCGGCGTGATGGCGACCATCGCCGGGGAGCCGAGGATCCCGGCGCGCGACCAACCGTCCGCACGCGAGCCCGGCCGCGAGAAGCCACGCACCGCGCCCAACCAACCGCTCTCGCTCTGCAGCACCACCGCGACGCCCTCGGCGCGGTAGAACGCGACCTTCTCCTCGCCTGTCAGCAGATCCGCGTTGCGGATGGCACGCGGTGGAGTCGGCCGCGGCGGCGTGATCACCACACGCTCGAGCGCAGCGAGGTCGGCCTCGGTGTAGCGCGGCACACCGTTGGTGAGTGGAGCGAGGTCGATCACGGCGGGAGGCGTCACGAGCACGGCCTTGCCCTTGAGCGTACCGCGGAATCGCGCGAGATCGGCCTTCGTCTGCAGGTCCACGATCACGGCGTCAGCCACCTTTCGACCGTCGGTCCCGGCGGTGTGCGCGATCGGATACCCGAGCATCGGTTGGTAGTCGGGTTCGGTCATGTGCAGCGAGACGTACTCGTTGTCCCAGGTCACGCCGTAGTCCATGAACGGTTCGGCGACGACATTCGCGAGGCCGATCTTCGTGAGCTCCGCCTGCAGCCAGCGCTGGGCGCGCTTCATGTCGGCGGAGAGGGTGAGGCGAGCGCCGAGGACGTCGGCGATGTAGGCCTCGTACTCCATCACCTGGGAGCGCTGCAGCCCTTCCTCTCTGATGCGCGCGACGACCGCGCGATCGACCGTCGGCGCCTGGGCGACGAGTCCGGGGCCGAGGATCGTGCTCGAGAGCAACAGGACGAGACAGGCGAGCGGGCGGCGCATGGCGTTCCTCGGGCGGGTTGGCGGCAGTGACGTGTGCGAGCTACCGGAGGGAGAAAGTGCGGCGACTTGAGGCCGCGCGCTACGGCCCTTACCTCCGCGCGCCGTCGGGCGTAGAATCGACTCCGTGCCGAACCCACTCAGACGGACCCCGCTTCTCGCGCTCGTCGCGATCCTCCTGCCGGCTCTCACCGCGCTGACGGCACTGCCCAGCGCTCCGGCGGACACGTACCCTCGCCAGCCGCTCGACGTGGAGCACTACCGCTTCGCGCTCACCCTCGCGGACAGCATCGATCGCATTGAGGGCGAGGCCACCGTGCGGATGCGCCTGCTTTCGGCGGGCCTCCGCGTGGTGCAGCTCGACCTCGCCGATGCGTCGCCCGCGCGCAACGGTCGCGGAATGAACGTGCGCGCGGTGAGCAGCGGCGGCCGAACGCTCGCGTTCACGCACCGCGCCGACCGCATAGCCATCACACTCGCTGCGCCCTCCACCGAGGGCCAGGTCATAGAACTCGTGGTGCGCTACGCCGGCATTCCCGCCGACGGCCTGCAGATCAAGCCCGACCCGCACGGCGACCGCACCTTCTTCTCGGATGATTGGCCCGATAAGGCGAGGCACTGGCTCCCGCTGATCGATCACATCTCCGACAAGGCCACCATGGAGATGGCGGTCACCGCGCCCGCGCACTATCAGGTGATCTCCAACGGGCGCCGCACGGAGGAGACCGACCTCCCCAACAACACGCGGCGCACCGTCTGGCGTGAGGGTGTGCCGATCGCGCCCTGGCTCTACGTCCTCGGCGTGGCGCGCTTCGCGGTGCAACACGTGGACGACTATCGCGGCATCCCGATCGAGACATGGGTGTTCGCCAAGGACCGCGACAAAGGATTCTACGACTTCGCCGTGCCGACCAAGGACGCGATGGCGTTCTACAGCGAGTGGGTTGGTCCGTTCTCATACGAGAAACTCGCCAACGTGCAGAGCAATTCGGTGTCAGGCGGCATGGAGGCGGCGTCCGCGATCTTCTACAGCGCCGGGAGCGTGACGGGCAAGCGCGATGTGCGATGGCGGAACGTCGTGATCCATGAGATCGCACACCAGTGGTTCGGCAACGCGGTCACTGAGCGCGACTGGGACGATGTGTGGCTGAGCGAGGGATTCGCGACCTACTTCACGCTCCTGTTCATCGAGCACGCCTACGGACGCGACGAGTTCGCCGCCGGACTGCGCCAGTCCCGACGGACGGTGGTGAACTT
>JBJXGK010000021.1:0-19504 GCA_046153705.1 Gemmatimonadaceae bacterium
GCGCGTTCCATTCGACGCGCGCTGGTCGACTGCGCTTCGCGAGGCTATCGGGATAGGAATTTCGAGGGATAGGAATGTCAGTCCGACCGGGCAGAGAATACGCCCCGGTTCCCGTGCTCGCGAGCACCCTCACCGAGGTCAGTCAGTTCTACTGGCCGCGCGGCGGGATAGGAATCTCGATCGGGGTCGTTTTAGGATACGGCGCGATCGCCGTCCGTGCGCGCGCCGACTGACGGTCGGCGGCTTGCTGACTGACTCGATCGTGCGCCGCGCGGGTGCGGAGGGAGGGGGCCGGCGTGCGAGTCGGTGGGCGGTGCTGTTGCAGTTGCCGGTCACTCCGCTGCGCTTCTATTTGCCGACAGTGGCGATCCGTTTTGTGTTCGCGACCACCTTGATCGCGGCCGCGAGTCTGGTGTGGGGCCTCGCGCTCCCGTTCCCCGAGATGCGGCCTCGCGCCTTGTTCGCCAGCGTCGCGGTGACATGGGTGGAGACGTTCGTGCTGGTCGTCCTCGGATTCGCGCTCGCCTGCCTTGTGCGGGTGCGAGAGCAGTCAGCGCTCCTCCTCATGCTCGTGGTGAGCGTATTCCAGAAGGCCCTGCTCCATGAGTGGGGGCTGGACGTGATTCCCTTTACCGAGGTCGTGTTGTTGTACACGCTGTTCCCGGTGGATCCGTTGTTCGACCTCCTGCGGGTGCTCGCGTTCGGCGGCCCATGGAATGGCGTCGCCGGGGTCGGGCAGATCGGGGTCACGCTGGCGCTCTGGCTGGCGATCGCAGTGGCGCGTTTGCAGCACTTTGCGAGCAGCGACTTGCCGTCGGCGCTTGATGACTAGCGCGATTATTTCATGAAGACCCACCTCACCATCGAAAGTCGGACATTGCTACTGCGTCACCCCCCGCCCCACAAGTTGCCGGTATTTTCTCCGACGCATAACTCGGACAGGTTGGCAACGCGCACGGAAGTCGGTATTTGGAGTTCTACCGTCGATTCCAACTCGGCCGCGAAGCGGTGCGCGGGTCGGTCGCATGCGATTCGGCAGCGGTAGACGGCGACCCAGCCGGTTCTTGGGGCGTCCAACAGTAGCCGAGGTGTGCATCGACAGCTTGTGCCGCACGAGCCTCACGCGTCCGTCGGGCCATCGTCGGCGTGTCTCGGTCCGTCGCGTGACCGTTACTCGACTGGGGAAGAAGCGTTGAGGATGCGTGGTGTGAAGGTGCGATCGTGCGTCTCACCATGAATGCTTCTCTGATGCCGTCGAAGGTGCTGAGGTGCCTCCTGTTCCTCCCGATGGTCGTCGTGCTCGTCGCGGCTTCGGTCGCGACGCCGGCTGGATTCACTGACGGAACGCGACGGCTCGGCCGCTTCACGCACTGGCGGGCGGGGACGCCGGTGCCGCTCGTCGGCGAGGTCCGCGTCCCCTCCGGCGGGACGCTCGTGATCGACGCCGGTACACGGCTGGAGGCCTCGCCGGGAGCTCGGCTCGTCGTAGAACGCGGGGCGACCATCTTCGCCAACGGGACGTCGCTCCGCCCGATCGTCCTGACCTGCATCGGCTCCGTGGCCGATCCACTCCTCCCCCCCGGCTGCTGGGGCGGCGTGGTGTTGCAGGGATTCGCTCCTATCAATGGCGGCACCCCCACCAGCCCGGTTGCGCCGGGGAACGGACTCGGCGGCTGCAACGAACTGGAGAGCGAGGTGGCCGGAGGACGCGCCGGGGGGTGCGATGCCGCCGACAGTTCGGGGGTGCTGCGATTCACGCGCATTGAGCTCGCGGAAGAGGGGCTGCGATTGGAGGGCGTGGGACGTCGAACAGTCCTGGAGCATCTTGAGGTGCGTCGGAGCCGACTCGACGGCGTGCGCGCGGTGGGTGGCACGGTGGACCTGCGCCGATTGTCGTTGGGCCACAATGGGCTTGCCGGACTGAGTTGGACTCGCGGATGGACCGGCCGTGCGCAGGAGCTGCTCGTGCTCACACACCCGCTGGATCATCGTGAGGCGATCCGCGGCGAGAACGCTCCGGTGCTCGCGGAGGCTGATCGTACGCCGCGTTCGGATCCGCAGCTCGCGAACGTGACGATCATCGCGCCGTCGGTGCCCACCAACCCGGATCATCTCACGAGCGCAGCCATTCGACTCGAACGCGGCTCCTCGCTGCGGTTGCGCAACGCGCTCGTGATCGGCGCGCGCGTGGCGCTCGACGTGGACGATGCCGCGACCTGCCTCGCACTTCCCACCGACGCATTCCGCAGCGTCGTGACGGCGGGAGCGGAACAGCTGGGTGATCCCGACGCAGATGCGGCCGGATGCGCCGCCGAAGACGCCCGTCTCGGCGTTGGCGCGCAGCTCAATCGGGTCCTTGCTGCCGATCCGGCGCTCCTGGTTGCGCCGTACCTGACCAACACGCCCGATCTCCGTCCCGGCGCTTCCGCCGCGTGGAGTACGATCGTGGCGTCGGCGCTGCCCACCGACGGCTTCTTCGACGTGGCCGCACCATACGTCGGCGGTGTGCGGCCGAGTGCCGCGGCCACTATCCCGTGGTACAGTGGTTGGACGGTCTTCATGCCAACCGCTGGTGTGCCGATCGCGACCGTCGCGCAGAGCCCGGTCACGCAGAGCGGGAACGCTGGCATCGATGTCGGCGCGCCTCCCGTCGTCCGCGCCGTGGACGCGCGCGGACTCGGTGTGAGCGACCTCAGTGTGTCGTTCACCGTCGTCGCCGGGGGAGGCAGTGTGGGGGTGGCGAGCACGCGCACCGACGCCGAGGGCTACGCGCGGGCCGCACGCTGGACGCTGGGCGCGCAGGTCGGCACCCAGCTCGTCACGGCCACATTCAACGGGCTACCCAACGTCGTGTTTCAGGCGACCGCCAGCGCGCCACCAGGAGTCGGATGGCTCGAAACACTGAGCAGCACCGATGCGCAAGTCGGTGTCGCGGGTGCGCTGCTGCCGGTTGCTCCCGCAGTCGTAGTGCGCGACCCGGCCGGCCTTCCGGTCGCGGGTGTGCCCGTGACGTTCGCGGTGACGTCCGGCGGTGGCTCGCTCACCGGAGCCGTCGCGACGTCAGCGGCGAACGGAGTGGCGACGGTGGGGTCGTGGCGCCTTGGTCCAACGCTCGGGACGCAGAGGCTCTCGGCCTCGGCGCCGGGGCGCCTGGGCGCGACGATCGTGGCGCAGGCCAGCACGGTGGGTATCCCGTCGCTCGTGCGAGAGACGCTGATCCCGGAGACGTCGCTCGAGTGGCCATGGGATCTGGCGTTCGCGCCAGACGGTACGTTGCTGTTCACGCAGCGGCTCGGCGTGTTGCAAGTGCTTCGGCCGGGCAGCACGGTCCCGCAGACCCTCGCGCAACTGAGCGACATCGGAGCCGAGTCACAGAGCGGGCTACTGGGGATTGCGGTGGACCCAGCGTTCGCGAGCAACCGATTCATCTTCACGTATCAGTCGTGGGCTGGCTCTGGCGGTGCACGAGACAACCGAGTGGTGCGGTGGCGCGTCGCAGACGACTGGAGCGCACTCACCAACCGCACCGACATCGTCACCGGCATCTCGTACAACGGAGGCGGGCACTCGGGCGGTCGCATTCGATTCGGGGCCGACGGTCAACTGTGGATCGGCACGGGCGACACGCGGACGGGCGGCGTTCCTCAGGATCTCGCGGTGCTCGGGGGCAAGATCCTGCGCGTGACGCGCGATGGAGCGCCCGCGCCCGGGAACCCGTCGCTGGGAGCGGGGAGCGATGCGCGCATCTACGCATACGGGTTCCGGAACGTGCAGGGGTTGGCCTTGCGGAACGACGGCGCAATGTACAGCTGCGAGCATGGCCCCGTGCACAGTGATGAGGTGACTCGGCTCGCGGCCGGCGGCAATGGCGGCTGGCATCCGCTGCTCCCCGGCGATGCGTACGCAGAGTACCGCGGCTACGAGGGTCTCTGGCCGATGACGGACAGCCTGCGGTACGCCGCGGCGCTACGCCCGACATGGACGACGGGCGGCGTGAGCGAGGGGATGTCAGCGTGTGTCTTCCTCTCCGGTGCGCAGTGGGGCGCGTGGGATGGCGCGCTGGTCGTGGGGCTGATGGCAGGCTTCCGCGGCGTGGTGCTCTCGCTGAGCGCGGACGGGCGAGCGGTCACCGCGAGCTGGCCGCTGCTCCCGGTGACGGAGCGCTACCGCGGCTTCGCGATCGGCCCGGATGGAGCGCTCTACGGAGTCGCTGACCACAGCGGGCTTTGGCGGATACGGCCGCAATGAAGGAACGCCGCCGCGCGCGCCGCGCGCGCCGCGCCGCGGCTCTCGTTTCAGCGCACGCGCGGGTCAGGGCTTGCAGGTGAAGCCGCCGTTCGCCTTCGCATCGATCTGGACGCCTTGATAGAAAAGCCGGACAGTCCCAACCGAGCTGACCGTGAAGAAACTCTTGCCGAGCAGCGCGCCGGTCGCTGGCGGCAGGAGCAGAATCCCGCTCTCGCTCGTACCATACACGTCCCACGTCACCGGGACCTCCACGGGATGCGGGTTCTTCACTCGGAAACTCGTGCCGCAGAGGTAGGTGAGCTGGATCCCGGCGGGGTCGAACCCGGTGCTGCCACAAGTGAGAAGCAGGTCGGCAGTCGCGACCGCGCCCGCCACCACATTCACATTCACGGGCGGCGCGACGCAGCCGTCCGGGAGGAGCTCGGCCGTCACCACCGCGGTCCCTGGTCGCGCGAGGCCCACGGTGAAGCTCCCGTCGCTCCCGGAGCGCGCACTCCGGTCCGCAGTCGAAACCCGAACGCGCACATCGCTGATCACGACGCCGGCCGTCGTCCTCACGGTGCCGGTGACGATGCCCATGGGCGCTGAAGGGGCACTCCCCTCCGCCGTCCAGCCGGAGTACCAGGGAATGATTCCGTGTTGTGCGGCGAGGCCGAAGGTGGGTTCCACGCCTCCGAGCCGGTCGACCGGTTCGAAGAACCCATCGGCCGGCGGCGTCGCTCCGGAAATGTCGAGCGCGTTGGCGAGGCCGAGCGGCCGGAGGTCGGGGAGGAACTCAGTCAGGGCGCTGCTCAGCACGGCGTTCACGGCCTCGATCGGCGCCGAGCGTAGCGCGGCACCCGGCTGGGCCAGCAGCGTGGCCTCCGCGTCGGGGTGCAGGGCGCACTCGGTATCGGCATCCGCATCCGCATCTTGCCCGACGCCGATAGTCACGACGTCGCCGATCTGAATATCGCCAGCGGCGGCACTGGCGCACGCCGCGGCGCCATCGAGGTCGAGCGCGCTGCCCGTCCCCACAACGATCACGTTGCGGAAGCTCATGGGGCCGCTGCCGACGAGTCGGAGCGCCGTGCCATCGGCATCACCGACGATGGTGGTCTGCCAAAGCGTCGGGCCGCTCGCTCCCATGTTCCTGCCGTCGAACGCCGGGGCGCCATTCCCCTGCAGCCGGTGCGCGACGAGATGCTGGGCGCGCCCCTGCCAGCCATCGGTCCACGCATAGGCGGTGCCACCGAAGGACGAGGCGATGATGCGGCGGAGATCGACGGTACCGCCGCGCAACGTCACGGCCGTCGCCAGCGCATCGTGCACCTGCACCGATGAGATGCGCGTGCCACGACCGACGCCGAGCAGCTCGAGTCCGCGCGAGGCGTACTCGACGCGCACAAAACGGAGTTCGCCCGAGTCATCCTCCGGATCGCAGCCACCGAAGCTGCCGTGGAAGCCGTCACCGGGAAGCTCGGCGCATACGGCTGCGCCGACTCCGCGGGCCGGTGGACTCGAGAGGGTGCCGCCAACGACGCTCGCGTTGCCCGCGATGAGCACGCCGAGCCAGCAACCTCGGGTTGGGATCGATTCGCCGCAGGTGAAGACGATCGGCACGGCCTCGGTGCCGATCGCCGTGATGCGCGCCGTGCGCTCGACCACGATCGATGTGCCCGCCGCGGCCTCGATGCGCACGCCGGCCTCGATGTGCAGCACAGCGCCACCGGTGACGCGCAACGGCGATGCGAGGACGTGAATGACGTCGGCCGACCAGGTTGCGTCGGTACGGAGCACGCCTCCATGCACCACGCGAGCGACGGGCGAATGCGATCGGGATGGGCTGACGGTCGCAGCCGCGACGCTCGCTCGCGACGGCGCTTCGGTCGCGGAAAGGAGAAGCGATCCGACGGCGCCGATGAGCGTCGCAGCGGCGATGGCATGAAGGGGAACAGGCATGTGTCTGAAGCTCCACCGGCATTGTCACTGCGCCGTGCATCGACATGGTTGCGGAGCGTATCAGCTCCGTCACAGATCTCGGCTGGCCATGAAGTCCCGGCGGCGGCCAGTGCGCCGCCCCCCTGTCACTCCTGACAGTCTTTCACCCCGTCCCCAACCTGCGGACATTGCATCCGTTCTCCGGCGGACCTCCGCATGTTCTCCTCCCGCTCCGTGCGCTCCATTCCCTCGCGTCCTCCCAAACCCCTCCGACTCGTCCCCGACGACGCGTCGGAGAAAGAACTCCCGCCCAACCCGGTCATTCCCGACGGCGTCCGATTGCTCTACTTCGGACTCCTGCCGCGCCGGATCGTCGTCATGGCCACCGGCAACGTCTACCACGTCAATCACACGCGGCGCACCGTCGACGTCGCGCCGGCCGACGTGCAGGACGTGCTCACCCAGCGCGCGTTCAACTCTACGGTCACCGTCGCGGCGGTCGCCTGCGCGTGGCGGATCACGTCGCGCAGTGCTTCCTGCACAATACGGTCAGCGGCGCGCGCGGTCTCCAACGGCGGTGCCGGTTCGCTCCCGCGGATCTCCAGCGACACCGCGAGACTGCTGCCGCGTTTGATTTCCGCCTTGCGCGACTGACGGGCAGGGAGCAGCCCGACTTGATCGACCAGGGTGGGATGCCTGCGCGTAGCGATGGCGCGCACGAGCGCGATGCGCCGCAGCGTCAGCTTCCCCCTGAGGTAGACAGTCGGAGTTAGACTTTGACGGTGCTCATGGAGGAGACATGCGCCGTTCGAAGTTCACCGAGTCCCAGATCGTGGCCGCCCTGCAGGAGGTCGAAAGCGGGGTGCCGATCGCCGAAGTGATCCGGAAGCATGGGATCAGTCGCGCGACGTTCTTCACGTGGAAGTCGAAGTACGGCGGTGCGACCGTCGCCGAGCTCAAGCGCTTGCGGGACCTTGAGGCCGAGAATGCGAAGCTCAAGCGAATGTACGCCGAGCTGGCGCTTGAGAATACCGCGATCAAGGATGTCCTCAGTCGCAAGCTGTAGCGCCGCCCGCGAAGCGGCAGGTGATCGCGATCCTGTTGGCCGACCACGGACTGTCCGTGCGTCACGCCTGCGAGGTCGCGTCCCTCTCGCGGGCGGCCTACTACCGACCGCCGCCGGATCGATTGGACCGCGACGCCGAGGTGATCGCGGCGCTGACTGCGCTCGTCACCGAGACGCCGCAGAGGGGCTTCTGGATGTGCTTCGATGCGCTGCGCCTCGCCGGCCACCGCTGGAACGCGAAGCGCGTGTACCGCGTGTACTGCGCCTTGAAACTCAACCTCAAGCGGCGGGCGAAGCGCCGGATCCCGCCGCGCGAGCGGCAGCCGCTCGACGCGCCCGCCGTCCTCAATGGGATGTGGGCCGTCGACTTCATGAGCGACATGCTCTACAGCGGGACACGCTCCCGCACGCTGAATGTGCTCGACGAAGGCAATCGGGAGGCGCTCGCCGTGGAGGTCGCGCTGTCGCTGCCGGCGGCTCGCGTCACGCAGGTGCGCGACCAACTCGTCGCGCTGCATGGCGCTCCGAGCGCGCTGCGCTGCGACAACGGGCCCGAGTTCGTGTCCGTCGAACTCACCACCTCGTGCCGCCGCCACGGTGTCCGGCTCCTGCACATCCAACCCGGCAAACCCAACCAGAACGCCTACTATCGAACGCTTCAACGGGAGCTATCGCAAGGAAGTGCTCGACGCGTACCTTTTCGGCTCGCTCGACGACGTCCGCGCCGAAACCGAGCGCTGGCTCACGATCTACAACACGCGGCGGCCGCACGACAGCCTCGGCCGGGTCCCGCCGCTCACCTTCCTGCCGAGGTCACCCGCGCCGCTCGAGTCTAGTTACGAACGGTCTGCCTGACGGGGAAGCTGACGCCTGTGCCGTAACCGCTGTCCAACAGGAGGAACGTGCGCGAACGGCTCATCTGGGTCGCCGCATTGGTGCTCTGTCTCATCGGCATCACCGCGGCCGTTCACCGCGCCCTTCACGTCGCCGACGCCGGTGCGCGGGTCCAGGCGGCCGGCGTATTCGACGCGCTTGGCGTGCGGGTGTCGGCAGCCGATAGCGCGAGGCTGGCGCTCACCGACCACCGATTCGCGCAACGTCCGTCACTGACGCGACTCCACGTCATCGCAGGTGGACTCTTCCTCCTGCTGGCACCACTCCAGTTCTGGCGCCGCCTCCGGAACTCGTACCGCCGGCTGCATCGATGGTCCGGGCGGCTGCTCCTCGTGCTGCTGCCTATCTCCGTGTTGGCGAGCGTGCCCTTCGGCATTCTGGACCCCTATGCGGGAGCGCCGGAAGGCGTCATCGTGACCCTGGTGGCGCTGCTTGCCCTCGGGGGCGCAGGGCGCGCCTATTGGGCGATTCGCACGCAGCGCGTCGAGCTGCATCGTGAATGGATGCTGCGGGTGTTCGCACTGGCGGTCGGGATCGCAAGTGTGCGCATCGTGGATGGAGTGTTGATTCTGCTCATCTTGCCGTTCGTGTCCTCGGTCACAATCTTCGTGCTGTCGTTGTGGTTGGGGTGGGGGATCACTCTCGCAGGCGTCGAGTGGTGGATCGTGAGAACACGCCGCGCACGTTCACTTTGAGGCGAACGACATCATGAACAGCTGGTTGTGGGCCGCGGTGGTGCTCATCAGTCTGCTCGGCATCGCGCACTCCGTGCTCGGCGAGCGATACATTCTCGTGCGGCTCTTCCGGCGCACGGATCTGCCGAAAGTGCTAGGCTCCGAGGAGTTCACCAGGCGTACCCTGCGATTCGCCTGGCATCTCACGTCGATCGCATGGTGGGGAATGGCCGCGCTCATCGTCGTGGTCACCGAGGGATCCCGAGAGACGGCGCTGCAGGTGCTCGCCGCGACAACGCTCGTCTCGGGGATCGTCGCGCTGGTGGGCTCGCGCGCGCGGCATCTCGCGTGGATCGTGTTCGTGGGCGTCGCGGGTGCGATCTACGTCGGCGCGGCCGCAGCAGATGCTCGTAGCGACAGTACCGAAATGGAGGCATCGTGCACTTGTGTGACTTCCGAAGAGTGCGCGGACTCTTCGGATTCATCGGACACGGAGCGGTCAGGTGCGCGTCGCCGTGGCCGTGGTTATCCTAGTTGGGCTTCCCGCGTCGGTCATCGCCTTCAGCGTCCGCTCTCTCCGATGACTCCAACGATTCGTCACGCACGACCGACTGACGCGGCGGCCTTGGCTGAACTCGCCGCTCGCACGTTTCGCGACACCTTCGGAGCGGACAATCGACCCGACGATCTCGCGTTGCATCTCGAGACGGCGTATGGCCCTGCTCAGCAGGCGGGGGAACTCGCGGACCCGAACATCATCACGCTGCTCGCGGACGACAACGGACCGCTCGTCGCCTTCGCGCAGCTCCGCCGCGGCACGCCACCCGCGTGCGTCGTCGGCCCCGCGCCGATCGAGCTCTGGCGATTTTATCTCGCTGCGGAGTGGCAGGGCCGTCGAGTCGCGTAGCAGCTCATGGCGCAGGTGGTGGACGCCGCGCGGCACGCGGGCGCCGAGCCGCTCTGGCTCGGCGTGTGGGAGCGCAATCCGCGCGCCATCGCCTTTTATCGGAAGTTCGGGTACGCCGACGTCGGGGCCCACGTGTTCGTCGTTGGCACCGATCCACAGACCGACCGGATCATGACGCGGCCGCTCGCTGGCATGGGCGTCGGACGTAAACCAGCCGGACCCTGGAGGATCCGCATGCGAAGTACACTACAAGGCACCACCATCCTCCTCGTCCTCCTGCTGCTCGCGGCGCCCGCCGCCGCGCAGGCCGCCAAACCCGACGAAGCGACCCTCCTCGCCGCCGATGCTGAGCAGAAGCGCATCATCGTCGAGCAGGATCTCGATGCCCAACGCCGCTTCATGCACGAGAACTACATCATCAATCCGCCGGCGAACCGCGTCCTCCGGAAGACAGATGCCCTCGCGATCATGGCGCGCGGTGGCAACGCTGCCGAACGCTTCGACCGAGTGATCGAAGGGTACCAGATCACCGGCAACATCGGGATCGTCATGGGACGCGAGGTGGAGCAGCCGACACCCGACAGTCAGCTCGGCGGGCAGTTCGGAGCCCGCGTGCTGTCGCGGCCATTCACGAACGTCCTCCTGTTCGAGAACGGACGGTGGGTCTTCCTGGCACGCCACGCCACGGTGCTTCCGGACTCGCTCCGTTGAAACCCACCGTCCGACTCGGCGACGCGCGCACGCCGGACGGCACACTCATCGAGTTGCTGCGGCACGACGGCGCGTACCTCATCCGCGCCGACGGCGTGGAGCTGATGTCCACGCGCCGGCATCTCTCCGAGGACCGCCTGGCCGAGCTGGCCTGCATCCCCATTCGCGAACGCCAGCGAGCCCGAGTCCTGATCGGCGGTCTGGGGCTGGGCTTCACGCTGCGTGAGGCGATGCGTCATCTCGCCGCCGACGCGGAGATCGTGGTCGCCGAGTTGCTGGAGGCGGTGATCGCGTGGAACGCCGATCCCGCGTTCGAGCTGTCGGCGGAGGCCATGCGGGACCCGCGCGTGCGCGTCGTGCGTGATGATGTGTCGAACGTGCTGCGCGCGGAGAGCGGGGGCTTCGATGCGATCATGCTCGACACCGACAACGGGCCGGAAGCGATGATCATGTCCGAGAACGCTCGCCTCTACGCCGCCGCTGGGATCGCGACGACGATGGCCGCGTTGCGTCCCGGCGGCGTGATCGCGTATTGGTCCGTGGGTGATGATCCGGACTTTGCGGCGGCGCTCGAGCGGGCGGGGCTCAGCATCACGAGGCACCGTGTGCGCGCCCACGCGACGGTCGGACCGATGCACACGCTGTACGTTGCGCGGGCCTTGGCCGATCCCAGCGCGCGCTAGCTGCCCGAATTCGGGCTGAGTCGCGTTCTGAGCGCCCGCACCTGCTCGAGCAGCGGCTGCACCCCTGCGAGCGAGTCGCCGTACTCGAACACAACGGACTTGTCGCGACCTGGCCCCACGAGCGCCAGCGTCTCCGCGCCGCCATCCGCGCAATCCGGGCAGCCGAGCCGCTCGGGCAACGTGTCGAACGCCGCCGCCGCTGCGGTCGCTGCCGCCGCGATGTCCTGCCATTCCTGCGCGGAGAGCGGCGTCGTGAGGCGCTGGAGCGGAAGGTTCGCCCCCGCGCCGCGCCCGTAACTCTCGCGGATGAGCACGGCCTCCGTCGCGGTGATCTCCAACGTCGTCTTGCAGTACCCCACGCACATCCCGAATGAGGTTGTTGACGTGATCTTCGATACCGCAGACGGCTCCGTCGTGACGCTCTGACAGGCTGCCAACAAGGACAGGGCCAGGACGGCCGATACCATGCGCGTGCGTGTGTTCATAACCCGAGCCCCCGTTTGAGTCAGTACCCCACCGCCATCCCATCCTTCCGCGGATCACTGCCCGCACTATACCCGCGTGGGAGCCTGATGATCGCCTGCGCACCGCCGAACGCCACTGTGGGTTGCTCGATCAACACATGCCCCATGCCCTGCAGGGCCGTACGCACCGCATCGCTGAACGGCGCTTCGAGCGCCACGCGATAGCCGTCGTAGTGCCGGAAACGCAGCGCATCGATCGCCGCCTGCAGGTCCATACCGAACACGAAGTGGTTGAGCAGCAGCTGCACGTGTCCCTGGGCCTGCACGCCGCCGCCCATGAGACCGAAGCTCATGTACGCCTCCTCGCGTCCGTTCACCGTGCGCGTGACGAAGCCGGGGATGAGCGTGTGGAACGGACGCTTGCCGGGCGCGACGGTGTTGGGCAAGCCCGGCGTGAGCGTGAATCCCGCCCCACGGTTGTGCAGCGCGAAGCCGGTGCCGGGCACCACGACCCCCGACCCGAAGTAGTCATAGATGGAGTTGATGAAGCTGACCATGTTCCCCTCCGCGTCGGCCACGGTGAGGTACACGGTCTCGCTCTTGGTCCGCAGCGGCCCGGGATCGACGCGCTCCTGCGCACGCGAGGGGTTCAGCAACGCGCGCCGCGCGGCGATGAACTCATCGCTCAACATCTGCGCAGCGGGCATGTCGAGATGCTCGGCGTCGCCGACGAAGCGGGTGAGATCGGCGTACGCGAGCTTCTTCGCTTCAATGAGATGATGCAGGTAACGGGGCGAGTTGTGCCCCATGGCCTTGAGATCATACGGCTCGAGGATGCGCAGCATCTCGAGCACCGCGATGCCCTGGTTGCTCGGCGGCAGCTCCCACACGCGGTACCCACGGAAATCCACCGACATGGGCGTGACCCACGACGGCGCGTTCTTGCGTAGGTCCTCGAGCGTGATGAACCCGCCGAGCTTCTGCACGTGGTCGACCATCCGCCGGCCGAGTGATCCGCCGTAGAACACACCGATGCCGCTGTCGGCGATGGTCTGCAGCGTGCGTGCGTACTCGCCGTTGCGGAACCATTCGCCAGCGCGCGGCGCACGCCCATTGGGCAAGTACGTGGCCGCGGCCGCGCTGTCGCGCCTGAGGAACTCCGTCTCGGCGGTCCACTGGGCGGCGATGATCGGCGTGAGCGGGAACCCATCACTCGCGTAGCGGATGGCAGGCTGGAGCATCTGCGCGAGCGAGCGCGTGCCATGGGTGCGCAGCAGCAGGTCCCAGCCGGCGAGCGCGCCGGGCACGGTCACCGACATGGCGCCCTGCTGCGATCCGCTGCGGAAGCCGCGCGCCACGAGGGTGTCGCGCAGCATGCGGCTGCCGGCGCGGCCGCTGGCATTGATCGCGACGAGCTTCTGCTCCTTGGCCAGCCATACGATGGCGAACATGTCGCCCCCGATGCCGGTCATGTGCGGTTCGGTGACCGTGAGCACGGCCGACGCAGCAATGGCGGCGTCGATCGCGTTGCCGCCCGTGCGGAGCACCTCCATGCCGGCCGCGGACGCGAGGGGCTGACTGGTCGCCACCATGCCACTAGGCGCGTACACGGTGGAGCGCCCGGCCATGCTGGTGGGTCGCTGCGCGTGGAGCGCCGCCGAGTAGAGCAGGGAGGCGAGTGCCGCGATGAGCGGCAGGGTGGTGACGGCACGGAAACGCACGGGCGGTCCTCAGCGTGAGGTGGTGGTCGACCTACGGATCGAGAGGCACACCCGTGGTCGCGTCAGATCTTCGGCAGCGTCACACCCACCTGTCCCTGGTACTTGCCCTTCTTGTCCTTGTACGAGACCAGCGGCCCCTCGTCGCCCTCGAAGAACAGCACCTGCGCGATCCCTTCATTGGAGTAGATCTTGGCCGGCAGCGGCGTCGTGTTGGAGATCTCCAGCGTCACGTAGCCTTCCCACTCCGGCTCGAACGGCGTGACGTTGGTGATGATGCCGCAGCGCGCGTACGTGGACTTGCCGACCGTGATGGTCATGACGTTGCGCGGGATGCGGAAGTACTCCACCGAGCGTGCCAGCGCGAAGGAGTTCGGCGGCACCACACACACGTCGCCCTCCCACTCCACGAACGACTTCGGGTCGAAGTGCTTCGGGTCGACGATCGAGCTCAGCGCGTTGGTGAAGATCTTGTACTCGGGCGCCACACGCATGTCGTAGCCGTAGGCGCTCACGCCATACGAGACCACGCCGGCGCGCTGCTGTGAACTCTCGAACGGCTCGATCATGCCGTGTTTGGTCGCCATCTCGATGATCCAGCGGTCGTTCTTGATTGACACGAGTAGGAGAATGATAGAAGGGTGGGCGGGACGGCCGAAACTCACCGGGAATCTACCCGCCGTCCTGTCACGATGTGAGGGCGCGCGAAGACTCCCCTGATCCCGGTCGTCCGCCCAATTGTGAAGCGACAAGCCCTCCAGCCGCCCAAGCCCGGCCTGCTCAGCGGTGCGCACAAGCTCGTCCTCGGCACCATCACCACGGCCGCTGCGCTGATGACACTCATGCTCAACGCCAAGGCGCTGGGCGTGTCGTCCTGGCTCGGCATCCTCGAGCCCAACATCGCGGACCACGCGGCGCGCCGCATCGTCCTGACGCCGCGGTCCGACACCCTGCGCGCGATCGGCGATACGGCCGCTGTCGTCGCGACGGTCACCGATGCTCGCGGTGCCACGTTGGCTGGTGCCACGCTGCGCTGGCGCACGAGCGACTCGACGGTCGCCAGCGTCGATTCGGGCGGGAACATCGTGGCGCGCGCGCCGGGCCGTGCGACGGTCGAGGTCCGTGTACGCGAAGTCACCGCGGCGTCCACGATCCTCGTCCGGCCGGTGCCCGCCGCACTCATGGTCGCGGGCGACAGCATGGTGTCGCTGAGTTCGGGTGACTCCGCCCGCGTGGCCGTGGTTGCCGTCGACGCGCGCGGACACCGTGTGCGCGGCGCGACGCCGCACTGGTCCACGACGGACTCATCGGTGGCGACGGTGGATTCGCTCGGCGTGCTCCGCGCTCGCCGCGCAGGACAGACGGCGGTCGTCGCCACTCTCGGTGCTATCACGTCGAGCCTCACGGCGTTCGTCGTCCTGACACCGGCGTCGGCGCTGGCGGAGCAGGGAATGGGACAACGTGCGCTCGTCGGCCGCCCCCTGCCGGCGCCGCTCGTGTTGCTGGTACGCACGCGCAGCGGCGAACCCGTGCCGGGCGTCGAGGTGACGTTTGTGTCGGAGGATGGCGACGCCGCGTTCAGTCCGTCGAGCGCGATCAGTGATGAGCAGGGGCGCGTCCGCGCGCAATGGACACTCGGTCGTCGCGCCGGTATCCAACGCGCGACTGCCCGGGTCGCCGGTCTCGACAGCGCCGTCGCGTTGTCTGCCGCCGCCGATCCAATCGCGCGCGACATCCGGATCGAGTTGATGGCGACCGAACTGCGAGGGACGGTCGGTGAGGCCACCGCGATGCCGGTGCTCGTGCAGCTTCGAGACTCTGCAGGTGTGGCCCTCGAAGGGGTGAGCGTGAGTTGGGCGGCGCTCGACGGCGGCCAAGTGGAGGGCATGCGCGCCACCGACGTGGGAGGGAACCTGGAGGCGCAGTGGGTGCTCGGCCCGAAGGCGGGCACGCAGCGACTGCGGCTGCAGGTCGGCGACCCTCGGCACGTGCCGGCGGTGACACTGCGGGCCTCCGCGACGGCGGCCGCGCCGTACCGCGTGTCGCTGACCAGCGCGCGCGTCCCCAACCGGTCCGCGCGACAGATCGCAGCGAAGGTTGTCGACTCGCTCGGCAACGCCGTGCCGGATGTGGCACTCACGCTCGAAGCCACGTCGGGGACGCTCGATGTGTCCGCGCTGCGCTCCGACAGCCTCGGTCGCGCACGCGTCCTCTGGACACCGTCCCCCACGCCCGTTGCCAAGACGGCGAACAAACGGGCGCCGGCGAAATCGCCGACGCCCGCCGTGCGCGTGAGACTCGACGGCACCACGCTCAGTGCATCGGTGACGCCCTGACCATCAGAACGAGGGCGTCCGGACCAGTGCTTCCTGCGGCATCGTGGGCCACACGTCGGGCGCGTTGTACTTCATGATGATCTGCGCGCGGAGCAAGTTCGCGTAGCTCTCGTTGGGACGCGACTTCGCCGCCTGATACCGCGAGCGGTCCGCGGAGCTCACGGTACTCGGGCTCGGCAATCCTTCGAGCTTGTTGATGATGTCGCGAACCCAGGGCAGCTGGACGCCGCTCGTCCAGCTGATCGCCCAGTACACCGCGGGGAAGGTGCTGCCCCGAGAGAGCAGCGTCTCGCCCGCAACGAACGGCGCGCCTGCGAAACGATCGAGCACCGCCACGACACGGTCCTTCGCCTGACCGAACGCCGGCCGAGGATTCCACTTGGTGACCTCGCCATTGAAGGCGGTCCGATCCGCGCTCAGGCTGTTCCACGGGCGGCCGCGCACTTCGTACAACAGGAGCTTGGTCGCCGCGAGGCGTTTTCCGGACACGCCACCGCTCGCACTCCAGAAGGTCGTGAAGAACGGGTGCGTGTTGGCGATGTCATTCGCTGCGGTTTCGAGCACCGTTGGCACAGAACACCTCTTTGGTGATGGGCGAGAGTGCCGAGAGTAGACCGGGGGACGAGGGCGCGCAATGGGCAGACGGTGATGCGATTCCCGAAATGCACGTTCGGGATTCAGGAGTCATCTCGTTCGCACGCATCACCTTGCGGTTGCCTCCCCCTCTCCCCGCGGCTACTTTCCCACCCGTCTGTATGATGCTCGTGAAATATTTCACGAACCCACGCCCGCTCTCTCCCCCCAAATGGAACGGACGTACCTCCCAGTCCTGCTCCTCCTCGGCTTCGTCGTGGTCAATGCGATCGCGATCCTGGCGCTGTCACATCTGCTGACGCGCCCACGGCCGACCCCCGTCAAGCAGCAGCCGTACGAATCCGGCATGCCCGTGCTTGGCGACGCGCGTGAGCGCTTCTCCGTGAAGTTCTACATGGTCGCGATGCTGTTCATCGTGTTCGACATCGAAACCGTGTTCATGATCCCGTGGGGCGCCTACTATCGGCAGCTCTCCTGCGCCGTTCCGCTAGTGAGCGGTGCCTGCCCGGCCGGCCAGATCTCGTTCTTCGGCCTCGGTGAGATGATCGTGTTCATGGTCATCCTGCTGGCCGGCTACATCTACGTCTGGAAGAAGGGAGCTCTCCAATGGGATTGATCTCGCGGCCTGATCAGTCGATTCAGACCGGCGCCAAGGCGGTCTCGTTCAATCCGCAGGCGCAAGAAGGGTGGATCACCACCCGCCTCGACTTCCTCGTCAACTGGGGCCGTGCGAACTCCCTGTGGCCGATGCCGTTCGGCACCGCGTGCTGCGCGATCGAGTTCATGGCCTCGGCGGCCTCGCACTACGACCTCGCGCGCTTCGGCATGGAGCGCATGAGCTTCTCCCCTCGCCAGTCCGATGTGCTCATCTGCGCGGGACGCGTGCCGTTCAAGCTCGCCCCCGTCATCCGGCGCATCTATCAACAGATGCACCAGCCCAAGTGGGTGATCTCGATGGGTGCCTGTGCCTCGTCGGGTGGCATGTTCGACTCGTATGCGGTGGTGCAGGGCATCGACACGATCATCCCGGTGGACGTGTACGTGCCGGGCTGCCCGCCCCGTCCCGAAGGTCTCATCTACGGCATCATGATGCTGCAGAAGAAGATCATGGAGGAGCGGATGTCGAACGAATCCATTCGCGACGAGATGCAGCCGGACCCGACGTCGCAGCTGTACATCCCGCCGAGCCGCATCGACGAGCTCTCTGAGCCGTTCGGCAACTCCGTGCACCAGACCCGGTCGGCGCCGTGAGCAAACATCTCTCCCAGGACCACGGCGCGCCTTCGTTCGCGATCGTGTATCCCGGTCAGCCCGGCGACGTGCCGGCCACGCCGAAAAACGTGCCGCACAAGGGTGGGGCGGTGAACCCCGCCGTAGAGGCGCTGCGCGCCAAGTTCGGCGCCGTGATCGGCCGCCACGACGTGGTGTGGAACGAGACCACCGTGTTCGTGCAGCGCGAGAAGGTCGCCGAGGTCTGCGCGTGGCTGCAGTCCGATCCGTCGCAGAGCTACGAGTATCTCTCGGACGTGACGGCGGTGGAATACCGTGACGCCGTGCGCCCGATCGAGGTGGTGTGGCACCTCCGCTCGATCAAGTTCCGTCGCTTCCTCCGCCTCAAGGCCGAGCTCCCCAAGGACGGCAAGACGCCGCTCGAAGTGCCGAGCGTGTGGGGCGTGTGGAAGGGCGCCGATTGGTTGGAGCGCGAGTGCTACGACATGTTCGGCATCAAGTTCACGGGCCATCCGGACCTGCGCCGCATCCTGATGTGGGAGCAGTACAAGGAAGGGTTCCCGCTCCGCAAGGATTTCCCGATGCGCGGCCGCTTCTCGCGCTCGGAACAACTCAAGAACGCGCTCGCGGCCAACCCCGAGGCGCGCTACTCGATGGAAGAACTCTCCATCGCTGACGCCTTCGAAGATCTCCCGCTCGACATGCGCAAGCGTATCGGCGGCGGCGAACGGACGGGGGAGTAACCCAGTGGCTGCTACCAAGACCATCGAAGTCGCGCTCTCCACCACCGGACTCACCGCCGACGGCAAGCCGATGCGCGTGCCGCTCGGCGCCGAGGGGCTGATGGATGCGCCTCCGGGCATCGAGCCTGAGTTGCAGGGTGAGCACATGCTCATCAACATCGGCCCGCAGCATCCGGCCACGCACGGCGTGTTGCGCCTGGTGCTCGAGCTCGACGGCGAAACGGTCGTGCGCTGCATCCCGCACGTCGGCTACCTGCACTGCGGGTTCGAGAAGATCGGCGAGTACCGCCAGTACAACCAGATCATCCCGTGGACCGACCGCGAGGATTATCTCAACTCGATGGGCAACAACTGCGCCTATGTGCTCGGCGCCGAACGGCTCTTCGGGATCGAGATCACCGAGCGCTGTAAGGTGCTCCGCGTGATCGCGATGGAACTCTCGCGCATCATCTCGCACTTGGTGTGGCTCGGCACCACCTGCATCGACATCGGTGCGTTCACGCCCTTCCTGTGGAGCTTCCAGGAGCGTGAGAACGTGTATAAGCTGCTCGAAGGCTGGACGGGTGCCCGCCTCACCACGAGCGGCACGCGTGTGGGCGGCATGATCGCCGATGTGCCGGAGGGTTGGGTGGAAGGCCTGCGTGGCTTCCTCGATCGCTTCCCCAAGACGCTCGATCAGGTCGATCGCATGCTCACCAAGAATGCGATCTGGGTGGGTCGCACGGTGGGCCTGGGCGTGATGTCGCCGGAAGAGGCACTCAACTACGGCCTCTCGGGCCCGATGCTCCGCGCCTCGGGTGTGGCGTACGATGTCCGCAAGGACTTCCCGTATCTCGACTACGAGACGTATGACTTCGACGTGCCGGTGGGCACCAACGGCGACGTCTATGACCGCTTCCTCGTGCGCCAGGAAGAGCTGCGGCAGTCGGTGCGCATCCTCGAGCAGGCGCTCAAGCGTTTGCCCGACGGTCCGGTGAACGTCGACGACCCGCGCATCATCCTCCCGCCCAAGCACAAGGCGACGAGCGAGATGGAATCGATGATCCATCACTTCAAGCTCGTGATGGAAGGCCCCAGGCCGCCGATCGGTGAGACGTACGTGCCGATCGAGAGCCCCAAGGGCGAGAAGGGCTATTACTTCGTCTCCGACGGTACGGCCAAGCCGGTGCGTTGGCGCATCCGGCCGCCCAGCTATGTGAACCTCTCGGCGATCCCGAAGATGGTCGAGGGGCATCTGCTCTCCGACGTCATCGCGATCAACGCCTCAATCGACATCGTGATGGGAGAGATCGACCGGTGAGCCACGGACCCTCAGC
>JBJXGK010000068.1:0-61961 GCA_046153705.1 Gemmatimonadaceae bacterium
GTGCGCTCGCCCACGCCGCAGAACACCGACTTCCCGCCGTGTGCCTTGGCGACGTTGTTGATGAGCTCCTGGATGACGACCGTCTTGCCGACGCCGGCGCCGCCGAAGAGCCCGATCTTGCCACCCTTCACGAACGGGGCGATCAGGTCGACGACCTTGATGCCCGTCTCGAAGATCTCGGTCTTGGGCTCGAGGTTGACGAAGTCGGGGCGCTTGCGGTGGATCGGCCAGCGCTCGACCGAGGCAGGGATCGGCGCGCCCATGTCCACGGGCTCGCCGAGCACGTTGAGGATGCGGCCGAGGGCGGCGGCGCCAACCGGCACCGCGATCGCGGCGCCCGTGTCGCGCACGTCCATGCCACGCACCACCGCGTCAGTGGAGCTCATGGCGACGGCGCGCACCTGGTTCCGCCCGATGTGCTGCTGCACCTCGGCGACCACGCGCACTTCCTGGCCGCTCTCGGTGATGGCCTTGATCTCGAGCGCGTTGTAGAGCTCGGGGAGGTCGCCGGAGTCGAAGGCGACGTCGATGACCGGTCCGATGACCTGGACGATCTTGCCGATGTGGGTAGCGGTTGCGGTAGTCATGTGTTGGTCAGCCCTGGAGCGCAGAGGCACCGCCGACGATCTCGGCGATCTCCTGCGTGATCTGCGCCTGACGGGCGCGGTTGTAGGTACGACGGAGGAGGTTCAGCATCTCGCCGGCGTTGTCGGTCGCGTTCTTCATCGCCGTTCGACGCGCGGCTTGTTCGGCCGCGACGGTCTCGACGAGCGCACGATACACCGCGTTGCGCACGTACGAGGGGAGGAGCTCGGTGAGGATGGCCTCAGCCGACGGATACAACAGGTAGTCCTTCTGCGCGCCCTTGGCGGCCGGCGGCTGCACCGGCAGCACACGGTCGGCAGTGGGCGGCGTGGAGAGCACGGAGTTGAATCGCGAGCCCACCACGTACACCGCGTCGAGCTCCGATGCGACGAAGCGGGTCATGAGCGAATCGACGAGCGAGGCCGCGTCACCTGCGGTGGGACGGTCGCTGATGTCGATCCGGCTCTGCGCGATCGCACGGTTCACATAGCGGAAGTAGCCGACGCCTTTCTTGCCGACCACGTGCAACTCCACCTGCGTACCCGCCGCCTCGAGCCGCGCGAGCAACGCACGGCCTTCCTTGATGAGGTTCGCGTTGAACGCGCCGGCCAGGCCGCGGTTGGACGTGAGCAGGATGACCGCAGCACGCGTTTCCTTCGCCGGCTGGCGGAGCAGCGGGAAGCGCTCGGCAAGCTCGGGGTTGTAGAGGCTCGCGATCACGTCCGCGAGCGCGCGCGCGTACGGACGCGCCGCCACGACGCGATCCTGCGCCCGCTTCATCTTGGAGGTCGCGACCATCTCCATCGTGCGCGTGATCTTGCGCGTGTTCTCGACGGACTTGATGCGGCCCTTGAGCTCTCTTCCTTTGGCCATTCGCTTATCGGCTCTTCTTGTACTGCTCGATCGCCCGGCGGAGTTCGGCTTCGGTCTCCTTCGAAACGACCTTGTCCTTGCGAATGGTCTCGCCAAGGTTCGGGAACTGCGCCTTCATGTAGGCGTGGAAGCCCGTCTCCCACTCGCGGACCTTGGAGACTTCAACGTCGTCGATGAAGCCGTTGGAGACCGCGAAGATGATCATGACCTGCTGTTCGACCGGCATCGGCTGGTACTGGCCCTGCTTCAGCACTTCCACCGTGCGCGCGCCGCGCTCGAGCTGACGCTTGGTGGCGGCGTCGAGGTCGGAGGCGAAGGCCGAGAAGGCTTCGAGCTCACGGTACTGCGCGAGGTCGAGGCGGAGACGGCCGGCGACGCCCTTCATCGCCTTGATCTGCGCCGAGCCGCCCACGCGGGACACCGAGATGCCGACGTTGATCGCGGGACGGACGCCGGCGAAGAACAGGTCGGCTTCGAGGAAGATCTGGCCGTCGGTGATCGAGATGACGTTCGTCGGGATGTAGGCCGACACGTCGCCGGCCTGCGTTTCGATGATCGGCAGCGCTGTGAGCGAACCGCCCGGCGCGAAGATCGTCTTGTTGTCGACGATCTTTGCGTCCGTGGAGAGCTTCGCCGCGCGCTCGAGGAGACGTGAGTGGAGATAGAACACGTCGCCGGGGAAGGCTTCGCGGCCCGGCGGACGACGGAGCACGAGCGACAGCTGGCGATACGCCGCGGCCTGCTTCGTGAGGTCGTCGTACACGGCGAGCGTCGGCTTGCCCTCGTGGTACATGAAATACTCGGCCATCGCCACGCCCGAGTAAGGGGCGATGTACTGCATCGGGGCCGGGTCGGAGGCGGAAGCGACGACGACGATCGTGTACTCCATCGCGCCGGCCTGCTTGAGCTTCTCCACGACGCTGGCGACGGTCGAGGCCTTCTGACCGATCGCGACGTACACGCAGATGACGCCCTGGCCCTTCTGGTTGATGATCGTGTCAATCGCGATCGCCGTCTTGCCGTTGCCGCGGTCGCCGATGATGAGTTCGCGCTGGCCACGACCGATCGGGATCATCGCGTCGATCGCCTTGATGCCGGTCTGCATCGGCTCGCCGACGGGCTGACGGACGATGATGCCCGGCGCCTCCGACTCCACCTTGCGGGACATCGTGGTGGCGATCGGGCCTTGGCCGTCGATCGGACGACCGAGCGCGTCGACGACGCGGCCGATCATGGCCTGACCGACCGGCACCTCGAGCACGCGGGCCGTGCGGCGGACCTCATCGCCTTCCTTCAGGCGGAGGTAGTCGCCGAGCACGACGGCGCCGATGTTGTCTTCTTCGAGGTTGAGCGCGAGTGCGGTGATCGTCTCGCCGGTCTCGGACGAGTGGATCTCCAGCATCTCGCCCGCCATGGCCTTCTGGAGGCCGTAGATGCGGGCGATGCCGTCCTTCACTTCGAGGACGGACCCGACTTCCTCAACGTCCAGCGTATTGAGGTCCGCCGCTTCGATCTCGCGGAGGAGGATGTCCTTGATCTCACCAGGGCGCAGCGACGTCTGGGAAGCCATTGTTCAGAGGGAAAGCGTGGTATGTCAGATGGCGCCGCACAGGATCTCGACCGCGATGGACCGCAGAGTCGTTGCGCGGATTCGGTATAGCTTGTGAAAAATATCACAAGAACATGAGGCGAGCAACTCCCTTCCCATCCTTTCGTCTAGGTCTTCCGAAGGGTGTTCAGTAGGCCGAACATGTGCCGAAAACACGCTGGTCGAATACGGGGCGAACTGCTCGTCATCACTGTGGTCGAGCCATTCCAGAGGCAGCCCTCAGCGGTGCTCTGTGCCCTCTCTGCCCGCTGTGCTCTCGGTGCCCTCGGTGCCCTCTGTGATGAAGCAGTCTCGTCCACGCGCACCGAAGTCAGTCCCGCGCCACGCGCCGCGACCGCCCTCTCCCTTGTTTGACGAAGCGGTCCATGAGCTCCACCGGCCGCAGCCGAGTCAGCGACGCCGACTTCACCCCGATCACGCGCGCGGACGAGGTACTGAGGTGCGTCGCCGAGGCGAACCCGAGCACACGCGCCACGTCAGGCAGATCGTATCCAGGGTTCTTCGCCAGCTCCGCCGCCGCGAGGAGTCGCACCAGATCGATCACGCGCTTGAGGTTCGGCGCCCCATCCATGGAGAACCGGCGGCTCAGGTGTTCGCGGGTGAGCTGTACCGCATCGGCGAGCGCCTCGGTGCGCACCGGGCGACCACCCTGCCCGACGATCAACGACCACACTTCGCGCTGCAGATCCGTGGTGAGTCCGATGTTCGCGTGCGCCGGCGTGAGCGCCGCCGAGAAGCGCGCGGTGAACGACACGGGCATCACCA
The DNA here is from genome assembly GCA_046153705.1 of Gemmatimonadaceae bacterium. Classification (GTDB taxonomy): domain Bacteria; phylum Gemmatimonadota; class Gemmatimonadetes; order Gemmatimonadales; family Gemmatimonadaceae; genus Pseudogemmatithrix. Next base: position 3,833 of record JBJXGK010000068.1, read on the forward strand.
ACTCGCGCGGGAGACTGTCCTCGGCGCCTTCCACGATGAGATCGGCGAACTCGCACTCGAGGCACGCGCGCGACGCCGGCGTCAGCTCGGCCGGCCGCAGCGGTGCCAGGGCGAGGAACGGGATGCTGGGGAAGTCTCGCGCGAGCGCGGCGACCTTCCAGTGTTCGTCGCCTGCATGAGCGAGGTCGACGATCACCGCATCGGCGAGCGAGTCCTTGAGGGCGTCGAGCACCTCGTTCCGCGTGCGCACCAACGTGACCTTCCCACGCCGGCGCGGGAATGCACGTTTGAGCAGGTCGCGCGCCCGTTCGCGTACGCCGAATGCGACGACGGACACCAGTGGCGCGGTGCTCTCGCTCGCGACCGACATCTCAGTGCGGGAGTTCGGGAGCCGATCGATCCGAACCCGGCGACTCGGCGCCGACCGCGTCCATCGCGGGACGGAGGATCGCCTGCGCCTGGCGCAGCACCGCGCGTGCGTTGTCGTACGCGATGAGCCGTTCCGCCTGCTCGAACGAGGCCCAGCGGCAGGCCGTGATGCCTTCGGCGCGCAGCGGTTCGCACTGCGCCTTGGGCGTCTCGATCAGGAAGAAATGACACGTCTTGTGGATGCGGCGACCGCGGAACCGGAACTCCCACTGGATCACTTCGATGGGTGCGCGCAGCTCGAGCCCATCGAGCCCGGTCTCCTCGCTCACCTCGCGCAGGGCGGCCTGTTCCGGCCCCTCTCCCTGCTCGAGATGCCCTTTGGGGAATCCCCAGTTGCGGTACGAGTCGCGGATGAGGAGGAAGAACGTGCGCTCCCCGTCGCGGCGGAACACGACGCCGCCGGCGGAGACCTCCTCACGGGCGCGCCGTGGGCGATTCACGGCGTGATGCTCCCCACCGGTTCGGGCTCCGCTCGACCTTCGATGAACTGCCGCACGATGGGATCGGTGGAGTGCTTGATCTCCTCGACGGTTCCGACCTGCCGGACCTTGCCATCGTAGAGCATCGCGATGCGGGTGCCCACCGTGTAGGCGCTGCGCATGTCGTGCGTGATGACGATGCCGGTCACTCCGAGCTGGCGCTGCATGCGCAGCATCAGGTCATCGATGATCGCGCTGGTCACCGGGTCGAGGCCGGTGGTGGGTTCATCGTAGAGCAGGTACTTCGGCCGCAGCGCGATCGCCCGCGCGATGCCCACGCGCTTGCGCATGCCACCCGACAGTTCCGACGGCAGCTTTTCGCCCACGCTCGGCTCCAAGTCCACCAGCTCGAGCGCTTCGCGCACCCGCTCATCGATCTCGGCGGTGCTCAGCCCGCCCTGCTTCCGGAGGCCCATCGCGACGTTCTCCGCGACGGTCATCGAGTCGAAGAGCGCCGCGAACTGGAACACGTACCCGATCTTCGCCCGCAGCGCGTAGAGCTCGCGCCGCGTGAGCGACCCCACATCGACGCCGTCCACATGCACGGTGCCCTCATCGGGCTCGAGCAGCCCGACGATATGCTTGATCGCCACCGACTTGCCCGTGCCCGAGAAGCCGATGATGACCACCGTCTCCCCTTCGTTCACGTCGAGCGTGAACCCGCGCAGGACTTCGTTGGAGCCGAAGGCTTTGTGGACGTTGTCGAAGCGGATCACGGAAAGGCAGATGGGGGAAGAGTGAAGGCAAGCGCTGGAATATGGCCGCAATCATGCCGGTCAGCGAGCGTGAGGGAAAAGGAAAGGGCGGCCCGGTCGGGCCGCCCTTCTTACCACACTCACGACTCAGAGCCGGCGTTACGCCGCGAAGCTCCCGAGCGCCCGTCCGACATCGCCCTCACGGAGCCGCTTGAGCGCACGATCGCGCAGCTGGCGGACGCGCTCGCGGGTGACGCCGAGCATGGAGCCGATCTCCTCGAGCGTATGCTCACGGCCGCCTTCGAGTCCGAAGTACAGGCGCAACACCTTCGCGTCGCGCGGCGGGAGCGTGCCGAGCGCGTGTTCGATCTCGTCGTTGAGGAAGCGATTCATCGCTTCTTCTTCGGTGTCGGGCATCTCGTCGGCGACGAAGCGCTCGATGAGCGAACGGTCGCCATCCGGATCCATCGGCGCGTCGAGGCGGACGTCGCCGGTGTTGAGCGCGGCGAGCGACTGCACGACATCGACCGAGAGACCGGTGAGCTGCGAGAGTTCTTCCGGGGTGGGCTCGCGACGGAGCTTCTGCCGGAGGATCTCCGAAGCCTTGATGATGCGCGAGAGGTCGGCGGTGCGGTTGAGGGGCACGCGCACCGTGCGGCCCTGTCGCGCGAGCGACGAGAGGATCGCCTGACGGATCCACCACACGGCGTAGGAGATGAACTTCACGCCCTGGTCGGGATCGAACTTCCGCGCCGCCGTGAGCAGGCCGACGTTGCCCTCACCGATGAGATCGATGAGCGGCAGGCCGCGATTCTGGTACTTCTTCGCGACCGAGATGACGAAGCGGAGGTTGCGCTTGACGAGTTCCTGCAGCGCATCCGGGTCTCCGGCGCGGATCTTCCGCGCCACGTCGATCTCCTCCGTGCCCTTGAGGAGCGGGTACGTGGAGACCTCGTAAAGGTACTGGTCGAGGATGTCGCGCTCCGGCTCGCTGGGGGCGATGCCCGCCGGGGCCGTGCGACGCTTCCGCTTCTTGACTTCAGTGGTCATTGCTATGGGATCCTGGGCGCCTCAGGCGGCCCGGCCGATCGAACTTGAGAGAAAACCTGCGGGGTGATGCGTGCCCAAAGATAAAACGCCGACGGGAAACTGCCAGTTTCGGCGCTTGACCCATGACCTACCCTCGGGTAGCTTTTTTGGTTCCTGTGGCGAGGTCCGAGTCTTGCCAATGGGGGCGTAGCTCAGTTGGGAGAGCGCTTGAATGGCATTCAAGAGGTCAGGGGTTCGATTCCCCTCGCCTCCACTGCCGGGATGAGTGAAGAGCTCGCCGGTGTGGACTGCTGTACGGGTGGTGCCGATGGGAATGGCTCCGCACGCGGGAATAGCTCAGTTGGTAGAGCACAACCTTGCCAAGGTTGGGGTCGCGGGTTCGAGTCCCGTTTCCCGCTCTGACACCGGAGTATCGGTGACTGGTGTTCAACGCTCGAGGTCGCCGGAACGTTCACGGAGGCCTCGGGTAGAAAAGGGCGGTTAGCTCAGTTGGTTAGAGCGCCACGTTGACATCGTGGAGGTCACAAGTTCGAGTCTTGTACCGCCCATCGCCTCACGGGGTCATTCTCGTGAGGCGTATTGTCTTCCCGCCGGCGTGATCTCCTCCACGCACCCCGCACCCCCTCAGCCCCAGCGAACGATGCGTCTTTTCCGCGCTGTCCCGGCCCTCGCCCTCGCCCTCGCCGCTGCTCCGGTGGCTGCGCAGCAGGCCGCCGAATGCCCGGTCGATGTGTACACGCCGAACCAACTGGCCCAGGCGGGCCTGATGATCAACCGCGCCGTCCAGGCCGGTGAGTCCCCGGACGCGCAGAAGAGCCTCCGCGACGCGATGAAGTTCCTGCAGGACGAGAAGAAGCTCGCGGCGAATCCCGTCGGCGCCGCCTATCAGCGCGCCCAGATCTACATCCTCTGGATGCATCAGGACGGCATCGGCGAGCAGATGACGGTCGAGCAGCTCAACGCCAAGGGCACCAAGGGCCAGACGATCAACATCTTCGAAGCGGCCGTCGCCGCGCTCAAGGACGTCGATGCGCTCTCGCCGGCCTGCGCCGCCGAGACGGCGCAGTGGCGCGGCTCCAAGCCGTTCATCGATCGCATCAACAAGGCCTACACCTTCCTCGGCGCCGACGCGCTCGACTCGGCGTCGTATTACGCCGAGCGCTCCGCGATGCTCAACCCCAACTCGGCGTTCGTGCTGAACGCCCAGGCGCAGGTGGCGTTCAAGCGCGGCGATGTCCCCAAGATGCTCGGGCACCTGCGGGCCGCGATCACCGAGGCGTCCAAGGACACCTCGCTCGCCGAGACCAAGAAGCAGATGCAGTTCCAGCTCGCGCAGACCGCGAAGGACTACGCGATGACGGGTGGTGCCGCCGACAAGGCCGCGCTGACGAAGGAATCGCTGGCGATGTTCACGGAGCTGCTCCGAGAATTCGCGGCGACCACCGAAGGCTCGTACGCCTTCTCGGCCGCGTCGGAGATGATCGCCGCGGCGCAGGATACCGCGGCCGCCAAGGCGCTGCTCGCGCCCATGGTGGCGGACGCAAGCCCGTACCACGATCTCACGCTGCAACTCGCGGCCGACGTGGCCCGGATGTTCGGTCGCACCGATGACGCCATGGCGATGTACCGTGGCGCACTCGCGAAGAACCCGAACATCCGCGATGCGAACTACTTCCTCGCGTACATGTACTACGAGGCCAAGCAGCCGGACAAGATGATGCCGCTGACGGAGAAGCTGATGGAGGTCGATCCGTCGAACGGCGACAACTTCCTCATGCGCGCGTACGCCTACTCGCTCATGTCCGGCGTCGAGAAGGACGCGAAGAAGAAGGCCGAGTTGCTCAAGATGCAGGACGAGTTCGCGGGCAAGGAAGCCATGCTGGCGGCGCAACACAAGCTCACCGTGTCTCGGTTCGAGCGGAAAGCCGAGGGCGGCACGCTCGCCGGGCAGATCGAGAACTTCACCAAGTCGGCGAAGACGTACGCGCTCACCATGCATTTCCTCGACGCCTCGGGTGCGGTGGTCGAGTCGGTGAGCACCGAGGTCGCGGCGGTGAAGGCCGGCGATCGCGGGACGTTCGAGATCAAGGCGACCAAGGCAGGCATCGTGGCCTACAAGTACGACGCGCTGAAGTAGGCACAGAGGGCGGCTGGTGGAGGGGGGAGAGCGGAGAACCGCCCTCCCCCTTTTTCACGCTGTTGTCCTGCTGCCATCCAGCTTCCGTCTCCTCCCATCCCCGCGCCAACCTCTTCCAATCCGCCGAAGCCTGTCCTATATTTTGGGTTCCCTTGGAACCGCGTCCCGTGCGGAGCACCAACGGGCGAGCGCTCGTAGCTCAATTGGATAGAGCATCTGACTACGGATCAGAAGGTTAGGGGTTCGAGTCCCTTCGGGCGCACTCTGGTTGGAGGCGGAATTGTTGGGATGAAGGATCGGGGCGTAGCTTAGCCCGGTAGAGCGCCTGCTTCGGGAGCAGGAGGTCGGAGGTTCGAATCCTCTCGCCCCGACTACCACAAGTCATGACCCCGCAACGCGTCAGCGCGTTGCGGGGTCTTGCGTTCGCCCTGCATCGTCGCGACGACAGGCGACGATGCCAACGAGCGCGCCGGCGGAGCCGTTCAGCGCCGCGCCGGGCGCCGCGCGTCGCGGAAGACCATCTGGCGGTCGTCCCACTCGAACTTGAGATCCGCCAGGGACTCGATCGCCGTGATCGCCGCCTGCGAGGACTCGAGCGGCACGTCCAACGAGAGGCTACGATCGAGCAGCGCCGAGTCCGGGATCGCGATGTCGACCGCATACCAACGGAAGAGCTGCGAGCGCACGTCCCGCATCGCCGAGTTCTGCAGGATGAGCTTGCCATCGAGCCACGCGAACGCGAACGCCGACTCGTCCGCAGTCGCGTCACGCACAGTGCTGTCGCGACCGATCACGACCGCCTCGCCGGGCTTGAGCGTCCGCGTGACACCGGGACCGTTGAGCTCAAGGTCGCCCTCGATCGCCCGCGCATACCGCACCAACTCGTCGTTGTAGTCCCGCACCGCGAAGACGCCGCCGCTCGCGCGCACGGAGAACGCGCCGAGACGCATCTCGAGCGGCATCGGCTTGTCAGCCGCCACGGTGATGGCCGCCGAACCGCTGGTGGTCGCGGTCCGGTACTCCTGACCGAACCTGGGCACCGCGATCAAGCGGGTGTCCGCCGCGAGTCGCGCGACGCTCCCGTCCGCCAGGGTGACAGACCCGAGTTGTCCGGCCCGGGTCACGACGGAGGCCGCGTCGCTCGCGGCGAGCATCGCTGTGACCACGGAACTCTGGCTCGCGCGCGACGCCCACACGTAGCCCGCACCGAGGAGGATCGCGCCCAACACGCTCATGATCACCGCGTTCCGCCAGGAGCGCGGCGCGGCGACATGGGCGATGTGCTCAGCCGCCCCGTGGGCCGCATGTTCGCGACGGTGTTTGGCGGCGGTCGCGGCATCCATCGGCGTGGTATGGATGGCGGTCTTCAGCTCGGTCCAGAGCTGATCGACCGTCGGTGGCGCATGGTGCGCGTGCTCGGTGACGCCTTCGTTCTTCTCGAAGCGATGCACCGCCGCCATCCGCGCGCGTATGGCGCGCGCGCGATGCCGGAGCTCCTCATTGAGGAACCCCTCCATCTCGCCGCTGGAGTGGAACCCTTCGCGTTCGTCCCAGAGCGCGCGCATGGCGGCGACGACGAGTCGCGGCGCGGCGTGCGGCTCGTCCTGCAATCGTGCGACGGCGCGCTCGTGGAGGTTGGGGTAGTGCGAGCGGAACATCTGCTCGAATGCGCGCTCGTCACCGGCGACGATCGCGGCGACGGTGGCGGCATCGAGGGGGGTGAAGGGCGCGGTCATCGAGCACCTCGGTGCAGGGGAGTGTCGTCGAAACTGGGGCTGCCGACTCCGCCACGATAGGGTCTCGCGCCCGAAAGCGCATCAGTGAACCACCCGGGTTACTGTCAGGGAACCCTACCCCGGGGGGGTGGGGGCGGGTAGCTTTACGTGTACGCGCGAGTAGCTCAGCTGGATAGAGCGCTGCCCTCCGGAGGCAGAGGTCGTGGGTTCGAATCCCGCCTTGCGCATTCCCCCTACCCCACGGGCACGCCCCCTCCCCTCTCCGCGCCGACGGTCGCGCGGACGGCGGCCCCGAGCACCACCCTCCCCTCCCCACTTGGACATCGCGTCCCTCCGTCGGCAGTCGGTGGCCGAACTCCAGCGTTACGCTGAGGACCTCGGGCTCACCCCGCCGCTCGGCTCCCGCAAGCAGGAGCTCATCGTCCTCATCGAACGGGCGCTGCTCGCGCGCGGCGATGAGCTGACCGCCGAGGGCACGCTCGAGCTGGTGCCCGAAGGCCACGGATTCCTGCGCAGCGCCGACTACAGCTACCTCGCGAGCCCGGACGACATCTACGTGTCGCAGACGCAGGTGCGTCGCTTCGGCGTGAAGACGGGCGATACCATCCGCGGCCGTGTCCGTCCGCCCAAACACTGGGAGAAGTTCCTCGCGCTGCTGCAGGTCGAGTCGGTCAACGGTGACGCACCCGAGCTCATCAAGGGGCGCGTGGCGTTCGATGCGCTGCGGCCGCGGTATCCGGACCAGCGCATCCGCCTGGAGTCTTCGTCAGGCGGGCTCGCGATGCGGCTCGCGGATCTCATCGCGCCGCTGGGCAAGGGCCAGCGCGGGTTGATCGTCGCTCCGCCCCGCGCGGGCAAGACGATCCTGCTGCAGCGGATGGCCAACGCGATCGCCGAGAACCATCCGGAGATCGTGTTGATCGTGCTGCTGATCGACGAACGCCCGGAAGAAGTCACCGATTTCATCGCCACCGTCCCCTCGGCCGAGGTCGTCGCGTCGACGTTCGATGAACCGGCCAAGCGGCACGTGCAGGTGGCGGAGATGGTGATCGAGAAGGCGAAGCGCCTGGTGGAATCGAAGCGCGACGTGGTGATCCTGCTCGACTCCATCACGCGTCTGGCCCGTGCGTTCAACACCATCACGCCGATGTCGGGCAAGATCCTCTCGGGTGGTGTCGATGCCAAGGCATTGGAGAAGCCCAAGCGGTTCTTCGGCGCCGCGCGGCGGATCGACGGCGGCGGGTCGCTCACGATCGTCGCGACGGCGCTCGTGAACACGGGCTCGCGGATGGACGAAGTGATCTTCGAGGAGTTCAAGGGCACGGGCAACCAGGAGATCGTGCTCGACCGCGACATCGCCAATCGTCGCGTGTATCCCGCCATGGAGATCGGCAAGTCGGGGACGCGGAAGGAAGAACTCCTACTGACGGAGAAGGAGCGGAACCGCATCTTCCTGTTGCGGCACTTCGTCGGCGACATGGCGTCGGACGAAGCGACGAGTTTCCTCATCCGGCGATTGTCGCAGACGAAGACCAACGAGGAGTTCTTCCAGCGCATGGCGGAGGGCGCGTGAGCGGAAGCGGCAGCGTGAGCGACCGTGTCGGCACGGCGTGGCGTCGTCGGTGGCTGGCGATCGACCTCGGGGACCGTCGCATCGGGTTGGCGACGAGCGACCCCGAGGGCATGATCGCGTCACCGGCCGGCCATCTCGAGCGACGCGCCGGAAAGCGCCCACCGCTCACCGCGATGCTCGAACGCGCGAAGGAACTCGGCGCCGAAGGTTTCGTCGTCGGCTTGGCGCTCGATCAGCAGGGCGAGACCACGCCGCGCGCCGAGGAGGCGCGCCGGCTGGCTCATGAACTGAGCACACGCACCGGGCTGCCGGCGGAGCTGGTCGACGAACGCTTCACGACGGCCGCGGCCCTGCGTGCCGTCCAGGCGATGGAGGGTTCGACGCGTGGACGCAAAGGCGATGTGGACGCGATCGCGGCGACGGTGCTGCTGCAGCACGCGCTGCGGTTGTTCGAGCAACGCGCCGATGCGTAGCGCGCACCGGTCCCGTGCGGTGCTGCGCCGCGCCTTGGTGCGGCTCGGGTTGGCGGTCGCCGCGGTGGTCGGCATCGCGGCCTGCGGCAGCGACGACCAGACCACGGTGCGTCTCACGATCCGCCAAGGCTCGTCGTTCCGTGAGGCGGCGGAGTCGCTCGCCGCGCACGACATCATCGGGAACCCTCGGCTGTTCGGCTTCTATGCCGCGCGGCGCGGACTCGATCGCAACATGCGATACGGTACGTACCTCATCCGTCGCGGCTCGAGCTGGAACGAGGTGTTGGACGCGCTCCAGAAGGGCCAAGGGATCGTGAACCGACTCACCATCCCCGAAGGGTGGCCGCTCTGGGACATCGTGCCGGCGATGGCGAAGGCGCTGGAGATCCCGCCCGAGTCCCTCGAAGTGGCCGTACGCGACACGTTGCTCATCCAACGGGTCGGTGCCCCGCTCGGCACGGTGACGCTCGAGGGGTACCTGTTCCCCGACACCTACGACATCCCGTTCGGTACCTCGGCGCGTGACGCCGTGGCGCGGATGATCGGACGGTTCGAGACGGTCTGGAAGAGTGAGTGGGACGCACGGCTCGACGAGATCAACCTCACGCGGCATGAGGTGGTCACACTCGCGTCGATCGTGGAGAAGGAAGTGCGTCGCGGCGACGAACGGCCGGTCGTGGCCGCGGTGTACACCAACCGCCTGAAGATCCGTATGCCGCTGCAGGCGGACCCCACCGTGCAGTATGCGCAGCGCCGTCGGCCGGGGCGCGTGTTGTATCGCGACCTGCGTGTGGAATCGCCGTACAACACGTACCGACGGATCGGGCTGCCACCGGGACCGATCGCCTCACCGGGCGCGGCGAGTCTCGAAGCCTCGTTGTATCCGGCGAAGGTCCCGTACCTGTACTTCGTCGCGCGACCCGATGGGCGCCATGAGTTCCGGAAGGACTACAAGGAGCATCTGGCGGCGATCAAGATGGTGCGCGCAATGGCCCGTGACGACTCCGCGAAGGCCCGCGCGACCGCCACACAAGGTCCTGGCGCAGCGGCGGCGGTGGATTCCGCGTTGCAGGCGGTGGGCCTCCCCCGCGCCACCTTCGACTCGCTGACGCGCAAGCCGCCGCCGGATTCACTGCACGACTGACGGTCGCTCAGTCGGCGAGCAGATCCGCCCGCAGGAGGATCGCGTCGCGCAGGTACGCGTGCCGCATCTCGCTTCGCTGACGACGGGTCTCGGCGTGTAGCATCACGCGGATGCAGCGCGGAAGCGCGCCGTGCACCGGGAGCTCCTGCGCGCAGAGCAACGGGATGTCGGTCCAACCGAAGAGGCGCGCCGCGTGCGCCGGGAACTCGCTGATCAGGTCGGGCGTCGCGGTGAACACCGCCGAGATCACATCGGCGGGGACGATGTCGTTGTCGTTGAGTATGGTCTCGAGCAGCTCGGTGACCGCTTCGCGGATGAGCACGGGGTCGTCGGCGGCGACCGTGGTGGCGCCACGGATGGCGCGGATGCTGCGAGGGCGCGTCGCGGGAGAGGTCACGCGGGTATTCTGCTGCGCGTCACGCATGATGTCCACTCGGCGCACCGCAACCTCGCGGCGGCGAGGGCTAGATTGCAGGATGAATGCACCTGCCGTCGTCTCCGCCCGTGGTGCCCGCCGTTGGGCCGAGGGCCATCCTTGGATCTTCCGCTCCGACGTGGTCACGCCGCCGAGTGCGGGGCCGGGCACGATCGACGTGGTCGATCAGCGTCAGCGACCGCTCGGGACGGCGCTGTGGAGCCCGGAGTCGGAGATCTCCATCCGGTTAGTGTCGCGGGACTCGGGTCTCACGCTCGATGCGGCGTGGTGGGAACGGACACTCGCACTCGCGATCGCTCGGCGCTCGGGGTTGCTCGATGCGGAGACGAATGCCTGCCGGCTCGTGCACGGTGAGGGCGACGGCCTCCCGTCGTTGGTGGTGGATCGCTTCGACCGCTGGCTCGTGGTGCAACTGCTCTCGGCCGGGCTCGAGGCGCATCGGGACGCGATCGTCGCTGCGCTCGGGCGATTGGTGCCGAGTGAGGGGATCCTGGCGCGCAACGATGCGAGCGTGCGGACGCGTGAAGGGCTCGCACGCGGGGTGGAACTCCTCGCGGGGTCGGTGCCGGAGACCGTGGAGGTGCGCGAGCACGGCGTGCGCTACCTCGCCGCACCGCACACCGGGCAGAAGACGGGGGCGTTCCTCGACCAGCGTGAGGCGCGGGTGTTCGCGGGCAGCATCGCGCGCGGGCGGGCGCTCGACGTCTTCAGCTACCACGGCTCGTTCGCGCTGCATCTCGCGCGGCGCGCCGACACGGTGACCGCGGTGGATGTGTCGGGTGCCGCGATCGCGCGGGCGGCAGAGAACGCGGCGCTCAACGGGCTGACGAACATCACCGGGGTGGAGGCCGACGCGTTCGAGTTCCTGCGCGCGGAGGAAGCACGCGGAGCGCAGTACGACACGATCGTGCTCGACCCGCCGGCGTTCGCGAAGAACCGCGGGGCGATCGCCGGCGCCATGCGCGGCTACAAGGAGATCAACCTGCGCGCGCTGCGATTGCTCGCGCCCGGCGGCCTGTTGTACACCGCGAGTTGTTCGTATCACGTGCGGAAGCCCGAGTTCCTCGCGCTGTTGGACGACGCCGCCGCTGACAGTGGGCGTCGCGTGATCCTGCGCGCGATGACGGGACAGCCGCTGGATCACCCCGAGGTACTGACGGTGCCGGAGACGGGGTACCTGAAGGGGGCACTGCTCGAAGTGCAGATGTGAGCGCTGAGTGGTGAGTCGGGAGGATCGAGACGAGTGCCGCGGGCGCACGCGGTCGCTCCTCACGGCTCACCGCTCATGACTCAGGGCGGCAGCGTCCCCCTCTGACATCTCACTTCTGACATCTGCCGCAGTACCACGTCCCCCTGCCCGCCTGCGTGATCCGCTTGATCGGCATCTCGCACCTTGCGCAGGGTTCGTCGCTGCGATCGTAGACCTTGAAGGGGATCGTCCGCACGCCGGTGCGATACCGACCGGCGTTCACGTGGCCGTCGGCGAGTGCCGTGCGCAGTCCGGCGAGCAGCTTCTCGACGCGTGCGACGGAGAGCCGGTTCGCGACCGCCTTCGGATTGATCTGGGCGTGCCAACACGCTTCCTGCGCATAGATGTTGCCGACGCCGGCGAGCAAGCGCTGGTCGAGCAACGCGGGCTTGATGGGCCCACGTTTGCTTCTGAGTCGCTCGCGCAGTTCGAGAGGGGTGAGGGCAGGGTCCTCGGGTTCAGGGCCGAGCGTGAGCGCTGGCGGCGCGTGCGCGGCATGCCAGGTGATGGTGCAGAGCGCCCGCGGGTCGGTGAGATAGAGCGCCTTGCCGTCATCCAGCGCGAACGCCACTCGGGCGTGGCGCGGTGCGGCCGCGCTGGCGGCCACACGCGCCCACTCACCGTCGAGACGGAAATGCACCAACAGTGTCGAGCCGTCGTCAAGATGGATGAGCTGGTGTTTCCCGCGTCGCGTGACGTCGGTGATGCGCCGACCGACGACGCGGCGCTGGATCGGCGTGCCCAGCGTACGCGCCTGTGATCGGTGGAGCGGCTCGAGCGCGACGATCCGGCGTCGGGTCGTCCAGCGGCGCAGCTCCCGCACTGCGGCTTCGACCTCAGGAAGTTCGGGCATGCTCAATCATCCTCTCGTAAGTCCCAGCTCCGCGCGGCGCATTGCGAGACGCCGCGGGCCGGCGCGAGTTTTCGCGCGTGTCGATGAGCATCCCTACCGTCAGTCCGGTCCGCACTGCGGCGGTCCAGCGTACGCTGCTGATCATCCTCGCCCTGAACATGGTCGTGGTGGTCGTGAAGGCGGTGGTGGGCGTGCGCTCGGGTTCGCTCACGGTGATCGGCGCGACCCTCGAGAGTTTCCTCGACGCGTTGAATAATGTCATCGCGGTGGTGATCGTGGCGCTGGCGGCGCGGGGTCCGGACGAGGACCATCCGTACGGCCATGACAAGTTCGAGACGATGGGCGCACTGGCGATCGTCGGGTTCCTGTCGATCTCGTGCTTCGAGCTGATCCGCGGTGGTGTGGCGCGACTGACCTCGCCGCCACCGGTGCACGAGGCGTCGCCGATCGAAGTCGCGATGTTGGCGGGTACGGCGGTCGTGAACGTGCTGGTGGTGTGGTACGAGCGGCGGCGCGGGCGGGAGCTCTCGAGCCCGTTGCTGCTGGCGGACGCAGCGCACACGGCGGGGGACCTGTTCGTCACCGCGCTCGCGATCGCGTCGTTGCTCGCCACCCGCGCGGGTATCCCCTGGGCCGACCCGGTGCTCGCGATGGTCGTCGCCCTCATCATCGCCTACAGCGGGTTCCAGATCCTCAAGGTCACCGTGCCGGTGCTGGTCGACGAACGCGGTGTGTCGGCCGACCGGGTGCGCACGGTGTGTGAACGTGTGCCGGGCGTGACGGCGACGCGTGGTGTGCGCTCGCGGGTGACGAGTTCGGGGACGCTGTTCGTGGAGGTGACGATCGTTGTTCCGCCGGGCATGGCGGTCGCTGACGCGCACGCGATCGCGGACGCCGTGGAACTGGCGCTCGCCGACGGGGTCGGAGCGGCGGACGTCACCGTGCACGTGGAGCCCAGTTGAGCCGGGGGTTGTCCGCCGCGCCGGAACTCCTAGCTTAGCACGCAGCCGTCCCGTCCTCTCACCCGCCCTTGATGCCCCCGCGCAACTCTCCGCGTTCGCTCCGGCATGAGTATCAGCAGTACGTGGAGCGCGAGGTCGAGGACTACAAGAACTCGGTGTCGACCGTCTTCCTGCACAGCATCGCAGCGGAAGCGGCGCGTGCGCTCGACGAGAGTGCACAGCTCGGCATGCGCGAAGTGTTGCTCGCCGACGAGGTCGACCGCATCATCGCCAAGCGGTTGCGGCTGCCGAGTTACGAGACCTGGCGGCGACGCCGCGAGAAGAACGCCAACGAACTGCGCCGGCCCGAACACTGGGGACTACGCCCGGACACGCCGCTCACGCAGGCGATCCCCGACTCGAAGGTGACCGCGCAGGTGCTGGTGGCCGGTGCGCGCGTGGAGGGGTCGGCGCTGTATCTCGCCGCGAACGGCTGCGAGGTGACGGCGATCGAACCCGAGGTCGCGGTGGTGAATCGGGTGCTGCGTGCCGCGCGCGATGCGGGCCTGACGGAGAAGGTGCGCGGGTTCGCGGCGGACCTCGTGAGCTTCACGCCGGATGGTCCGCTCGCTGCGGTGATCTGCACGCCCGCGGCGTTCGCCGGCCTCTCAGTGTTGGAGCGCGAGCACGTGCTCCGGCTGCTTCAGCAGGCAACGAGCGACGGCGGCGTGCACTTGATCGAGACGCTGGTGGCTGGCCAGGCGATGCTCACGGAAGAGGAGCTCCGAACGAGCTACTCCGGCTGGGAGATCTCGCTGATGCCGGAGCCCGGCGCGAGCCGGACATTTTGCGCGAAGAAGACGCTGATGTAGCGAATCGACACGTTCGGACGGTTCGCGCTCGTGTCAGACTGCGACGACAGGGTCCCAAGCCGATGTGGCGAGGGACCCTAAGTCTTTGTGCTATATGATGGTTACACGGACAGAAAACTGGAACGACACCTGCGACGTCACTACAGTAGAAAGCGGCGGGCGATTTGGCCGTAGCCGCACGACCGATTCACCGAGGATTGCAGTATGGACAGGATCATTTCGCAGGTCGCGCTCGAGGAAGAGCCGGTGGGCATCGTCATCTCCGGTGGCAGTCGTGCGGAAGCGACGCCGCGGTTCAGCGCGTATGTGTGGGGGCCGGTGCCTGAGGAGCCTGAGGGTGAGGCGACGGGGACGAAAGCGGCATAGCTGCTGGTGTGAGGTATGAGGTGCAGGGAGGCCGCCCGTTCGGGCGGCCTTTTCCTTTGCTGGTATCTCACACCTGCCATCTACCAACTCACATCCGCTTCAAACGCAAAGGGACCGACGCTGAGCGCCGATCCCTTTGAGTGTGAAGCTGGCCAGAACTACTTCTTCTTCGCGGCCTTCTTCTTGGTCGCCTTCTTCGCGGCCTTCTTCTTCTTGGCAGCCATGGTACTATCTCCTTGAAAGGAGGGGGTCATCCCGGCCGATTCCCCGGTGAATCGGTGGGTCATGCGACGATCGATTTAACCGCCGCATCTTGTGCCGCCCGATCACTCCGGGCGGAAAATCAGACAGCCTCGGACAGGCTGGTGAAGTTGAAATCACGAACCTTGAGCGCCGGCATCGAGACCGCTCCACCGGCTTCCGTCCCTGCGATCCGCTCTGACGCGCCGAGCATTTCGAGGTTGTTCAGCATGAACAACGGTGACTCATTGAACCGCAGATTGCGAATTGCACGCGAAATTCTTCCCTCTTCAATAAGGAAAGTTCCGTCGCGTGTCAATCCCGTATACAGAATTGTCCTCGGATCGACTTCGCGCAAATACCACAAACGGGTGACCAGGATACCCCGCGCCGTGCTCTTGATCATCTCATCCAACGAGCTCGTGCCGCCAGTCATCTTCAGCGACGTCGTGCCGCCCGTCGGCGTCTTGCCTTGCTTCTTCGCCCAGAAGCGCGAGTACTGCAACTGCTTCAACATACCACCTTCCACCCACACTTGTCGCGCGATCGGGAGTCCTTCGCCATCGAACGGCTGCGCGAGCAACTGCGGATCGGCGGGATCCGAATAGATCGTCACTCGGTTATCGACGATCTTCTCACCGACTTTGTTACCACCGCCCTGCTTGGAGAACGGTGACCGTCCTTCATCCGCCTGACGTGCATCAGCGTATCCGGCGATGAGTCCTGCGAGATCACCCACCGCCTGCGGCTCGAGGATCACGGTGTAGCGACCCGGTTCGATCGCCTGCGGATTGCGCGAGGCACGCGCCTTCTCGATCGCCCGAGCGCTCACGCGCTCGAAGTCGATCTGCCGCCAATCCGGATGATCCGCACCGGCCCATCCCGAGCCTGTGCCGTCGGTGCTGCGCACGGTGAGCGTGTAGTTCACGTTCGTCGCGCGGTGGTACGCGAACATCCCTTTGCTGTTGCCGAGGGCGGAACATCCGGCCGACGCGACGAGGAAGCCCGCCGCCTTGATGTCACCGGCCTTGCGCGCGGGCGCCAGCGCCGTGAGTGCGGCCTGCGCACGCTCTGCGGCACTGATGTTCGCCGTGGACTCCATGTAGCCTGCGACCTCAGCATACCGCTGCGGCTCGAGCTCGGGCATCGCTTCCGGATCATCCGGCGCGAGCTTCGCGAGGATCTCCGACTGCTCAACGCAGCGCCGCAGCGAGGCCTCGGAGAGGTCGTTGGTGGTCACCACCGCATGCTTGGGCCCGTACGACGACTGCACCGCGACCCCGGCGTCGGTCACCGCACCCGCGGTGCTCATCTGGTTATCGGCGAAGCGGACGTTGGTGGTGTGGTTGGTCCCGACGGAGACGTTGATGGAATCCGCCTTGGACATCTTCACCACACGCTCGACGATCGCCTGAGCTTCGGCGCGCGAGAGGATCGCGCCGGGCGGCAAGGCATACAGACTCTTGGGGCTGCTCATTGGGTCCGTCCGGTGTTGATCACGTTGACTTGGCGGAAGCGCGCCGGCGGCGAACCGTGGCTGACCGCGTTGACCTGACTCGGCTGGCCCTTGCCGTCGAAGAACGAGCCGCCGAGTTCGTACGAGGCCTTTCCGCCGATCTTGTCCATGGAGTTCCAGAAGTCCGGCGTGCGGATCTGGTACGCCACATCCTTTAGCATCCCGGCCACCTTGCCGTTGCGGATCTCATACGTCACCTGCCCGCCGAACTGCGCGTTGTAGCGCTGCTGGTCGATGGAGAACGACCCGTCGCCGATGATCGCGATACCGCGGTCGACGCCGGCGACGAGATCGTCCCACGTGGCGTTGTCGTTCGACGGCAGCAGCGAGACGTTCGGCATGCGCTGGAACGCCACAGAGCCCCAGCTGTCGGCATACGAGCAGCCATGCGAGCGCACCGGCTTGCCCTGCTTGGCGTACCAGTCGGCGAGCCACGGGGCCTGCTCGCGCGTGGTCTGGTAGTCGTTGAACATCCCCTCCTTCACGATCAGGAACTCATCGGGCTGCACGCCGTCGTCGTCCCAACCGACGGTCGAGAGCGCGCCGACCTGCGAGCGGTCGCCCTGGATGTTCATGATCGGCTTGCCGTACTGGAGCTTGCCGAGCTTGTCCTCCGGCGGCGCGATGAAGCTGGTGCCGGCGTAGTTCGCTTCGTAGCCGAGTGCGCGGTCGAGTTCGGTGGGGTGCCCGATCGACTCGTGGATGGTGAGCCAGAGGTTGGAGGGCGCGAGCACGAGATCGTACTTGCCCACCTCGACCGGCTTGGCCTTGAGCTTCTCGGCGGCCTGCTCGGCCCACTTGCGCGCATTGCCGGGCAGGTCGCATTGCAGCACGTACTCGTAGCCGCGTCCCATGGGCGCGGCCTCCGAGCCCTGGCGGTTCTGGAAGTCCGAGAAGTCCGGCGCGACCGCCGTGGCCGTGAAGAGCGGCCAGCTGCGGACGAACGTCTGATCGATGACCGACCCCTCAGTGCTCGCGAACTGCCGCTCCTGCTTGACGAAGAACAGGATGGAGTTCACGAACTTGACGTTCGCGACCTTCATCGCCTCGGCGTTGGCCTTGAGCAGCAGGTCGACCTTCTGCTCGAGCGGGACGTTGAAGGGGTCGGTGGTGTAGGCCGACTTCCACGAAGCGTTGGGATACGCCTGCGTGGGCGCGAGCATGACCGCGCGGTCGCGGGCGACGCGGTTGGCCTTTGCGATCGCCACCGCCTCACGTGCCGCGGTGGTGACACCGTCGCGGGTGAGCGTGCGGGTGGCAGCGAACCCCCAGCAGCCGTCGACCAGCGCTCGCACCCCGCAGCCGAGCGTGTCGGTATCGACCACATTCACGATCTGCTGTTCGCGCGTGACCACGAAGTTCTGCTGGAAGCGCGCGATGCGGCAGTCGGCGTAGGAGGCCCCGGCCATCTTCGCGGCGTTGATCGCTTCGAGGAGGAGTTCCTTGGAGGCTCCACTCTGGAATCGATCGAGATCGTCGTACCTCGGTGCGGCCTCGGCGCGTCGTGGGGCGGACGCGAGGGCGATGGCCGCAGCGGCGGCTCCGGTGGTCCGGAGGAAATCCCTACGATCGGTCATCAGATGGCGTCACTCGTGCTGGTGAAGTTGAAGTCGCGGCACTTGAGCGGCGGCACGATTATCGCCTGCCCAGGACCACCCGACTCCGAGGCGCTCACGCGCTCGGGGCGGCCCATCATCATGAGGTTGTTCAGCATGAAGATGGGGGATTCGTTGTATCGCAGGTTCTTGATCGGACGCGTCACCTTACCGTTCTCGATGAGGAACGTGCCGTCACGGGTGAGCCCCGTGAACAGGATCGTGCGTGGATCGACCCCGCGGATGTACCAGAACCGCGTGACGAGGATGCCGCGTTCGGTGGACGCGATCATCTCGTCCATCGAACTCGTGCCCCCCGACATCGCGAGCGTGCCTCCCGCCGAGACGGGAGCCTTGCCGGTGCGCTGGGCCCAGAAGCGGTCGTACGCGAGGTTCTTCACGACGCCGTTCTCGATCCAGATGACCTTCTGATTGGGGAACCCGTCGCCGCCGAACGTGCCGGCTGGCACACGCGGGTCGAGCGGGTCCGACACCAGAGTCACGCGTTCGTCTACGACCTTCTCGCCGATCTTGTTTCCGCCACCGGCTTTGGAGAAGAACGAGCGGCCCTCGTCCGCACTGCGGGCGTTGACCGCGCCACTGATGAGCTGGACGAGGTTCGCGACCGCCGTCGGCTCGAGGATGACCGTGTAGCGGCCCGGCTCGATGGCCGCGGGGTTCGCGGACGTCCGCGCCTTCTCGATCGCGCGTTCGGCGAGGAGCTTGGGGTCGATGCGCCGGAAGTCGTTGTCGCTCGCGCCGGCCCAGCCGGAGCCCGTGCCGTCCTGCGTGCGTACGGTGGTGGTGAACGCCGAGCTCGTACTGCGGCTGTATGCGAACATCCCCTTGTTGTTCGCCACGGCGAACGAGCCTGCGTTGGCCTCGAGGTAGCCGGTGGAGATCAACCCTGCGCGTCGCGCGGGGTCGGTGATGGCGCGCACCGCCTCGGCGCGTGCCTCGGGCTCGAGTGAGGCGGTGGCGTCGCTCCAGTTGATGGCTTCCTGGTACTGCTGCGGCCCGAGCTCGGGGAGCAGTTCCGGGTCCTCCGGCGCGAGCCGAGCGATGCGTTCGGCGTTGGCCACCGCCGCCTTGAGCGACGCGTCGTCGAGGCGATTGGTCGTGACGTTCGCCACGCGTTTGCCGATCACCGAGCGTACCGTGACCGCGGCGTTGTAGTCGTCGCCCGCAGTGGAGATCTGGTTCACGGCGAAGCGGGTGTTCTGCCGCATGCCGCTGTTGATGCTCACACGGCATTCATCGGCCGCGGAGAACGAGAGCACCTTCTTGGCGATGGCTTCGCACTCGGCGCGCGAGAGGTGCGGGGCGATGGCGTAGAGCGACTTGGGGGCCACTACGCGGTCCTCCCGGTGTTGATGACGTTCACTTGTTTGTGCCGGGTGGGCGGGCAGCCGTGACTGACCGCATTGGACTGCGCGGGCTGGCCCTTGCCGTCGCCGAAGGCACCACCGAGTTCGTAACTGCGCTTGCCGCCGATCATGTCGAGCGCGTTCCAGAACTCCGGCGTCCGGATCTGATACGCGACGTCCTTGAGCATGCCGGTGATCTTGCCGTTCTTCACTTCGTAGAAGAGCTGGCCACCGAACTGCGCGTTGTAACGCTGCTGATCGATGGAGAACGAGCCGTCACCGATGATCGCGATGCCGTTCTCGGTCGCAGCGATGAGGTCCTCCCACACGAGGTCCTTCTCGCCGGGCATGAGATTCACGTTGGGCATGCGCTGGAACTGCACGTCGGCCCAGGTCTGCGCGTACGAGCATCCGTGCGAGCGTGTGGGCTTGCCCTGCTGCTTGTACCACCAGTCGAGCCACATCGCTTGCTCGCGCGTGGTCTGGTAGTCCACGAACATCCCGTCTTTCACGATATAGAAGTCCTCGGGCTGCACCCCTTCGTCGTCCCAGCCACAGGCGGAGAGCGAGCCCGGCGCCGAACGATCGGCGAGCACGTTCATGAAGCTCGGCCCCATGCGGAACTTGCCGAGCTTGTCTTCGGGCGGCGCGAGGTAACTCGTGCCGGCGTAGTTGGCTTCGAAGCCGTACGCGCGGTCGAGTTCGGTGGGATGTGCGATGGCCTCGTGGATGGTGAGCCAGAGATGCGTCGGGTGCAGGATGAGATCGTAGCGGCCCACCTCGACCGGCTTGGCGGTGAGCTTCTGCTTGGCTTCCTCGGACCAGCGGGCGGCGTGGCGCTTGAGGTCGGCGTCGAGCACATGCTCGTAGCCCAGCCCCTTGGGCTGGATGTCGGTGGACTGCCGCGTCTGGAAGTCGCGGTTGTCGGGCGAGACCATCGTGACCGTCATGCCGGGCTGCGCGCGGTAGATGGTCTGCTGTGTGACCGTGCCCAAGGTGTTGGCGAACGTCTTCTCGTCGCGCAGGAAGAACATCTGCGAGTTCACGAAGCGCGCGCCGGCGGCGAGGGCGGCGGCGTTGGCCTCGAGGAGGTAGGCGACCTTCTCCTCGATGGCGACCGCGAACGGATCGATCCTGATGGGGCTGCGCCAGACACCGTTGGGCACCGGTGGGTGATGGACGGGCGCGAGTTCAACCGGCTTGACCATCGCAGCGGCGTTCGCTCGCGCTTGGGCGACGGCTTGCCGCGCGACGCGGGTGACTTCGTCCGCGGTGAGGTTGCTGGAGGCCGCGAAGCCCCAGGCCCCGCGCACGAGGACGCGCACACCGAATCCGAAGGTCTCGTTGTCGCCGATGTTGGTGACGCGCTTCTCGCGCGTCCCGATGTTCTGCGAACGGGCGCTGGAGATGCGTGCGTCAGCGTATTCGGCGCCGGCAGACTTGGCGGCGTCGATCGCACGGAGCACGAGTTCCTTGTGCGAAGGGTCGCCTTGGAAGACGTGCGGCTGCGCGGCGACAGGGCGCGCGAGCGAGGAGGCGAGTCCGACGGCGGCGGCAGCGGCCGCGGACTGCTGGAGGAACTCCCGACGTGAAGCGGTCACGCGATTCCCTCGTGCTGGTGTGGCGAGGTCGCCGACTGCGACCCCAACTTCGACCCCGACTTCGACCCCGACGCGACCGACGCCGTCGGGCCTCTGCGAATATACGGCCCGGAGAGGCCGAAGCGAGCGACGGGCGCTCCGCGGTGCCGCGTGGCGCATCGCTCGGTGAGACACCTGCGCTCCGTGAACGGTTTGCGCGGCGCGGGTGCCGTGCGAGGGCATGGCGCGCGGGCGTCGCGCGCCAACCGACTACGGCGACGGGTCTCCAGGGAAGAACAGCCGGAAGGTGGTGCCCACGCCGACCGAGCTCTCGACGGTGATCTGCCCCCCTGCCTGGTGCACGATCCCATGCACCGTCGCAAGTCCGAGCCCGGTGCCCTCGCCGAGTGTCTTCGTGGTGAAGAAGGGCTCGAAGATGCGAGCACGGACTTCGTCGGTCATCCCCGTGCCGTCGTCAGCGACGGAGAGCCCCACGCCGCGCGTGCCGGCGCGCTCTTCGTTCTTGACAACGATGCGCAGTCGTCCGCCATCCGGCGTCGCGTCGCGCGCATTGATCGCGAGGTTCATGATCACCTGCTCGAACTGGGTGGGGTCGAGTCGCACCGGACGGAGGGAGGGTTCGACATCCACCTCCAGCGCGAGGCGGGTCCCGAGGAGGGGCGCGAGCAAGCCTGTCAGTCCCGTCACGAGTTCACCGAGGTCGACGACGCGCGGCTGAACCTGCCGCTGCCGCGCGAACGCCAGCAACTGTTGGGTCAGGTTGCCCGCGCGCATCGCTGCTTTCTCGACCTCCGCCACATCGGCGACCCGCGGGTCGTCGTTGGGCATCGAACTGCGCACCAGCGAGGCGTACCCCATCACCGCGGTCATCAGGTTGTTGAAGTCATGCGCGATGCCACCCGCGAGCCGTCCGACACTCTCCATGCGCCGGGCCTCCGCTTGCTCAGCTTCGCGCTGGCGGCGCACAGTCACGTCGCGCAGCACTTGCGAGGCCCCGACGATCTCGCCGCGCTCATCGAGCACCGGCGAATAGGTCACCTCGAACTCGGCGACTTGATGAGCCGGATCCCCCATCACCCGATCCACAGTGAACCGCTCGCCGGCGAGTGCTCGTCTCCAGAGGCCTACGGCGAGGTCCCGGTGGGCCGGCGCAAGCGCATATGCCTCGGTGGGTGAGTCGCCCGGCTTCAGCGTGGCTCCGTAGAGCGACTGGAAGGCACGCAACCAGCTCGGATTGGCGGCGACGAGTACGAGATCGCGATCGACAGCGGCAATGAGGTCCGAGACCCCGGCGATCATCGCCTGGAACTGCGCGAGCGCCGTGCGCGCACGGCGCTCCGCCTCGGCACGCTCGGCGACCGCGATCGGGAAGATCATCGCCGGGCCGATCAACGAGGCGAGGTAGACCCAACTGCGACGGAACCGGTCCAGACTGTTGTCGTCCAGCCGGGAGAACGGTCCGACGTCGGTCCACACGGCGACGATCACGGCGACGATCAGCGCCGCGGCGATCACGCCGAACCCGCGAACGCCGAAGCGGATTCCCGCCCATGCTAGGAACGGCAGCGTGGCGACCGCCGGCGGCATCGCCACGCCGAAGATCGGGACGTCCCAGTACGCCGAGCTCAGCGTCATGGCGTACGCGAGACCGAGTACGGCAAACTCCAGCGTGTTCAGCGAACGGCCCGCGACCGACCGAGGCGCGCCCGGCAGGATGGTGAGCAGGCCGCCCACGATCGCGCCCATGGAGGTCGCCGCTGCGACCCACCAGCTGCCGAGCGTATACCCCGGTACCGCATCGCGGCCGGCGATCGCGAGGATCGCAGAGGCGAGCGCCGCGATCGGGATGGTGCCCAAGGTCGTCACGACCAGGAGCTTCGAGTACGCCGTGGTGGATTCGAGGGGGGATCGTTCCCCAGCGACCTTCAAGAAAAGGAACACCACCAAGACGGTCTGACCGACCAGCTGCGATGTCGCACTGAGCGCACGTAGCCAGGTCACCTGCATGCTGATGGCGTTGACTGACGTTCCAAGCAGCGACGCGATCGCGATCCCGAGCGCGACGCCGACTCGGGAGTTGCGCGGAGCGGCGAGCAGAATCGCCACTGCGATCCCGTGCGCGGGCCACGGGATCAGCGCTCCTTCAAAGTGCCCGAGCTTCGGAATCGTCCAGAGGATCACGACGCCGAGCAGGGAACACGCGATGGCGAGGATCAGCGAGCGAGACGCGTCGCTGTGTCTGGCGCCCGTCTCGGTGCTCGATTCGCGCGTGTCCAGATTGCTCCTCCCCCTTTCCATCGATCACGGGCTCGGCGACGTTTCTAGGTCGACGCATCGCTCGCGGATTCAGATTCACAACGCGCGCTGTCGCCGGTCAAATATACTCCCTCTCGAACATCAACTGTGAGTCCCCGGTGCGCGCTCTGGTGAAAGCAGCTGCAGCACAAGGTTTCGTCCTGAAGGATGTCCCGGTTCCCCAGATCCGCGACGACGAAGTCCTGATCCGCGTGAAGGCCGCCGGTGTCTGCGGCACCGACGTGCACATCCACGAGTGGGACGCGTGGGCGCAGGGGCGCTGCAAGCCGCCGTTCGTCGTCGGCCATGAGTTCGCCGGCGTGGTCGAGCAGGTCGGCTCGCTGGTGACGGATGTGAAGATCGGTGACCGCGTGACTGCCGAGGGTCACATCGTCTGCGGCCGATGCCATCTGTGCCGAACGGGCAACGCGCATGTGTGCCCGAACACCAGCATCATCGGTGTGGATCGTGATGGTGCGTTCGCCGACTACATCGCGATGCCGGCGACGAACGTGTGGCACCTGGACGCCGACATCCCGTTCGAGATCGGTGGCATCCACGATCCGATGGGCAACGCGTTCCACACGGCGTTGCACGGGACGGAGCTGCCCGGCGCGACGGTGCTGGTGACCGGCTGCGGCCCGATCGGCATCTTCGCGGTGGGCATCGCGAAAGCGGCGGGCGCCTCCCATATCGTCGCCAGCGACGTGAATCCCAAGCGCTTGGAGCTCGCTCGGCGCATGGGCGCGCATTCGGCAGTCCATCCGAAGGATGCCGATGCGGCCGTCAAGGCCGCGACGCACGGATTAGGCGTGGATGTGGTGCTGGAGATGAGCGGCGTGCCCGCCGCGATCCATCAGGGCTTCGCGCTGGTGCGCGTGGGCGGCCGCGTGCAGATGCTCGGCATCCCGGCCAAGCCCATGGACGTGGACTTCGCGACCGAGGTGATATTCAAGGGCATCACGGTCTACGGCGTCGTGGGGCGTCGCATGTACGACACGTGGATCCAGATGACGCAGTTCCTTCGCGCCGGCCAGTTCGACCCGACGCCGGTGATCACGCATCGGTTCCCGTTGGAGCGACATGCGGACGCGATCGCAGTGATCAAGGCTGGGGAGGCGGGCAAGGTCGTCTTCGAGCTGTGAGGTTCGAGGTGTGAGGAGGCCCCCGTTCGGGCGGCCTTTCCCGCGCCGCTCCCTCCGCCGTTCCCCACCCCGCCCACCTCCCACCTAACACCTCCCACCAGCCGTCTCCATGAACAAGACCTTCATCAACACCCTCCAGAGCGGACTCGACGACCTCGCCTCGAAGGGCACGCTCAAGAAGCTCAACTTCCTTGACTCGCCGCAGGCGGCGCGGGTGCAGATGGAGGGGCGAGGTGAGGTGCTCATCCTCAGCTCCAACAACTATCTCGGGTTGTGCAACGAACCTGAGGTGGTCGAGGCGGGGATCGGCGCACTGCGGCAATACGGTGCGGGCACGGCGAGTGTGCGCTTCATCTGCGGCACGTTCACGGTACATCGCGAGCTCGAGACGGCGATCGCGCGACTCGCAGGGACCGAAGCGGCGATGTCGTTCGTATCGGCGTGGAACGCCAACGAAGGCCTCACGGCGACGATCGCCGAGGAAGGCGACTTCGTGGTCTCCGACGCGCTCAACCACGCGTCGATCATCGATTCCATCCGCCTCGCCAAGTCGATCACCAAGTGCACGACGGGCGTGTACCAGCACAGCGACCTCGATGACCTCGTGGCGAAGCTCAAGGCCAACAAGAGCGCGCGCCGGCGTATCATCTGGACCGACGGCGTGTTCTCCATGGAGGGCAGCGTCGCGAAGTTGCCGCAGATCCTGCAGATCGCCAAGGACCACGACGCGATCGTCGTGATGGACGACTCGCATGCCACCGGCGTGCTCGGCAAGACGGGCCGTGGCACGGCCGAGCACTTCGGCGTGCTGGGTGAGGTCGATGTGATCACGTCGACACTCGGGAAGGCGCTGGGTGGTGCGGCGGGTGGCTTCGTCGCGGGCCCGGCCGCACTCTGCGACACGCTCACGCAGCGTTCGCGTCCGCAGCTGTTCTCAAACGCCTTGCCGCCCACCGTGGCCGCGAGTTCGTTGGCGGCGATCGAGTTCCTCGAAGCGCACCCCGAGCGCGTGACCACGCTGCGCGAGAATGCCAACTACTTCCGTGCGGCGATCAAGGACGCCGGGTTCAATCCGCTCGAGGGCGAGACCCCGATCGTGCCGATCATCGTCGGCGAGACGGCAGATGCGATCCGGATGAGCGAGATGTTGCTGGCCGAGGGGATCTTCGTGACCGGGTTCGGGTTCCCGGTGGTGCCGCATGGGACGGCGCGGTTGCGGTGTCAGATCTCGGCGGCGCATACGCGGGCGGATCTCGATTTCGCGGTGCGCACGATCCAGGCGGTGGGGAGGAAGGCTGGGGTGCTCAAGTAGATGGTCCAGGCGTGGGGGCGAACTGCTTCACCACAGAGGGTACAGAGGACACAGAGGACACAGAGACAGGCGGAGAACTACAACGGCCACTGCTCTACCGCAGGGGCACAGGGGGCGCAGGGGGAACGGCGGGCAATCGACGTCGGGGTCGCTTGAAGTCGCCGACAATTGAAAAAACGAACGAGGGCGCGGTGGACATCTGTCCGCCGCGCCCTTGTCGTTCTTCTCAGTTGCACTTAGGTGAGCCGAACCGCGGTTCACAAGGACTCACAAACTCCCTGCCGGTCCCCTGTGCACCCTGTGCCCCTGTGGTAGCAGTCCTCCGCAGTGGCAGTTCTCTGTGCCCTCTGTGGTGAAAGCAGTTCCCGGCCCCACCACGACCCCTTACTCAGCCTTCTTCTTCGGCGCCTTCTTGGCGGCCTTCGCCTTGGGCGCCTTCTCGGCCTTCTCGGACTTCTCGGCCTTCTCCGCCTTCGGCTTCACCGCTTTGGCCGCCTTCTTCCCCTTGCCTTTCGGCGCATCCGCCTCAACGGCAGCGGCGGCGACCGGCGCGCTCACCGGCGCGTGGTCTTCAACGACACCCAGGAGCAACAGCGACGGCGAGATCGCGGGCTTCGTGCCCGACCGACCGCGCGACGGCACCGACCGCTGTCCCATGCCACGCGGCGCGGGCGCACTCGGCGCGAGAGCAGGAGTGGCCGCGGCCTCAGCGACCGCCAACTGATCGGCGATCGACGAGACACCGGCAGTGGCCATCACCTCGAACGCCTCGCCGCGCTTGCGGAGATCGATGATGCCCACGTCGTGCGCGTCCATGAGGATGCGCGCGAAGTTGCGCTCGGAGAGCGACTCGCTGTCGCGGCCGAGCAGCGCGTGCGCCTTCACACGCACCGCCTCGCTCGGCACCGGGTCCTCCCCGCTGGCGACGGCGGCGACCGCATCGCGCACCAGCGCGAACGCTTCGTCACGCGTGAGGCGGATACCGGCCGCGCCGATCGATGGATCACCGGACGGACGCGGAGCGTGATGCGAACGCGGGCGCTCCTGACGCGGCGGACGACCACCGCGCTCGGGGCGGGACGGCGCAGCGGCCGACTCGGCCACGGCCGGCGCGGCAGAGTCTTCGACGACCACCGTGCCTTCGACCGGTGTCGCCTCGGCATCGCGCGGACGATCCTCGCGATCACGACCACGTCCACCGCGCCCGCGGCGACCACGACGACGCCCTTCGCGCTCCTCCCGCGGACCCTCGCTGCGCTCTGCGGCAGGCGCCGCCGGCGCGGCGGCGACGTCACCGGTCTTGCCGCGCGCCGGGCCGACTTCGAGCTGCCCGTTCTCGAGCTTGTGCACGTGGAGCAGCCCCTTCTGCGAGGCCTCCATGCAGAAGCGCGAGAACTTCGACATGCCGAGGTCCTTCTCGTCGAACGTCGCGTCGATCTCCTGCATGACCTGCTTGAGGCGGTCGGAGCGCATCACGTCGCCGTTCTTCTGCATGCGCGTGATCGCTTCGGTCACCAACTCCCAGGGATCCCACTTCTTGGTGCCGGTCTCGTCGCCCGTCTTCACCAGGCCGGCGAGGGCGTTGTACGAGTAGTACTCGTCGCAGTTCTGCACGAGCAGATCGCTGGACGACTCGCGGATGCCCACCCCGATGACGTACTTGCCGTACTCCTTGAGCTTGAGCACCAGCGACGAGAAGTCGGAGTCGCCGGAGAGCAGGATGTACGTGCCGATCTCGGGGCGCGTGAACACGAGCTCCATCGCGTCGACCGCCAAGCGGATGTCGGTCGCGTTCTTCTTGGAGGAGCCGTAGGCCGGCGCGAAGATCAGGTCGATCGACGATTCGCTGAGCGGCACGATGTATTGCGGATAGCGGCGCCAATCGGCGTAGGCGCGCTGCACGGCGACCTTGCCGGAGATGATCGCGCTGGACAGCAGGTTGCGGAGCTCCGTCTGCAGGTCGGAGCGGATCCCCATCGTGACGTTGTCGAAGTCGATGAGGAGGGCAGCGTTGGGCGCGTGGGGATGGGCGCCGGCAGACAACGCTTGCGGGCCCCGGTGCAATGGGGCCACCGCGGCGCGCGCAGGACGCGCGGACGCGGTGAGATTGGTACGTGGATGCATCTGATCCTGGCGTGAATCGCCTGTGTAATGTCGCCGCTTGGGATCGTGCATCGAGCACGACCGACGAAACGGCATCGAGTGCGCGGGGGCGAACGCGCTCAGCCACTCATCTGGACGATGACTCAGTCCGGAGGACGCCACTGGCGCGGACGCGGAGCCCGCAGTTGAAACGCTTGGGAGCGCTCGGCGTGCCGATGATCCCGCGCCCTGAGGGCGACCGATCATCGACGCGCTAAGCGCGTCCCGAGGTGAATAATAGCGAACGGCGTCGCAAATGACAGTGGGGGGCCGACTTGGACCGTGCGTGGGGCTCGCCGAGTGGCTATCGTTTGGAGAGCGAAACCCTCTTCTCCCGACCGCGTACGGGCCCTAGGAGTCGCGTGAAGCACTCTCGCTTCCGAACCCGGCTGTTTGTCATCCTCGCACTCTTCGCATTCGTGCCCGCGTTGATCCTGACGCTGGCGTGGAGCGGCTTCGCCACGAGCATCCTACCGGAGATCAGCGGCACCGGAGCCTGGCAACAGGTGGCAGAAAGCGGAGAACGGGCGATCCGTTTGGCGCGCGAACGGCCTGGGTCCCCCGAGGCCGACTCCGCACTGGCCTCACATCAGGCCCAGCTCGGCGAGTCGCGATTGCAGGCGCTGCGGTTCGGTTTTGTCGTGAACCGGGGCGTGCGGAACGCCGTGCTCGCATCGCTCGTCGCCGTGGTCCTCCTGACCATCATCGCCTCGCGTGTCGCGGGCCACCTGAGCCGCTTGCTCTCGCGTCCGCTGGACGAACTGGTCATGTGGACCGGCTTCATCGCTCGCGCCGAGCGTCTGCCCCTGCCAGCGAAAGATGAACGTCGCGGCGCACCGGAGTTCAGCGCGCTCCGCGATTCGATGCGGCAGATGGCCTCCGACCTTGAAGCCGGACGCCGCGCGACCATCGAAGCCGAGCGCCTGAGCGCATTCCGGGAGTCCGCGCGGCAAGTCGCGCACGAGCTCAAGAACCCGCTCACGCCGATCCGTTTCGCGATCGCGAGTCTGCGCCGGAGCGCGGCGCCGGAACAGAAGGACGCGTTGGAGGTACTCGACACGGAGTCGACACGACTGGAGGCGATGGCGAAGAGCTTCGCGCAGTTCGGTCGGCTGCCGGAGGGTCCCACGGCGAGGATCGACCTCGCCGATCTGGCGCGGGAGGCCGTGCGCACGATCGTCCCCGCGAAGCTCGCGGTGACCGTCGACGCCGGGCAGGAAGCGCTGGTGATGGGGCAGCACGACGCACTGCATCGTGCGCTCTCGAACGTACTGCTCAACGCGGTCGAGGCGACCGGCGGACGGGGGCCGATCCACGTGCGGGTCGCGGTGGAGTCGCGGCGTCCGTCCGCCGCAGGGCCGGGCGGCACGCCGGAGGCCGTGATCGTAGTGAAGGACGAAGGTGTGGGGATCGCCCCCGAGGCGATCGAGCGGATCTGGGAGCCGTACGTCACCGCGAAGACGGGTGGCACCGGTCTCGGTCTCGCGATCGTGAAGCAGACGGTGGTGGCCCACGGCGGGCGCGTCGAAGCCACCAGCACGCCCGGCGCGGGTACGGAGATCCGTCTTCGCTTCCCGTTGGTCACCGAAAGTCATCACGGAGCATTCGAGTAATGGAAGACATCGTCGGGATCGTCGGCTTCTTCAGCACCGTCATCATCGTCGCGCTCGGCGTGCCGATCGTGCGGTCGATCAATCGGCGCAAGGAACTCGAGGCCGCTCGAGCACCCGCTGACCCGGAACAAGGGCGGCGCCTTGAGCGGATCGAACAGGCCGTGGAGGCGATGGCCGTGGAGATCGAACGGATCAGCGAAGGACAGCGCTTCGTGACCAAGCTGCTCGCCGAACGCGAGAGATCGAACATCCTGCCACCGCGCGAGTAAGTCCGCGATGCCTTCGATCCTCATCGTCGACGACGAACCGAACATCCGGCGCATGGTCGGTGCCCTGCTCGGCGCCGAGGGATACGAGGTCCGCGACGCGAGCGACGCGCCGTCCGGTCTCGCGCGCGCCGTGGAGTACGAGCCGGACCTCGTGTTGCTCGACCTGATGATGCCCGGGCCTACCGACGGGCTCGAACTGCTCGAACAACTGCGCGCGCGGTTCCCTGATCTCCCCGTGGTGATGATGTCGGGACGCGCCGGACTCGCCGATGCCGTGAAGGCCACACGACTCGGTGCGGTGAACTTCCTCGAGAAACCACTCACCCCGGAGGGCGTGCTTCTCTCGCTCTCCAGTGCGCTCGAACTGCGCCAGGCACGCCGCGAACGTTCGGCGCTGCGTGCGGACCTCGGATTGGCGGGCGATCTCGTCGGAGACAGTCCGGCGATGCGCAGCGTGCGCGAGATGATCGCGCGGGTCGCACCGAGCGATGCGCGCGTGCTGATCGGCGGGGAGTCGGGGACGGGCAAGGAGCTCGTGGCGGCGGCCATCCACGCGCAGAGCCCTCGCAAGGACAAGCCGTTCGTACGAGTGAACTGTGCGGCGATCCCGCGGGACCTGGTGGAGAGCGAGATGTTCGGCCATGAACGCGGCGCGTTCACCGGTGCGACCGACCGTCGCATCGGCCGGTTCGAACTGGCGCACACAGGCACATTATTGCTCGACGAGGTGGGCGAACTCTCGCTCGAGGCGCAGGCCAAGCTCTTGCGGGCGATCGAGGCACGGGAGATCGAACGCGTAGGTGCGGCCAAGCCGATCAAGGTGGACGTACGCATCCTCGCGGCGACGAACCGTGACCTCGCGAAGGAAGTACGCGAGGGGCGGTTCCGCGAGGACCTGTTCTTCCGACTCAACGTGATCCCGATGTCGATCGCGCCGTTGCGCGAGCGGCCGGGTGACATCGCGGCCTTGGTGTCGCACTTCGCGGCCCTCAATCGGCGGCGCAGCGGTCAGGCTGCACCGCAGTGGTTGAGCGACGGTGTCGAGGCGCTCACGCGGTACCGCTGGCCCGGCAATGTGCGTGAACTCGCGAACATCGTCGAACGTCTGGCCATCCTGTTCGCTGGTCAGCCGATCGGGGCGAGCGAAGTGGCGAGTGTGCTCCCGGCCGGCGAATCACCGACGGCGCGCCCGACCGCACTCCCGGACGCCGAGCGGCTCGACGTGGGTCTCGCCGACGCGCTGGATGAATACGAACGACTGCTCATCCAGCGCGCGCTCTCGGCGGCGAACGGCGTTGTGGCGGAAGCCGCACGACGTTTGCAGACGGACCGCCCGAACCTTTATCGGCGTATGAAGCGGTTAGGGCTCGCGAGTGCTGGTGAGTGATCGGCAGCGCACGCAAGCGTCCGCTTCTGACACGTCGTCCGTGACACGCTCCGCGGCAGCGCACGGACACGACGCGTCGGTATAGTTCCCGCAGGTGCTGGACAGACAACGGTTTGCCTCGGCAGTGCCGCATGGCTCGACGACGGCACGCGCCCTGCCTTGGTAGGCTGCAGCCTGTAACCCTGGAGTTCTGTGATGTCTCGCGTTCGAATACTTCTCGCGCTCGTCCTCCTCGCGTCGTCCTCTCTCGCGGCGCAGCAACGTCCGCGTCCTGCCAGCACCCTGTTGCAGGCCGTGGAGGTGCACAATGCCGAGGGGACCATCCGCGTCAACGGCCCATACGATGTGCCGGCCGATCGGGAGGTCGCGTCCGACGTCGCGGTCCTGAACGGTCCGGTCGACATCAGCGGTACGATTACCGGCACCCTCGTCGCGATCAACGCAGACGTGAGACTACGCACGGGCGCGCGGATCCGACGCGATCTCGTGATCGTCGGCGGGACGCTCACGCGTGAGGACGGCGTGACCGTCGACGGCGAAGTACGCACGCAGGCGGAACTGCTGCGCTACACCATGGATGAGGGACGCATCGTCCCCGAAGAAGGTCGCTCGGCTGACTGGCGTCCGCACTTCGATCGTCCGGGGCGTTCACGCGGTGAGTCGTACACCGATCTGTTCTTCGTCGCCGCGAAGACGTACAATCGCGTGGAAGGACTGCCGATCCTGGTCGGTCCGCGCTTCCGTCGGCCGACGTCGTGGGGTCGCGTGGAAGTGGAGGCCTTCGGCGTGGTGCGCTCTGCGGAGCCCATCCGGTGGGATCGGGGCACACTCGGTCACGATGCCAAGGCCGACCTCCGCCTCGGTGTTCGCAATGGACTGGTCATCGGCGGGCGCCTGTTCGATGTGATCGCACCAGTGGAGTCATGGCAGCTCACCGACACCGAGTCGGGACTCGCCTCTTTCCTGCTCAAGCGCGACATGCGCGACTACTACGGCCGCCACGGCTGGGAGGCGTCGTTCGGACTGCGACTCGGCGAGGAGGTCTCGCTCAGCGCGGTCGCTGGCTCCGAGCAGTGGCGCTCCGTGGCCGAGCGCCGTCCGTTCACGCTGTTCCGCGACGACGAGCGCTGGCGTGTGAACTCGACGTTCGACCCGGGTCGCGTGGACCTCGCGTCCGCGCGCCTGCGGATCGACACACGTGAACGGGTGCGTTCGCCATGGCGCGGCGGCTGGTACATCAACGCGGATCTCGAGCGCGGCAGCGGCAGCGTCGTGCGCAACCCGGGACCGCTCGGCATCGCGCAGCCAGCGGAGGATGTGACGTACACCCGAGGCTTCATCGACGCCCGGCGCTACAATCGCATCTCCCCGGGTACCGAACTCAACCTGCGCGTGGTCGCTGGCGGTTCGCTCGGTGGTGATTCGTTGCCCATGCAGCGTCGGTTCACCATGTCGGGTCCGGGCGCGCTCGATGGATATGACTTCCGTCGCCTGAACAGTGTCGAACCCGATGTGTTCACGTGCGGCACGATCTCCACATGGCCGGGGCGTCCGGGATTGTGCGATCGCATCGCGCTCGCTCAGGTAGAGTTGCGCCAGTCGATCGGCTTCGACTGGGACGATTGGTTCGATGGCGATCGGTGGTGGCAGCCGGGCTTCGATATGTCGCCGGCGTGGGTGCTGTATGCCGATGCGGGTCGTGGGTGGAAGACACCCACCGGACAACCCGGCATCGGGCATGCGAAAGGAATCCCGCCGCTCTCGACGTTCCGCACGTCGATCGGCGCCGGGATCGATTTCGGGTCGATCGGGATCTATCTCGCGAAGGCCGTCTCCACCTCTGATGAACCGGTGAACGTGATCGTGCGCATGGGACGCCGCTTCTGACGGTGCGGCGACGAACTCTGGTCGCTGCGTTGGTGTGGGCCGCGACGGCGCCGTTGGCGCCGCTCGCGGCTCAGGCGCGTGCAGGAGCCGAGATCCAGCTTCCCACTGCGACGCGACTCACGGTCGAAGGGCCGCTTGTGCGCTCGCGCTCGGTCTTGAGCGACCGGTACATCAGGGAGCTGCTCCAGAGCGGCTTCCCGGCGCGGCTGCACTTCCGCTTGGAGCTCTGGGCGGACGGTCGCATCTTCGACGAACTCCAGCGCAGCGTCGACTGGGACGTCGTCGTGCAGCTGAGTGCGATCGAACAGAAGTACGAGGTGATCCAAGTCGTCGGTGGCCGACCGCTCTCGCTCGGGTCGTTCACGCGGCTGGAGGATGCCGAGGCCGCCGTCGCGCGCCCGGTGCGTGTGCCGATCAGCGCGCCGGCGGAGAACCGTCGGTTCTACTATCTTGCGACGATCGAGATCATCGCGCTCTCCGGGTCGGATCTGGAGGAGATGAACCGTTGGCTCCGCGGCGAGCTGCAGCCGACGATGAGCGGCAATCGGAACCCGGGCAGCGCACTCACACGCGGGTTCCGCACCTTGGCCACGCGATTGCTGGGCGGGGAGCGCCGCGAGTTCAGCGAGCGCAGTCCGACGTTCCGTCCGGTGGCGCGCTAGAGCTGCTGCGCCTCGAGCGGCAACCGCCCGCCATTGCGCCGCTCCGCCGCCTCGAGCTGCTGCACCACGTCCGCGCCGTAGAACAGCTTGATGTAGCGCGACTGCGTGGGCGTCAGACGACGCACCGCCCACGAGAGATGCACGAAGTGCGGCTCCACCGGCGCGTGAAGGAGATGCATGCCGCACTCATCCACGAGGTGGTTCGCCTTGCGCGTATTGCAGCTCGAGCACGCGGTCACGACGTTCGTCCAGATGTTCATCCCGCCTCGCGAGATGGGCACCACGTGGTCACGGGTGAGCGACTCGCGCGGACGCAGCTCGAAACTCCAGCGCCCGCAGTACTGGCAGCGGTAGCTGTCGCGTGCGAACAGGAACGTGTTGGTGACCTGACGGCGGAAGCGGCGCGGCACGTGCACGAACTTCCGCAACCGGATGACCGCGGGGCGTGGCAGGGCCAAGTGCTCCGAGCGAACGGAGCGCTCACGGTCCGCTTCCACGATCTCGGCCTTGCCGTCGATGACCAGACGCAGGGCCCGCTTGAGCGGGACCATCGTCAAAGGTTCGAACGACGCATTGAGGGCGAGACAACCGACGGTCACGCACACCCCCTGTATGGAGAGAGGTCTCAGAAGTCTAACCAGCGTGATGCGCGCGGCGCCACTCCGAGACACGTCGAGCGGTGTCGGCGACACGGCCGGCCGTGGTGGGGTCAAGCCCCAGCACCACACCATCACGCACCCGCAACGATCCGGCCACGACGACGCGACGCGCTCGCAATGCCGTATGTGCGAACACGAGTGCCGCCTCGGGGTCTACCACTGGCTGGCCGACCGCTGGAACCTCGAATGCCGCGAGGTCGGCCTGTTTTCCCACCTCGAGCGAACCGATCACGTGCTCGAGCCGCAGCGCCTCGGCCGAGCCGAGTGTGGCCAACCGGAGGGCGGCCGCAGCGGGCAGCACGTCGGCGCGCTGTGAGCGCGCGCGCTGCTGCAGCGACGCGAGACGTGCCTCGGCGAGAAGGTCCATGGTGTTGTTCGACGCCATCGAGTCAGAGCCGAGGCCAACGCGCACGTGCGCTGCGAAGAGGTCGAGCAAGGGCGCGACGCCGTGGCCGAGCTTGGCGTTGCTCACCGGACAGTGCGCCACCCCGCAGCCGGCTTGAGCGATCTGCACGGTCTGCGCGGTACTCACGCGCACACAATGGATGAGCAGTGTCCCCGCACGCAGCAGCCCCGCGCGGTCGAGCAGTGTGAGAGCCGTGGCCCCGCGCGCGCCCACCGCGATGCCACGCGCACGGAGGCGCTCGGCGAAGGGGCCGCTGCCGTTCTTGACGAGTTGATCCTCGGCGTCGCTCTCGGCGATGTGCACGGCGACCGGCAGGTCATGCTCCGACGCGTACGCGGCGACCGCGGCGAAGAGCGGGTCGGAGACGGAGTACGGTGCATGCGGTGAGACCCCCACCCGCACCAGAGGTGTGGCGTGCGCGCGCATCGCGCGCACGGCGACATCGAGCGCGGCGAGCGATGCATCGCGCTGCGCGGGGTCGGGGCCGAACACCTCGCGGTACGCGATGCCCCGCACGCCCAGCGCACGCATGGCGCGGAAGGGGGCGTCGTTGTCGGCGGTGTCGGCGAACGTGGTGATGCCCGCGCTGAGACCCTCGGCGACACCCAGCAACGCGGCGTCGGTGAGATCCGGGGCGCTGAGCATCTCGCGCTTGATACGCACCAGGGTGCCGACCCAATCGGCGAACGCGAGGTCCTCGAGCGCGCCGCGCAGCATGGTGAGATCGAGATGTGTATGCGCATTCACCAACCCCGGCGCGAGGATCGCGTCACCGAGGTCGTCGTCGGTGCCACCGCGCGGAGCGTCGGCACGCGGGCCCACCCACACGATGCGATCGTCCTCCGTGACCACCGTGCCGTCCGCGATCGCAGGGTGCGAGACGGGCACCACCCATCGCGCGTGGTAGCGCGTGCGCACGCTCATGCGTGGGCCGGACTCAGGGGACGATCGATCGGCACTCGCCGACCGGCTCGGTGCCGGGCAGGAAGTACTCGACGCGCACGGAGTCGGACATGCACGCGGGTCCCGCGCGCAATCCAGTGGCAGGGTCGATCGGCAACGCGATGATCCCCACCGGTCGCGGCCAATCCGGCGGCGACGGTTTGCGGCTGTAGACCTCACGCATGAACGAGGTCCACGCGGGTGCCGCGAGCTGACCGCCCTGGGCTTGGTCCTTGATCTTCTTCGGTTGGTCGAAGCCCATCCAGACGCCGGCGACGAGATCCGTGGTGTAGCCGATGTACCAGACGTCGGTATAGTCGTTGGTGGTGCCGGTCTTGCCTGCGGTAGGCAGCGTGAAGCCACCGCGCCGCACCGCCGTCCCGGAACCGCGCGTGACGACGTCCTTCATCATGTCGACCATGATCCAGGCTTCTTCGCGTCCGAGCACCTGCACGCGCTCGGGGTTCGCGTCGAAGAGACGACGGCCGTCGAGCGTCTCCACGCGAAGGATCGGCGTGGGGGCGACGCGCCAGCCGAGGTTCGCGAACGTCGAATACGACGCGATCATCTCGAGCGGGTACACGTCGGCGGAGCCCAACGCGATGGATGGGAACGGTGGCACGCGCGTGGTGAGGCCGAAGCGTTTCGCCATGTCCACGACACCGCTCTCACCGAGTTCCATCGTGAGCCGGATGGCCGGGAGGTTTCGTGATTGGTAGAGTGCGCGACGCATCGTCACGCGGCCTTCGAACTTGAGATCGTAGTTCTGCGGCTTCCAGAGTGACCCGTCGAGTTGGGGCACTTCGATCGGTTCGTCGTCGAGGAAGTAGCTCGGCGGGCGACCCGTCTGCACCGCCGTGGCGTACACGATGGGTTTGAACGTCGAGCCCGGCTGCCGGAGCGCACGCACGGCGCGGTCGAACTTGGAGTCGTCGAAGTCGCGGCCACCGACGAGCGCGCGAATGGCGCCCGTGCGCGGATCCATCGCGACGAACGCGCCCTGCAGGTACGGCGAGACCGCCCCGCCCTCCTCCTCCGTTCCCGATGCCGCGCGCGCGAGATACTCCTCGTACGTCTGATACGTGAACTTGCCGAACGCCCCCGCCTCGATGGCGCGCAGTTGGCGTTCCATCGCGCGTTCGGCCGCGCCCTGCATGTCGAGATCCAGCGACGTCATCACCCGCAGACCCTGCTCGTACGCCTGTCGGCCGAACTTCTTCGCGAGTTCCGCGCGCACCCATTCCACGAAGTACGGTGCGATCTCACCGGCACCGCGCGCGGGGCGGTACAGGCGGAGCGGATAGGCTTTCGCGATCGACGCATCCGCATCGGTGATCGCCCCTTCGCGTCGCATGAGCTCGAGCACCGTGTTGCGGCGCTGGATCGCGCGGTCGGGGAACCGACGCGGATTGTAGCGACTCGGCGCCTTGGGCAGCGCGGCGAGCATCGCACCCTCGGCGACGGTGAGTTCGTTGATCGGTCGGCCGAAGTACCGCTGCGCCGCGGACTCCACGCCGTAGGCGCCGGAGCCGAACGAGATCTGATTGAGATAGAGCTCGAGGATGCGCTCTTTGGAGAACCGCCTCTCGATCGCCCGCGCGACCTTTGCCTCGCGGAACTTCCGGATGAGCGTCTTCTCCTTGGTCAGACGCTCGGGGAAGATGTTGCGCGCGAGCTGCATGGTGATCGTCGAGAAGCCCTCGGCGAATCCCAGCGCCTTCACGTTGGCCCAGACCGATCCGACGATGCGGATGTAGTCGATGCCGTCGTGCCGATAGAAGCGTTTGTCCTCGGTGATGACGAACGCGTCGACCACGTGCTGCGGGATCTGTTCGAGGCGTACGACCGAGCGCCGCTCCAGCCCGACCTCGGCGATGAAGCGCCCGTCGTTGGCGTAGAGACGTGCGGGCTGTGCGGGCCTGTATTCGTCGAACTGCTCGATCGAGGGGCAGGAGTCGCCGGCGCAGAGGAACCAGGTCCAGTAGGCCGCGAACCCGGCCATGCCGAGTATGCCGAGGCCCACGAGGCCCAGGCTGAGGATCAGGAGTTTGCGTTTCATCGCGTAGAGCGGAAGCTAGACCCGGTCGGGGGGTGGGGCAACGCGGCCACCTCCCCTACCTTTCCTGCATGACGATCGTTCCGTCCGCCGGATCACTGCCGCTGCTCGAGGAGCTTGAGTGGCGCGGGCTCTTGTTCCAACAGACCGAGGGCTGCGCCGCCGCGCTGGCCAAGGGACCGGTGCGCGGATACTGCGGGTTCGATCCCACGGCCGAGAGCCTGCACGTGGGGAACCTCGTCTCGATCATGGGGCTGGTACGGCTCGCGCGGGCGGGACACACGGCGGTGGCATTGGTGGGGGGCGCGACCGCGTTGATCGGTGACCCCAGCGGGAAATCCGAGGAACGGCCGATCCGCGCGTTGGATGAGATCCGCGCCAATGCCGCACTCATCGAGACGCAGATCCGTCGCGTGATGACCAACGCGCTTGGCGCGGAGGCGGGCACGCGGGTGCTGTTCCGCAACAACCTCGATTGGCTCGGGCCGATGCCCCTGCTCGAGTTCCTGCGCGACACCGGCAAGCACTTCACGGTGAACTGGATGCTGCAGAAGGACTCGGTGAAGTCTCGCATGGACGCCGGCATCTCGTTCACCGAGTTCTCGTACATGCTGTTGCAGGCGCACGACTTCCTGCACCTGCACAACCACGACGCCGTGACGCTGCAGTTGGGTGGCAGCGACCAGTACGGCAACATCACGGCGGGGACCGAACTCGTGCGGCGCGCCGCACGCGGCGAAGCCCACGGCCTCACGTTCCCCCTGCTCACCGACTCCAGCGGCAAGAAGTTCGGCAAGACGGAGTCCGGTGCAGTGTGGCTCGACGCCTCGCTCTCGAGTCCGTACAAGTTCTATCAGTTCTGGATCAACGCCGAGGATGTGGACGTCGGCCGCCTGCTGCGCACGTTCACCCTGCTCGACCGTGCGGCCATCGAGGGCGTCGAGTCCGCACACCGTTCGGAGCCGCACTTACGCGAGGCGCAGAAGCGCTTGGCGTGGGAGGTGACGACGCTCGTCCACGGCGCCGAAGCCGCATCGGTGGCGAAGCGAGTGTCGGAGACCGTGTTCGACAAGAAGGCCGACGCCCATGCACTCGACGAAGCGGTATTCAGCACCTTGGCGGCGGAGATGCCATACGTGCGGGTGAGCGCGACCGAGGATCACACCGTAGATGTGCTCGGCGTTCTCGAGCAGGCGTTCGCGCTCTCCAAGACTGCGGCGCGGAAACTCATCCAGCAGGGCGCGGTCTCGGTGAACGGCGCGAAACTCGCGGCCGATGCGACGTCAGTGCTGACCGGTGACGCCGTGCGTGGTCGCTGGTACTTGGTACGGAAGGGTGCCCGGGAGATCGCCGTCGGGGAGATCGCCGCGCGTCAGTGAGCGCAGTTGTCGCAGCCCGGACCTTTCGCCTTCCGGGCGCGCGCCTGGAGCACGGCGCGCCGGATGAGGAAGGCCACCGCCGCGGCCACGATCGAGAGCGCGACTATGGTATCGGCTTTCATCACGCGAACCCCAGCGCGCGGCCACCCACGAGCGTGAGCCACGCCGCGCCGTAGGCGAGCACGAGCATGTAGGCGAACTGGATGCCCGCCCACTTCCAGCCGAGTCGCCCGCCGCCCGTCTCGCGGATGGTCACCGCGATGGTGCTCATGCACATCAACGCGAAGACGTAGAAGACCATGAGTCCCACCGCGATCAAGGGCGTGTAGACGAGCGAGCCATCGGCGCGCCGCTCACGCTTCAGTCGGTCCTGCAGCGCGGCGTCGTCCGCATCGCCCACGCCGTAGATGGTGCCCATGGTCGAGACGAAGACCTCGCGCGCCGCGAAGCTCGCCACGATGCTCACGCCGATCTTCCAGTCATAGCCGAGGGGGGCGACCACCGGCTCGATCGCGTGACCGAAACGCCCGAGCGCGGAGTGGGCGAGCTGCTGTTCCTGCTGCACTTCCGGCGTGAGTGATGCATCGACGTCGGCCTTGGGGTAGGTGGCCAGCGCCCACAGCACGATGCTAAGCGCAAGGATCACCGTGCCGGCGCGGCGGAGGAACAAGAGGCAGCGCTGCCAGACCGACACCGCGAGCGAGCGCGGCGACGGCCAGCGGTACTGCGGCAGCTCGAGGATCATGGGCCGCACCGGTCCACGGAGCAGCGTCTTCCTGAAGAGCGCCGCGATGAGCAGCGCCGCGACGGTGCCGAGCAGATACATGGCGAGCATCGTCGCGCCTTGCAGGTCGAGCCCCGGTATGATCGGGAGCGCTGGCACGAAGGTCGCGATCAGCAACGCGTACACGGGCAGCCGCGCCGAGCACGACATGAGCGGCACGACCATGATGGTCGCCATGCGCTCCTGCGTGTCGTCGATGGTCCGTGTGGCCATGATGCCCGGCACCGCACAGGCATACCCCGACAGCATGGGGATGAAGCTCTTCCCGTGCAGGCCCACGCGACGCATCACGCGGTCCATCAGGAACGCCGCACGCGCCATGTAGCCGCTCTGCTCGAGCAGGCCGATGAACGCGAAGAGGATGGCGATCTGCGGGAGGAAGACGAGCACCGAGCCCACGCCCGCGAACACCCCGTCCGCGATGAGCGACTGCACGTCGCCCGGCGGCAGCAAGCCGGCGATGCCGCTCCCGATCCAGAGGATCAGACTCTCGATGCCGTCCTGCAGCGGAGCGGCCCAACTGAAGACCGACTGGAAGACCAACGCCATGATCACGAGGAAGATCAGCGGGCCGCCCACACGATGCAGCACGAAGCCATCCATGCGGTCCGACACGGACTCGGTCGTCGCCTGACGTCTCTTGACCGCCTGCTGCATGAGATCGCCGATCCAACCGTATCGTGCTTCCGACTCCTCGCGCTCCGGGGTATGCCCCACGGCACGGATCGCGTCACGTGCTGCATCGAGTTCGTCGGCCAGGTCCGGGATCGCCGCGAGATGTGCCTCGCCGCGCCGCACGCCGAGGAGCCGCAAGGCTTCCATGCGCGCCGTCCCCAAGGGGAATCCGCCCTTCTCCAAGTGCGCCACCAGCGGGGCCAGCGACGCCTCGATCTCGGACGGCAAGGTGAATCGGCGCGCCGGCGGCGGCAACTCGGCCGCGGTGAACAACGCCTTCTTGAGCGGCTCGATGCCCTCGCCGCGCGACGCCACCGTGGGGATGATCGGCACGCCGATCTCGTGGATCAGCGCGGGCACATCGATCTGGATGCCCTGGTCCTGCGCCATGTCGAACTGATTGAGCGCGATCACGACCGGTATGCCGAGTTCACAGACCTGGCTCGCGAGGAACAGGTTGCGCTCGAGATGGCAGGCGTCGACGACGACGAGCACCACCTGCGGTCGCCAATGCTGCCCGTCGCGGTCGAGGAGGACCTCGAGTGCGATCCGTTCGTCGGGCGATCCGGCGGAGAGCGAATACGAACCCGGGAGATCGAGCACGGCGACGCGCCGTCCATCGGCCATGCGGAACGCGCCCTCGACCCGCTCGACGGTGACGCCCGCGAAGTTCCCGACGCGCTGGCTCAGTCCTGTGAGCGCGTTGAAGAGCGTGGTCTTGCCGGTATTGGGGTTGCCGATGATGGCAACTCGCAGTGGCTCGGTGGCGGTACGCCGCGCCGGGCCTGCAGTGGCGGTCACGTCAGTGCGCGGCGCGACCCTGCGGTCGGACCGTGATCCCTTCGGCGAGGTCAGCACCGAGCGCGAGGCGCGTGCCGTTCACATCGACCAGGAGGCAGTGGCGCTTCCCGACCACGGACACCTGGGCGCCTTCGTACAGGCCGAGAGCCCGGAGCCGGCAGGCCTCATTCTCCCCACACTCGATCGCGACGACCGTCGACTCGCTGCCCATCTCGGAGTCGCCGAGCGGGCAGGTGCAGACGGGGAGTTCACGTGAGCGCGGTGTGGTCATCTCGAGTGCAGATGAAACGTGAGACTGGCCGATGAGAATCGTTCTCAACGGCTATACTTGTAGTGTAATCCGCCGCTTGGGGGACGCACAAGTGAAGGGGACAAAAATGGTCAGAGATTGAATCTCACACTCGCGAGGGCGTCGCCATGGCGTCTCGCCGTCCTGGAATCGAGACGATTCCCGGTGTCGCCTCGCTGGAACGAACAAGGGCGCCGCGATCGCTCGCAACGCCCTCGTCGTAACTCTCGGATCACCTACTTCCAACGCGTCACTTCGAGGTACGCTTTCCCCTCGGCGTCGCGGAAGCCGGTGTAGAGCAGTCCGTTCTTGCCGAAGCCCGCGAGAATCCGGCCCTGCGGCAGTTCGATCCGATCGATGATCTCGTTGTTCCGCGCGATCACGTAGTACAGCACCCCGCCCTTCTCGCCGGGCGCGGACGTGCGCACCCAGAGATTGCCATCGAGATCGCCAAGCGCGGACTGCTGGCCGAACGGCGGACGATAGTCCGGGAGTTCGTTCGCGGGCACCAGATTGACCGTGGGGATGCGGAAGCCGCCGCCTGGACCGCCGCCTGGACCCCCCGCGCGCTGCCCCGCCTGAGCGCCCTGGGCGCCCTGGGCTCCTCCGCCACCCTGCCCTCCCTGACCTCCCTGACCACGCTGCGGCGGTGCACCGCCACCGGCGGCGGCACCACCGCCGCCACCGAACACCCCGGCCATGGCGCGCTCGCCGCCGCCACCCTGGAAGAACGCAGCGGGACCACCTGCACCGTCCATGAGCCGCTGCGCTTCGGCGCGCTGCTTCTCGATCGCATCTCGAGCGCTATCGACCACCATCTGCTTGTCGTCGTCCGACAGCCGCTGCCACTCGAACGGCAGCTTGGGCGACGAGGTGACGTTGCCGTCCGGCGCGACCCAGTCCACGTGGAAGTCATGCCCGCGAACGACGGCGATGGTGCCATCGCTCAGCAACGCCCAGTCGTCGAGCATCGGCAACGGGTTGATTCGTGTCTGGACGCTCACCTGCCCGTCGACGCCCTGCGAGACCTTGATGTCGACCTTGGGGATCTTCACCGCGGCGACCGTATCGACCTTTCGCGTGGCGAGATTCACGCCGAGGATCGGCGCCGAGTCAGGCAGTTCGGGAATGACGAAGTTGCCGACCGAAGGGCGCGCGTTGCGTGCGCCAGGCCGCGCGCGGTTCTGACTGCGATAGTAGAGACGACCGTCGGGCCCGAAGCCGGAGCGACCACCGGCGCCACCGACGACGAGGTTGATCTCCGCCGCACGCGGTACGGCACGCACGGTCGTGAGCTCGCCCGCTGGATTCACCACCATCATCGAAAGCGAGACAGGGTCGATGAACAACGCCGAGTCGCCCTGATAGCTGAGCAGACCACCGCCACGCGCACCGTAGGCGTTCGCGGTCGCGCTGGTGGAGTCGGCGACCACGGACATCATGGTCAGCGCCGAGTCGAACATCACCACACGACGCTGGAGCACGTCGTTCACGAGCACCTTGCCACCGGGGAGCGGCACCGCGGCCGAGACGGCCGAGAGCGGCTCGGTGGTGCGCGCGGTGGGGTTCGGCAGTTGCCGCACCGGCGGGAGTTTCGACTGGGCGCCGGCCGGGAGCGCCACCGCGGCGACAAGAGCGGCCGCCATCGCGGTGAGCGGGAATGACGTGCGGAGATGACGAATCATCGAAGGTCCTGAGAGAGGGCGAACGGGGAGCGTTTGCGTGGTACTGACCGCCGGTACTGCGGTTATTGCCGACGGATGACCGTGGCACCGCCGCCGCCACCGATGGCGCCTGGCGTGAATCCACCTGGGAGACCGAACCCGGTTCCTGCCGTTCCGTTCCGGATGGAGGCGAGGTAACGGAGATCGAGGTAGCTGGCAATGAAGGCCGGAAGCTTGCGCTTCTGTTCCTTCGAGAGGAGCGCGTTCATGCGCGGGGCGAGCTTGATGAGGAGATCCACCGAGCCCTGACGCGCCTTGGTGTACTTCTCGTACACCTGCTCGCGGTTGTAGTTGTCCGGCAGCGCCGCGAGTTCCTTGGTGAGCGGCGACCAGATGGAGTCGAGGCGGATGAGGTACCAGCGGTTCATGGTCGCCAGGCTATCGGCCTGCGCGGACTGCAGGTCGAGGGTGTCGGCCTGCCGCAGGATGGTCGCCATGGGATTCGGGAGTCCCGCGTTGCCGTACTGCGCGCGCAACTGCGGCTCACGCGCCTTGCTGCCGGTGGTCGTGCGGCCGCGATCGAGCGCCTGAATGAGCAGCTGCCGCTCACGCGTGGGTCCGAGGTCGAAGCGCAGCTGCACGGTCACCGCGACCGGGGCCCGGATGGCCGAGAGCTGCGGGTCGATGTTGCCGAAGCGCTGGTTCACGTCGTAGCGGAAGGTCTGCGTACCGGGGTTGAAGCCACGGACATAGAGCAGCGCGGCGTCCGGCGTGTTGGCCTGACCCCAACCCTTGGTGTTGTTCTCGCCGTGAATGAGCATGTCGGCAGCGGCGAGCGGATTGGACACGTTCACCGAAAGCGTTGCGCGTTGCGGCAGCCGGAACTTGAGCGGGTTGAAGGACATGGTCAGCACCGCCGACTGCGTCCACGGTCCCTCGCAGCTGTTGCGCCCGGCGATACGGCCGAACTGCGCTCGCAGACACTCGCGCGCGCCACCGCTGGTGCTGGCGAGCAAGGCCTGCATCGCCGTGGCCACCGCGGGATCGGTCGCCGTCGCCGGGTCGAAGATGAAGGCGCGGTCGTTGTTGTAGCCGTCGCCGTTCACGTCGCCCGAGACAACAGGGGTGTACGGGTTGCCCGAGCGGAAGCTGCCCGACCAGTTCACGCGCACGGCGTCGAAGAAGTTGTAGCCGAGGTTGTAGCTGATCTGATGGCGCGTGTCGAAGCTGCTACGCGTCCACTCCACGGTCCGAGGGTCGCCCCCGGTGTTCTGGAAACCGCGGATCTGTTCGCGATTGCTGGAATAGACGTACGCGGCGCTGTACGTGAAGCCGGTGCTGAAGCGCGTCGGCGTGAGCCGGAGCGAGATCTGCCGGCTGACGCCGTCGAGGTCGGACACGGTCTTCGTCACGCGGTTGAACAACGTGGAGATACGATTGTCACCCGGGGCG
The DNA here is from genome assembly GCA_046153705.1 of Gemmatimonadaceae bacterium. Classification (GTDB taxonomy): domain Bacteria; phylum Gemmatimonadota; class Gemmatimonadetes; order Gemmatimonadales; family Gemmatimonadaceae; genus Pseudogemmatithrix. The sequence continues at coordinate 48,404 of JBJXGK010000068.1, forward strand.
ATCGCACCGTTGAGCGGCACGATGCTCGTCGCCTGCACGTAGACCGGGCGACTGTCTTCCTCGGGCAGCGCGAAGCGCTGCGCCGGATTGAAGTTGAGATCGACGGAGCTCTGCTGGTTCTGATTGAGCGAGTACGTCGCCTCGATCGTCGCGGTGAAGCGGTTGGCAAGGATCGGTCCGTTCCACTGCACGTTCGAGCGCAGCGAACGCTGCGGCGCGAAGTCCGAGGAGAAGAGCGAAACGTTGGGACGGCTGTTGGAGAAGACCGTCCCGCTGGAACCATCCGCACACAACACGGGGATCTGCGACGGGTCGGCCGAGTAGGTCGACCAGTCCGGTGCCGGTGCGGCGGCGCCCGCGCACGAGAGATTCTGGATGCCCGAGGGCAGGCCCGTGAGGTCGAGCGCGTTGCCGGTGAGTCGCGTCTGCGGCGAGTTCTGGAAGAGACCCACGCCGCCACGCACCACGGCGCGCGGTCCGCGCACGGCGCCCTCGAAGCCCGGGATCTGCGGCGCGTCGCCGTACGTCCAGGAGAATCCCATCCGCGGGCTCACCAGGACGCGGTTCGGCAGTTCGTCGTTGCGCACCCCGAACGTGGAGAGCACGAGCGGATTGAAGTCGGGACGGTCCACGAACTGGTTGCCGTCCGCGCGCACGCCGTACTGGAGCTGGAAGTTGGGATTGACGCGCCACGAGTCGCCGAGCGACACGCCGCCGATCCACTGTGACGCCGTACGCAGCCGCGGCGAGAGCGCCCGCGAGAACGAGGCGGGCACGTTGTTCTCGAGGTCGACGAGTGAGTTGAAGCGGAACGAACCCAGCAGGTTCGCGTTCTGCAGCGACGAATACCCGTCACGACGCAGTTCGGTGGTCAGCTTGAGCCGGTGGCGGTTGTTCTCACTGAACCACGACAGCAGGTTGTTGAACCCGATGTTGTTGGTATGGTTGAGCGTATTGAGGTTCGGGTTGCCGCCGAACGCGATGTTGCTCACGCCGTTGCTGCCATCGGCGAACGTGGAGTTCACCAGCACGGAGCCACTCGGCAGGTTCAGATACGGATCGGCGTCCTGGCTGAGGAGGCTCGCACCGAGGTTCGTCTCGCTGAGGAAGATCCCGAAGAAGCCCGTGTGCCGCATCTGGATACCGCCGCTCGCGTTGATGCGCTCGCCGGAGAATGCCGGCGTGGCGGAGGTGAGCGCGGTGGCAGGGACCTGCTGGGAGAGATTGGCATTGAACGTCACGTTCAAGGCCTGCCCTGAGAGGGACGAGGGCGGTGCCCAATCGAGCGCACCGAAGACGATGAGGTTGTCGTTGTTGCGCGCACCGGGGATGCCGCCCACCGAAACGGGGACCTGCGCGGCGTTCAGGATGTTGAGCAATCGCGCGACGGAGTCCTGCGCGACGCCCGCGGCCTGCAGGCCGAGCGCACTGGTGTTGAGCAACGTGTTGAGGTCGTTGCCGCGGCGCCCGACCTGGAAGGAGAGGTTATAGAACGACTCGTCGAACTTCATCGGACCGCTCATCGAGCCACCGAGCGAGAGGTTCGAGTACTCCTGGTTGAGCGCACGGGCCGCGGGGTCCGTCCACTGCAGCGCAGGCCCGTCGAGGTTCAGGCTCGACGAACGCGTGAGGAAGTTGGAGCCGGAGCGGCTGCGGACGTTGAACTGACCACCGCTGAACCCGCCGCGGGAGACGTCGTAGGGTGTGGTGACGAGCGACGACGAGACCGCGGCATCGCGGGGCAGGTTCGTCGCGCCCGAGTTGAGACCGTTCAGCGTCGTCGTGTTCTGGTCGGACGTGAGGCCGAGCACCGAGAAGCCTGACGGATCACCATCGGCGCCCGGGATGAACTGCACACCGGGCAACGACGCCGCCATCGCCGCGAGGTCGCCCTGCTGCTCGGCCGAGAGTGCGCTGTTGTTGACGGCGCGTTCGGTGCCGGAGATGTCCTGTGGATTGTCGTTGCGGTTGACGCGCGCGCGGTCACCGCCGGTGATCTGCACCGTGTCGAGCGTCTGCGCCGCGATGCTGAGCCTCGCGTCGGCGACGAGGATGTCCTGGTCGGCGGTGCGCTTGACCTGGAAGCGACGCGGTGCGTAGCCGATCGCTTGGTAGCTGACGAAGTAGTCGCCGTCGCCGCCGGGGAAGGCGATGGTGAACCGACCGTCGCGTCCGGTGCGTGCGCGCCGCGAGACGTTGCCACTCACCGACGTCGCGGTTACGATGACCCCGTTGATGGGCTGGCTGTCAGGCCCGATGACCCTTCCGCGGATGATGTCGGCGCCGTCCTGGGCGGCGGCAGCTCGCGGGATGGACCCGAGGATGATGAGGCCGACGAAAAGCGCGACAGCGGAACAGAGACGACGGAGCGTCACAGCGGACTCGGATGCAGGTGGGAGCGTGGACTAGGACAGTCGACCGAGGTATGACCCGGGTATGGGTCAGACGGTTGCTCGGAACTGGTGTTAGTACGCGGGGCCGGGGAACAGCGTTCGGCGTCGCGGGGGTCAGATCTCAGTCGGACCTACGGCGCCGCATCATGGAACACGAGCCCCGTGGACTCCGCGCGCTCCAGTGCCCAGCGCAACCGCCACTCATCCCGGAAGAGTATCACGGGATGGTTCTTGGCGTCATACAGCAGCGATAGGTCCTGCGACTCACCCAACCGTTCGATGGCCGCCTTGGAACCCGTCACCCAACGCGGGTAGCGGAACGGCAGCTTCTCCAACGTGCAAGGCGCGCCGTACTCGTGTTCCAGGCGATGCACCATGACATCGAACTGCAGCAGACCCACCGCGCCGACGATCGGCACCGGTCCCATATGCGACTCGGCGAAGAACACCTGCGCCGCGCCTTCTTCGGTGAGTTCGCGCAGACCCTTGTCGAGCGCCTTTCGACGCAGCGGGTCCTTGGAGACGATGCGCGCGAAGTGCTCGGGAGCGAAGCGTGGGATGCCCACGTACTCGAGCAGCTTGCCCTCGGCGTCCCTGGGCGCATCGCTGGTGGCGAGCGTATCGCCGATCCGCAGCAGACCGCGATCATGCACGCCTACCACATCGCCCGGCAATGCTTCTTCGGCGAACGCCCGTTCGCGGCCGAGGAACTGCTGAGGCGGCGCCAGCTTGAAGCCCTTGCCCGTACGCACGTGCGTGACGTCGAGTCCGGCCGCGTAGCGACCCGAGCACACCCGCACGAACGCGATGCGGTCATGATGCCGAGGATCCATGTTCGCCTGCACCTTGAACACGAAGCCCGTGAACGCGGAGAGCGTGGGTGACACCGGCCCCGCGCTGCTGTCCCGAGCGACCGGCGACGGGGCGAGCGGCAGGAAGTCCTCGAGGAAGGGCTCCACGCCGAAGTTGGTCATGGCTGAGGCGAAGTAGACCGGCGTCTGTTCACCGGCGAGGATGGCGGCGGCATCGAACTCGTGGCCGGCCATGTCGAGCAGCTCGATGTCGTGCGCGAGTTTCGCGACCGCACTCACCGCTGCGTCGTCACCGCCAAGGGCGTCGACCAGCGCCTGGTCGTCGGCGCCGGCGAGATCGATCGTGGCCGTCTCCACGCGCTGCGCGCCGTGGTGCGTTCCGCGCTCGAACAGGAACGCGCGCTTGCGTCGCCGGTCGTACACGCCGACGAAAACCGTCCCCTGCTCGGCCGTATCCATATGGATGGGCCAATGAGCCGCGACGGCGGTGATCCCGAGTTCGGCCTCGAGGTCACTGACCAACTTGAGCGGATCCTCACCCACGCGGTCGCACTTGTTGACCACGGTGAAGATCGGCATGCGGCGACGTCGGCAGACGTCGAACAACTGCCGTGTGCGCTCTTCCACGCCTTTGCGGTTGTCGAGCAGCATGACGGCGCTGTCAGCCGCGATGAGCACGCGGTACGTGTCTTCGCCGAAGTCCTGGTGGCCCGGCGTGTCGAGCAGGTTGACCTGGTACCCGCGGTACTCGAACTGCAGCACCGACGAGGTCACCGAGATGCCGCGCTCCTGTTCGAGCGCCATCCAGTCCGAGGTGGCGTGCCGCTGCGACTTTCTCGCCTTCACTGCGCCCGCCTGATGGATCGCGCCTCCATATAGAAGGAGCTTCTCCGTCAGCGTGGTCTTGCCGGCGTCGGGGTGCGAGATGATCGCGAAGGTGCGTCGACGCGCGATGAGGGCGTCGAGGGGGGCGGGAGCGGTGGCTGGGGCGGTCACGGAGGAAAGATAACCGGGGCCCCTCCCAGCTCCTCATCGTGGGTCAGCTGAGCGCTCCCAGCACCACTTCAACCTCTTCGATCGTGTTATGGAAGTGCGGCGACAGCCGGATCGCCCCCTCCCGCACCGAATGCGTCACCTTCGCCTCGCGGAGCTTCTTCGAGTCACCGTCTAGGTCGTTCGTCGCCAAAGCGACGATCCCGGCGCGCGCGGCCGCCGCTTCGGGCGTCAGCAGCTTCACGCCGCGGCGCCGATGGGTCCACTCGATGATCCGCGAGGTCAGCCCGCGCACGTGCGCCTCGATCCGCTCGGGGCCGAGCGCGAGGAAGAGCGCGAGACTCTCGTTCATCCCCACGATGTCCTGGTACGGGATGGTCCCCACCTCGAACTTCCGCGCGTCGCCGTGCCACGCGGGATCGTAGTCCAGGAATCGACCGAAGTCGCCGGAGCTCGCCTGCGCCAGCCAGCCGGCGGCCGGCGGCTCCAACTCCGGGATCAACGCACCGCGCACATAGACGAAACCGCTGCCCCACGGCGAACAGAGCCACTTCTGCGCGCCACACGAGAGGACATCCACCGGCATGCTGCGCACGTCGAGCGCGAGTGGGCCCAATCCTTGGATCGCGTCCACGGCGAACCACACCTCCGCCGCCCGGCACGCCGCACCGATGCGCGCCAGATCGATGCGCGCACCGCTCCAGAATGACACCCAACTCAGCGCCACACACTTCACGCGCGCATCCTCAGCGATACGCCGCAGGATCAGCTCTTCGTCCGCCGCCGTGCCGGCGAGCGGCAAGAGCTCGTACGTGAAGCCACGCGCCTTCGCCGCCGCCATCCAGGGATACACGTTCGTCGGGAACTCCCCGCGACTGCCGAGCACGAGGTCGCCCGGCCCGAGCGGCAGGGTGTAGGCGGCGAGGTTCACGCCCCAGCTGGTATTGGTGGTGAGCGCGATCTCACCCGCACTCGCACCGATCAACTGCGCCACGAGCGAGCGTGCCCGATCGAGCACGGGGAAGAAGTCGTCCACCCCGAGGCGATGCGGTTCGGCGCGCTTGAGGCCGTACGCGTCGATCGCATCGCGCGCGCATTGCGGCAGCGGACCCACCGACGCGTGGTCGAAGTGGATCGCATCGCGCCGCACTTCCCATGGGAACTCGCGCGCGCGCAGCGCGCCCAACGCGGTGACGTAGTCGGTCATGGCATCCTGAGATGCGCCGGAGTGTCCTTGGGCTGGCCCTTCCACCGACGATGCTGCCAGAAATACTGCTCGGGATGCTCGCGCACCAGACGCTCGAGCACTTGCGTGTACCGCAGCACCGTGGCGTCGATGTCGTGCTCCTTGTCGCCCGTCTTCACAAGCGGGACCTCCTCGAAGTGCGCTTGGTAGCGCCCATCGGGTTGCCGGAGCGCGACGACGAACACCATGGGCAGGTCGCCGCGCAGGGCGAACACGGCAGCACCGCGTGGCGTGCGCGCCGGACGACCGAAGAAGGGGATGAACGTGGATGCGAGTCCCTTCGCGCTCTGGTCGGAGAGGAACCCGATGCCGCGTCCTTCCTTGAGCGCGCGCGGGATGGCGCGCACGGCCTGATCGTCGAAGATCACGCGCGTGCCGAAGCGCTCGCGTGTGCGCTTGAAGAAGCCGTCAGAGAGCGGGTTGGCCATGTGCATCGCGATCGCGTCGATCGGCAATCCGCGGGCGGTCATGTACGCCGCACTCAGCTCCCAGTTGCCCAGATGCCCAGCCACGAGGATCACGCCCTTGCCCTGCGCGAACGCCCGCTCGAGCACGTCGTAGCCATGCGGCTCGACGAACGCCGCCATCACGTCGTCGCGCGTGGACCGCGAGAGGATGATGCTCTCGATCGCCACGCGACCCAGTCCGCGATACGACTCGCGCGCCACCTCGCGCACCCGCTGGGGCGTGAACTCCGGGAAACACGCCTGGATGGTGCGCTCCACCTGTGCGGCGCGCAGGCGGAACGGCCACCAGCCGAGTCCGCCCATGAACGCGCCCACGGCCGAGGCGGCACGCCATCCGAACGGACGCAACAGCGTGGCGACGGTGCGCAGCGCCGCGTACTCCGCCCACTGGGTGAACGTCGGCTCAGGCGCAGTTCGCTCTGATTTCGAAGCCGCGGTGGCGGCCGACGGCTCAGTCATCGACGTCGACGGCGTCGCGCTCGAGTTCCGGCACATCGGACTCCGGCTCCTCGATGAGCGGGCTGATCGGCGCGCGTTCCTGCATCGCGTGCAGACGCGCGTAGGCGCCACCGCGCGCGAGCAGCTCCGCATGCGTACCCCGCTCCACCACGCGCCCCTTCTCGAGCACGAGGATCTGTGTGGCGTGCACGATCGTCGAGAGCCGATGCGCGATCACGAACACCGTGCGTCCGGCGAGCAGCCGGTCGATCGCCTCCTGCACGAGTCGTTCACTCTCGGTGTCGAGCGCCGAGGTGGCTTCGTCGAGGATCAGGATCGGCGGATCGGTGAGCAGCGCGCGCGCGATGGCGAGGCGCTGCCGCTGTCCGCCGGAGAGCCGGGTGCCACGCTCGCCGAGTACGGTGTCGTAGCCCTGCGGCAGGGCCGTGATGAACTCATGCGCGTTGGCGGACCGCGCCGCGGCTTCCACCTGCGCCTGCGTGAAGCGGCCCTGCGCCCCGTACGCGATGTTCGCGCGGACGCTGTCATTGAACAGCACCGTGTCCTGACTCACGATACCGGTGAGCGAACGCAGCGACGACAACTCGATCTCGCGCGAATCGATGCCATCGATGAGCACCCGCCCCGCCGTGGGCTCGATGAACCGCGGGATGAGATCGACCAGCGTGCTCTTGCCCGCACCGCTGGCCCCGACGAGCGCGACGATCTCGCCCTTGCGCGCCCTGAAACTCACATCGCTGAGCACGGCGTCAGCGCCGTAGGCGAAGTGCACCGCATCGAACGCGACGCCGTCGGACAGCCCCGGCACCTTCCGCGTGCCCTTGTCCTGCTGCGATTCGGTGGGCTGGTCGAGGACATCGAGCAAGCGCTCCGCGGCGGCCAGCGACTGCTGCGCCGCGGTCGGCGCCTGCGAGAGCTGCTTGATCGGCTGCAGCAGGCGCATCACGAGGATCATGAACGTGACGAGATCCGTGCCGGCCATCGTGCGGTCGGTGAGCACGAGCGTCGCGCCGATCCACAACACGCCCATCGCGATGACCGTCCCGAGCACCTCGGTGAGCGGGCTCGCCAGAAGCGAGAGACGCTGCATGCGGGTCATGCCGGCGGAGTACCGCACGGACGCGCCGATGAACCGCTGGTCCTCGTACGGTTCGCCCCGGAACGACTTCACCAACCGGATGCCGCTGACCACTTCCTGCAGCACGCTGGTCATCTCGCCGTACTCGTTCCGCAGCCGACGGTGGCCCTTGCGCAGCTTGCGGAGCAGCGGTTGCAGCAGCGCCATCACCACCGGCGCGATCACCAGCGAGACCAGTGTGAGTCGCACCGACATGGTGAACAGGATCACCACCGTCACGATGATGGTCGCGAGGTTCTGGACGGTACGGGTCGCCAGCTCGGCGAGGACGATCTTCGTCTGTTCGGTGTCGGTCAGGATGCGCGCGATGATCTGGCCGGTCTTGGTTCGGCCGAACCACGTGAGCGGCAGGCGCTGCATGTGCGAGAACACCGCCGCGCGCAGGTCGCGTGTGATGTACTCCTGCAACGAGGCGCCGAACTGACCGCCGGCCCACAGGAACAGGTTCTTGAGCGCGACCATCGCGAGGATCACGAGGATCACCGCGCGCAACGACTGCATGGGCTGCGCGGGGTCGAGGAACGGCCCGATCAGCCACTGCTGCAGCAGGGTCAGCCAGCCCATCCCTTCGGCGATCTTCGTCTCGAGCCCGAAGAGCGAGTTGAGGAACGGGATCAGTAGCGTGAACGCCACACCGTCGAGCACAGCGGCGATGACGTTGAACGCCACGTTCCCGCCGAGCCGCCACGAGTGCGGACGCAGGAACTGCAGGAGGCGGCGGTAGACGCGCATCAGGGGCGCGCGACGGCGGTCGGGCGCTCAGGCGCCGGGACGTTCATATCACCGGAAGATAGTCTTGTTGCGGGGTCACATCCAACGCAGGGCGGGCGCGGGCGCATCGTGACCCGCGCGAGATCGAGACGAGCCGACCGCCCCTTCCGCCCGGAGCCTTCGCGGTCGCAGTTTCAGCCCGTGCCCGACGCCTCGCCGCCCTTTGCGCCTGCCCGCGCCAGTTTCCCCTGCCCGGCCCTGTTGTCGCTGGCCGCGCGGGCCACGCTCGGCGGCGCGCGGGAGTCGCTCTTGGGCGCGGTGATGGCCGTTCGGCTCGTCGAGGGACTGCGCTCGCAACACCTGCTGCCGGCACCCACGCGGGAGGCCCGCGCCGAGGGTGCGCGGCAGTGGTTGGGCGCCCTGACGCTGCCGTCCAAAGCGCGGACGGCGCTGCTTCGGGCCTACGCCACCAGCGCCGCGGACGACCTGCGGAGTGCGGCGGACGCGCTGGCCGCCGTGACGGAGGTCACTTCCCCGCACCTCGACAAAGGGGCACGTTTGGAGTTGGTACGCTTGGCCGACGCGCTGCGGTCGGAGGCCCCTCTGCTTGCCGGGGTCCGCGACCGGCCCGTAGCTTAGGACGTAGCGGTTCCTACCTTAGAGGCGATGTGCGTCCCACGGACATTTCCCCGATCTCCCGGGTCATGCGTCGGATCGATCTGGTGGCGGACGGATCCCTCGCGGGGGACACGTCCCAGACCGGCTTCCCGAGCATCGACCGCTGGCTGGGCGGCGGGGTGCGGTCGGGAGACCTGGTGGTCCTCGGCGGGGACGTCGGGAGCGGGAAATCGTCGCTTGCGCTGGCAATGGCGCTTCGGATGGCCGAGTCGGGTGTGAAGGTCGCGTTCCTCACGGGCGAGATGTCGGTCGAGCGGGTGATGGAACGTGCGTTGGCGATCGAAGGACGAGCGCGGATCGATGATCTGCGGCAGGGCAAACTCGATGATCTTGCCCGGGCTGGCGTGGGCGCTGCGGCGGTGCGGCTTCGGGACCGGAGCCCCCGGTTCGACGTCCTGCCTCTGGGCCTGGATGGGCTGTCGGCGGTGGTCAGCGGGATGGACGTCCAGGTGCTGATCCTGGACCCGATCCAGTCGCTGGCTGGCACCTCGCGAACACAGGACGAAGAAGTGGCGGCGGCGGTACGTTTCTTGAAGTCGATGGCGGTGGAACGTGACGTGTGCATCGTCACGACTGCGCATCTCCCTGAATGGAGGGCACGCGCGGATGCTCGGCCGACGCTTGACGATTTCGGTGCGATGGGCGCGGTGAAGCAAACGGCGGATGTGGTCCTCGCGCTGTACCGCGAGGAGATGTACGCCCCGGCCAACGGGGTCGAAGGTGCGACGGAGGTGCTGGTGTGCAAGAATCGCAATGGCTCCACCGGATACGTGGACCTGTATTTCTACAAGCAGTGGCTGCGCTTCGAAGACCTGCTCGATCCCGATCGCTAGGAGAAGTGATGCGACTCGTCCGTTCCCTCCTCGTTGGCTCGCTCATCGCGCTCACCGTCGCTCCGGCGTCAGCCCAGGGCAGCGATCCGATCGCGAAACTCGAGGCCGCCCGCACGAAGAACCCGCAGAACGTCGCGGCGCTCCGTGCGCTCGGCGTGGCGTATTACAAGGCCAAGCGATTCGCCGACGCGCGCACCGTGCTCGATCAGGCGCGGCGTCTCGACCCCAAGGACGGGGTGAGCTCGCTCTACGCCGGTCTCGCGTCGGAAGAGGTCGGAGACCTGACGAACGCGCGTGAGGCGTACAACACCTACCTGCAGGTGGGCAAGACGCGGAAGGTGCGCAACGAGATCAGCGGACGCCTGACGGCGCTCGCGCGTCGTGAGGCGATCGCCAATGCCAAGGCGGCGGTGGCGAACGAAGCGCGGCTCTCCAGCATCCGCAGCGATTCTCGTACTGTCGCGGTACCTCCACTGACCTTCACCGGTCCCAACTCAGAGCTCAAACCGCTCGAGCGTGGCTTGGCTGAGCTGATGATCTCGGACTTGAGCAAGGCACCTGGGCTCACCGTGGTCGAGCGCGACCGCATGCAGGCGTTGGCCGACGAGATCCGTCTCTCAGAGTCGGGCCGTGTCGAAACCGCGACGGCGGTGCGCGCCGGCAAGCTGATCCAGGCGGGCAGCATCGTGAACGGTACCCTCATCCAACAGGGCAACACCCTGCGCCTCGACGCGCTGCTGGTGAACGTGCAGACGGGCGGCGCGGGATCGCCTGCGACGGCGCCGGGCACGCTCGAGCAGCTCTTCGACATGGAGAAGAACGTGGTGTTCGGACTGATCGAGCGCTTGGGTATCGAACTCACGCCCGCCCAGCGTCAGGCGATCCAGCGTCGCCCGACGAACAACCTCGACGCCTTCCTCGCATTCAGCCAAGGATTGCTGGCCTCGGATGATGGTCGCCTCGAAGATGCCGCGCGATTCTTCGAGAGCGCGCGAGCGCTCGATCCGAGCTTCAGCCTCGCCGGGGTACGTCTGCAGTCCGCGCGGGCCGCTGTGAACTCGGTGAACGTCTCGGTCAACATGATCGAGAACAGTCTCGGTGGCGGCGACGAAGGTCGCATCGTCCGCGCGGCGGAGCTGGGCAATCCGACGCGGATCGGCGGCGGCGTCCCTGCCACGCTCGATCGCGTCGCGCAGCGCGTGAATCCGCCGGGCGTCGTGGTCTCCACGGACCGCAGCGGCCCAGTGCCCAGCCTGCCCGAGCGTGACGCCCCCAGTTCCGGCGTTGGCACCGACCAGCCGGCCCGAACGGGTCAGGTGGTCATCATCATCCGTCGCCCCTGAGCGAGGACCGTATCCGATGCGTTTCCGCCTCGCCACATTCGTGCTCGCCCTGCTGCCTGCCGTCGTCGACGCGCAGGACAGCAAAGCGGTGATCCTCGCACCGCAGCTCACCTCGTACACCCTCGGCTCGGGCGCGTCGAAGTCGACGATCTCGCAGACCGCTGTGCCGTTCATGGTGCTGCTGCCGTTCAGCGAGCGCTTCTCGATGGATATCACGTCGGCCTTCGCGAGCTCGACGGCGGATGCCGGCGCGACGGAGGGCAAGATCAGCGGACTCACCGACACACAGATCCGCGCCAACTTTACGCCGTCGTCGCGGTCGCTGATCTTCACCATCGGCCTCAACGTGCCGACGGGGCAATACACCATTCCTGAAGACCAACAGGAAGCGGCCGGACAGATCGGCAATGACTTCCTGAACTACCCCGTCTCCTCGATGGGCAACGGGCTCGCCGGCACCGGCGGCGTGGCGTACGCGCGCACGCTCGGCACGTGGAACCTCGGCCTCGGTACAAGCTTCCGGAAGTCGACCGAGTTCGCTGCGTTCGCGGTGGCGAGCAGCGAGTTCCGCTTCCAGCCGGCCGATGAGATCCGCCTTCAGCTCGGCCTCGATCGCCCGGTGGGCGACGGCCAGATCGAGTTCGGCCTCTCGTATTCGGCGTTCGGTGAGGACGTAGCCGACACGACGTCGTACAGCACTGGTGACCGCATCATGGCGACCGGCGCATGGACGTTCCCAGTGAAGAAGACGGATGTGTTCCTCTCGGTGTGGAACCTCTATCGCATGGAGGGTCAGCGCTTCGGTGGTGATGCGCCGACCGAGAACGTGGCGAACTTCAACGTGGGCGTGAGCTTCGAGCTCGGCAGCGTGGTGCTGCAGCCCAACGTCGAGACGCGGCTCTGGCAGGCGGACGGCAAGAAGGCCGGCAACCTGTTCAACACTGGCGTGCGCGCGCGCTTCGGCGCCGGCAGCTTCACGTTCATCCCGGCAGTCGGCGTCTCGGCCGGCAACATCTATGACATCGGCTCGGGCGCCGGCACCAAGGTCTCGGGTCTTCGCAGCAGCCTGACCATCCGCTGGAACTGATCGCGGACGTTCGCGTCGCTGGAGTCTCAAGACGGGGGGCGCCCACTGGGCGCCCCCCGTTCCCGTTCCGCCGCTCTGCCCGACGGCATATCTTGCGGGAGGGATGAAAGCGAGATCCGTCCCCGCGCGCCCGACCGATCATGGCGCCATCCAAGCACCTCACGTCTCCCACCTCCCATCTGCAGTTCTATGGCCGGCCATAGTAAGTGGAAGCAGATCAAGCACTACAAGGCAGCCGCGGACGCGAAGCGCGGCGCCATGTTCACGAAGCTCCTGCGCGAGATCACGGTGGCCGCCAAGGCCGGCGGCGGTGATCCCGACGGCAATCCGCGTCTGCGGACGGCGATCGAGAACGCGAAGGCGCAGTCCTGCCCGAAGGAGAACATCGAGCGCGCCGTCAAGAAGGGCACGGGCGAACTCGAGGGCGTGGACTACTCCGAAGTGTTGTACGAGGCGTACGGGCCGGGAGGCGTTGCCCTCATGATCCAGGCGCTCACCGACAACCCCACGCGCACCGTCGCGGAGATCCGCGCCAAGCTCTCGCGCGGCGGCGGCAACCTCGGAAGCGTGAACTCGGTGGCCTTCATGTTCGATCGCAAGGGACAGATCTTCGTGGCGGCGGCCGGCCGTAGCGAGGACACGGTGATGGAGCAGGTACTCGAAGCCGGTGCCGAGGATTTCGTGGCCGAGGACGAACAGTTCACGATCACGACGGCGCCCTCCGAGCTGCATGCCGTGAAGAGCGCGCTCGAGAAGACCGGTCTCGTCGCCACCGAAGCGTCGTTGGCGTGGATCCCCAAGAGCACCGTGAAAGTCGAAGGAGCCAACGCACAGCAGTTGATCAAGCTCCTCGAGCAGATCGAGGATCTCGACGACGTGCAGAAAGTCGACGCGAACTTCGACATGGACGTGTCGGAACTCTCGGCCGAGTGACGCTCCTCGCTGGCGCGGCCTAGGGGCGGACCGTCCTGTGCTCATCCTCGGTATCGACCCAGGAACGGCGGTCACCGGCTACGGCGTCGTGCGTGGCGGGCCCCAGCCCGCACTGGTGGAGTGCGGGGTGATCCGCACCAAGGCCGACCGCCCGTTGCCGGAGCGTCTGCGTGACATCTGCGAAGGCGTACGTGAACTGATCGCGCGCCACCAACCGGACGCGATGGCGGTGGAGGATGTGTTCTATGCGCGCAATGTGCGCACGACCATCGTGCTCGGACATGCCCGCGGGGTCATCCTGCTGGCCGGCGCGGATGCAGGGATCAACATCCATGAGTACCCTCCGGCGGAGATCAAGAAGGCCATCGTGGGCACGGGCAATGCGACCAAGACGCAGGTGCAGTTCATGGTGACGAAGCTGCTGCGACTCAAGAGCGCACCTCAGCCGGCCGACGCCGCCGATGG
>JBJXGK010000141.1:0-10962 GCA_046153705.1 Gemmatimonadaceae bacterium
CAGAAGGGTGGCGGCTACATCGACGTGCCCGAGATCTATCGTCCGTCGATGGCGTCGGGCGTCATCGCGAACAACCTCCAGGTGGCGTTCCTCGCCTTCGCCGCGGGCATCACGGCGGGCCTGCTGACCTGCGTGGTGCTGGTCAGCAATGGGTTCAGCATCGGCGCGGTGCTAGGGCTCTACGGGTCAAAGGGGATCTTCGGCCTCATCATGAAATTCATCGCGCCGCATGGTGTGCTGGAGCTCACGGCCATCTGCATTGCCGGCGGCGCGGGTCTGCTGGTGGGTGCGGCGTTCCTGATTCCGGGTGACCGTCCGCGGAAGCGCGCGTTGATCGAGAATGGCCGGCGTGCGGTCACGCTGGTGGCTGGCGCAACGCTGCTGTTGTTGGTGGCCGGCATCATCGAAGGCTTCGTTTCGCCGATCCCCTGGTGGCCGCTGGAGCTCAAGCTCATCGTCTCGGCGGGAACGGGCGTGCTCCTCTACGTCTACCTGCGGCAGGGGGCGGGGCTCACAGCATCCCGCGAGACTTGAGTTCCAGGTATCGGTTGATGACGCTGGCAGTCATCACCTCAGGACTCACGTCGAGCACCACCGCTCCCGCGCGACGCATCCGCTCCAGCGCCTCTTCGCGCGACTCCAGCAACTCCGCCGCCGCCGCGGTTTCGTAGAGCTGCGTGCTGCTGCTCTCCGCAGCGGGCCGGGCCAGTGCGTGCAGCGGGTCATTGCGCAGCGCGACGACCAGGACGAGATGCCTGGTGCTCGAGTGGGAAACGTGCGCCAACAGCGCCCGCGAGGCGCGCACGCCCAGCACATCGGTATAGAACACGATGAGCGCGCGTTTGCGCTGCTGCGTGGCAAGAAAGCGGAACGCTGCAGCGTAGTCAGGCTCCACCGGTGACGCGGTCACGGGCACGAAGGCATCACGGACCTCGCGCAGCGCGCCGCGGCTATGACGCGCCGACACGAAGGCGCGCACCTTGTCGTCGAAGACCATCGTGCCCACGCGATCCCCAGCGGTGGCCGCGATGTCGGTGACGATCAACGCCGAGGACAGCGACTGCTCGAAGCGCGAGAACTCGCCGGCCAACTGCGTCATCCCACGGCCGGCATCGATGAGCGTCAACACGGTCTGCGAGCGCTCGATGGTGTACTCGCGCGTGATGAGCCGGGAACGCTTTGCTGTGGCCTTCCAGTCGAGATGGCGCGGGTCGTCGCCGATCACATACTCGCGAAGGCCTGCAAAGCCCTGTCCTTCGCCTCGGCGTCGCAGGGTGCGCACACCGGCGGTCTCCAGGCGATGTTGCATCGCCAGCAATCGAAAGCGTCGAACGCCCGCGACCGACGGCACCACACGGATCCGGTCGTCGGGCAGAGTCCGGATGCGCGAGCCGACGAAGCCCAGCGGTGTCGTGAGTCGCACTCCGACCGGCCCTATTGCGTCCTCCGCGCGCTTCACGCCACGGAATGCAACAGGCACGTGCAGCGTGCTGTGCGGTTCGACCTCGTACTGCGCCACGCCAACTCCGCCAGAGAGGCAGGGGGGCAAACGATCCTGCGCCACGATGCGGACACGCGTGCCCGTGGCGTTCGCGAAGCGATACTCCATCCGTGCGTCGTCGCCGAGCCCGGTGCTGGTCGGGGCGTCACGTTCGATACGAAAGCTCCGCCGCGACGGCAAGCGCAGCAGGTCGGTCAGAACGCCGAGCGCAATCAGCGCGAGTGTGCCAAGCCCCAGCGCGCTGCCAACCACTGGCACGAGCCAGAGCACCGCGGCCGCCGCGAGCGCCGCGGCAAGCCGTCGTTCGGGAACGAAGGCCAGCACGCGCCTCACTTCGGCGCTTCGATCCGAAGGAGCAGCGCGTCGAGCACGTCGTCGGCGTCGCGGCCCTCGACCTCGAGCTCCGGCGCCACGACCACGCGATGCCGCAGCACGGCTGGCACGCGCGCCTTCACGTCATCCGGCAATACGAAGCCGCGCCCGGCGAGCACCGCGGCCGCACGTGCTGCACGCATCAGCGCTACGGTCGCGCGCGGACTCGCGCCGAGCGCCAGGGCCGGGTCCTCGCGCGTGGCCCGCGTGATGTCGATGATGTAGTCGCGCACTTCCGGCGCCACGCGCACCTGGTCCACGAGGGATCGGAGTGCGATGGCCTCATCGCGCGAAAGCGCGGGCTCCACGAGTGACGTCGCCCCCATGCGCTCGGCGTCGAAACCTGCCTCGTGCGCCGCGAGAATATCCTGCTCCGCCGCGCGCTCCGGGTAGCGCACGACGCTCTTGATAAGGAAGCGATCGAGCTGTGCCTCGGGCAGTGGATAGGTGCCGTCGTGCTCCACCGGGTTCTGCGTCGCGAACACGGTGAAGAGCTCGTGCAGCGGCCGTGTTACGCCGTCGGTGGTCACCTGTCGCTCGGCCATCGCTTCCAGCAGCGCGGCCTGGGTCTTGGCGGGGGCGCGATTGATCTCGTCGCCGAGCAGGAGGTCGGTGAACAGCGGACCGGGTTGGAACTCCCATCCGCGCGCGGCGTCGCGCATCACCGAGATGCCCGTGATGTCACTGGGCATCAGGTCCGGCGTGAATTGTACGCGCGTGAACTGCACGCCGAGAGCGCCTGCGAGCACGCGCACGAGAAGCGTTTTGCCGGTGCCAGGCACGCCTTCGATGAGCAGGTGCCCGCGTGCGAGGTAGGTGACGAGAGCGTCGTCAATCAGGTCCGGCTGGCCGATGATGCGTTGCGCGATGGCTGCGCGCAGACGGCCTGCGGACTCGGCACCCTGCTCGATCGTGAGTGGCATTTCAGGTTGGTCGGGTGGGGATAGATTCGATGCGATGCAGCGCCGGGCCAAGCGAGGGAAGCTCACGCGCGGTCAGGGATTCAGCCATGGCGCGACGCGCCAAGTCCACGTCGACCGCGAGTGCGGGATGCTGCGCGGCGATCAGCGAGAGCCAGGCCGTGTCGTCGAGTGTACGGTCGCGGCCCGGGCCGCTGCCGATTACGCCGCGCGCGGCGCGGCGGCGCACACCGCGTACAAGGCGCTGCGCGACCGTGCGCGTGGCGCCCACCTGCGTGTAGGCGCGTGCGAGCGCGTCCACCTGCTCCAGCGGCGACCGGCGTTCGAGGCGTCCCTCCTCGCGCGGCGGGACCGCGCGCGGACCAAGCGCGAAGAGCAGGACCAGCCCGGCGAAGGTCAACTGCGCAAGCAGGCGGCCCGAGGGGGAATTGCCGAGGTAGCGCAAGACGGCGGAGATCGTACCGGGGTGCGCCCCGAACGCCTGGTGGTATTCGTCGAAGACGATCCGGTCGCGCGGCACCGCACCGCCATCTCGCAAGAACTCCAGCGCGCGCACGGCGGCGACGGCGAGTCCGGGACCGCAGTCACGCATCGCACCCGTGCGGAACACATCGGGATCGGCGGCGACGACAACCCGGCCTTCGCCCAGCGAGAAACCGATCATGGTTGGGGCCAGCGAGTCCGCGCGGACCCTGCGAGTCATACCGAGCGATTCGAGCAGGTGCACGACATCGCTCGGTGGCGGTGCGATCCAACTGAAGGTCAGCATCTGAGGCGGCAGTCCGAGCCAGAGCGAGCGCGTGCGCGATAGCTCGCGGCCTTCGCACGAGGCGCTATCGGGCTCGACCCACTGCATTCGGCCGCGCGTGCTATTGATGCGCAGATCCAGCGAGTCGAGCAGGGTACCTGTGCTGCCACCCAACACCAAGAGCGCAGCGCCACCGGCGCGCACGTGCTCAAGCAGTGCGTGCGTTTCCGTGCTGCGTATCGCAATTGCGGGGTCGAGCAAGGCGTGCACGACCCGAGGATCGGCTTCGAGCTCGGGTGTGAGCCGACGCTCCGGCTGCCAGCCGAGCCGCTTGGCGAGCTCGTACAGGAGGCCTGCGCCAAGCGGCGTGGTGGACGTGGTGGTCAGTCTCGGGTCGCCACCGCGCGGACCGACGCCCGCCGGTGCGGAGAGCGCGGCGAGCACGGCGAGCCCCGTGACCAGCGGTAGGACGATGCGCGGACGAATCCACCACGGCTGCTTGACGGGAATCGTCACGCAGCGCGCTCCGCGCTCAGTAGCGGCTGGGCCGCCGCGCGCAGAACGGCGTAGTCATCCGCCGCACAAGCCTGCAGGTCGTAGACGAGACGATCGTAGCGGGAGCGAAAGCCCTCGAAGGCCGGCACCGACGGCGCGCCGCGTCGTCGCATCTCGCGGGCGTAGTCGCCCGTGGTCTTCGAGGGATGCAGGGTCACCTCGCCGCGGCGCGCGCTGGCGGCGAGCAGGGCAGCGCAGAGCGCGTGCGCAGCTTCGAGATACGAGCCGCTCGCCGCAAGGCGCTCGGCTTCCGTCCACGGGTCGAGCCGGCGGACCAGATGCGTTGCACCCGGACCACCGGCGCGGAAGTCGCGCTCGGCGCGCATCGCCATCACGATCCGCGCGACGATGAGCGCCGCGATCAGGATCGCAAGGCTGATCAACAGCCAGGGCCCGACGCTCAGCTCTGGCAGCAGTTCCAGCAGCCGCAGCAGTTGGTTCCCTATCCAGCCCGCGAGGGTGTCGAACAGCGACGGCGTGGCGTCGCGGGCGTACTCCGACGTCTCGAGAACCGCGGCGGTGCTGTCACGAATCGCGTCCGCGGGCCATCGCGCGGACGACGTCTGGACCAGCCCCGTGCCCACGGCGCCTCAGGTTGCTGGGACGCGACCAAGCGCCGACGACAGGTGCTCGACGTCGAAGCCTTCGCCGCGAATGCGCATATCGTAGTAGAGCATCATCATCAAGAGCGCGATGACAGGATATCCGATCACGCCGAAGAGTGTCTGCGTGACGAGGCCGACGAGCTCACTCTCGAACACGGCGGTCACTGCGACCACGCCGATCATCAGGAGGAAGTAGATGCCGTAGCCCAACAGCAGCGTGCGAAAGATGTGCCACTTGCGGCCGTTCGACAGTTCGCTGCAGCGCGAGAAGGACCCGCTGGAGTTCTTGTTCTCGAGCACCACCGCCGCCTCCGGCGCGAACCAGCGCGAACCGGCGTAGAACAGTCCCACGCCCAGGAAAAGGGCGCCGAAGAACAACACGAACGCCTTTATGATCGCCACGAGGATGAGCGTCCCGACCCTGGGCAGTACTTCCCGGACCGCGGTCTGCACATCAACGCTGCCGCCGAGGTAGACGTCCGAACCGACGCGGATGATCACGCCGGTCATCAGGCTGTAGGTCACCATCGACATCAGCGCACTCACGATGGTGGCCATCGCCTGGCCGATGCCGCCGTCGCCGAGAAAGAGCAGTTGGGCGATGAGGCCGGGCACGCTGGCCAATGCCGCCACCATGATGTACGTGGGGGCGTCCTTTCGGTACAGCGTGAACGTCGCGTCAACGAGCTCACCGACGGAGCGCGCGCGCAGGGCCTGGACTGTCATTCTCTCGGGGTGAAGGGGGCACGCTCGTGGTCGCGAAAGTATGCGACCTGAGCCGCAATACTGCCAGCCCGAGAGACACGATGCCGATCCTGGTCGCCGTCATCGCGTCCTCCACGGAGGAAAGTGGGGGTCGTCGTGACCTGGTCATGTTGATCCGAAGTGGGACCCCGGGTAATTGTCCGAGCTTAATGGGCGACGGGCCTCTGCGCAGTTCCAAAACGTACGGTGTCGAACCCACCCAGACCGCGACGAGCTCGCGCAGACCCCATTCTGATGCCAAACTCACCAGAGACCAGGCACAGGACGAAGGGATGAGGTACATAATCGTCGGCGCGGCCTTCCTGACGAGCGCCTTCCCGCTACGGGGACAGGCGCCGATCGGTTGCTATCGCTTCGACCGGCCCTATGGGCCTCGCTACGAGTGGAGCGAAGAGCACGCCGGGTGGGAATGGTTGGACCTGCGGAACAAGGGGCGGTTGCGACTCGTCGGTGTAGATTGAAGCGGCCTTGGCGCGAGCAACCGCGTGGACGCTGCGCGTACGGGCAGACAGAAGGGCTGGCTATAATTGCGGGAGGCCGCGCGCGCGAACGCGCGCGCTTGAGATCACATCTTGCGGAGCGCGAGTGCTTCCTCCAGGGCAGGTACCTCGGGCAGACTTTCCGCGCTTTGGTCTCACGCAGTATGCCGAGTGCTACCCTGCGCGTCCGCGCGATCCGTCGCTCTCGATCAACGTCCTTGGGGCTGAGCCTTTCGTGCTTACGGACGCGCTCGCCGATCTACCGCGCGTCACGCACGATGCGGACTTCCACTGCGTCACCACCTGGTCAACGCTCGGCCTCCGATGGGGCGGCGTGCGGTTCTCGGTGTTCTTTGCAGATCGTATCGCTCCGCGCATCGGGAACGCGGGGAAGGTCTTCGGGGTCGTACTGCGCGCGCAGGACGGTTATCGAACCACGATGCTCCTGGAGGATCTTCTTGCCGACGACGTGATGTTGGCTGATGAGCTCAACGGAGAACCGCTGTCCGTCGAGCACGGGGCGCCCCTGCGGCTCGTGGCGCCCCAACATTACGGCTACAAGTCCCTCAAGCATCTGGCGAAGTTGGAGTTTGTGTCCTCCGAGCCCGTCGTGAAGCGGGGCCTCCTTGCGTTTCTTGACCATCCCCGCGCGCGAGTCGCACGCGAGGAGCGCGGACGCTGGCTGCCCGGCTGGATTTTGCGCCGGCTCTATCGGCCCTTGATCCCGAGCACCGCGGCGAGGTTTCGCCGCGGCATGCTCACGCGCGAGCCGTCAGCGGGCGGTACGAGTGATGCCCAAGTGCGAAACTGATGGCGGCGGGTCGAGTGATTGGGTTCGGCGGGCACTCGGCCGATAGCCAACGTGGCCGGATATCCTCCCACGATTCGGCCAGCCACGTTGCCCTACCATGCCCCCGACAAGTGAGCGCACCATGACGAGATGCTGCGCAGTGGTAGGCATCGTCGCACTGCTCACCAGCATGACCGTAGAGGCCCAACGTGCTTCGTCGTGGGTGATGGCGGTGGTGCCATTGGTTGGTGTCGCTGGTTTTCCCCGGCCCCGGGATGTCGAGACGGGCGAGACCGAGGCGAGGCAGCTCCTTACCGGAGCGGCGATTGAGCTGTCGCATCACCGAGTCCTCGTGTCGGCGGCGTTCGCTAAGGGCTTTCAGCCGTTTGCCTGCGCTGGCGGGTGCGCGCCGGTCGGGAGCATCAGCGAGCTCACGGTGATCGTCCCCGTTCTGCGCGCCTTTGATGAGAAGAGTGCTCTGGGAATCGGCCCTGTACTCGGGCAAAGCACTTTTGATGGGCGGAGGTGGATGGCTGGCGCCGCCCTGAGCGCTGGAGCGTCCCGGGGATTCGGGCCACGCTTCTTGATCCGATACGGCTTTTTGAGCGGCGACGGAGCGCAGCGCAGCTTTGGTGGGTGGTTGGGGCTACGCTTCGGCGGGTAACTCCGGGTCGGCCTGGCGGTCGATCGGTGAGCAGACAACTTCTCGAACAAGCGACCCTTCAAGGCTCGCCAACATTCGCGACCGATGGCTAAACCATGAAGCCTTCTCCCTCCGTAGGAAAGCGGCTGTCGTTCCATGCCGAGCTAGAGGACTGGGCCGAGGGCATGGACTATTGCGCCGTGCCTGTACCCCCGAAGATCACTGCGGCATTGGGAACAAGGGGCCCGGTTCTCGTCATGGCGCAAGTGAACGACTCGGAGCCCTTCCAGGTGAGTCTCTTTCCCGTTGGAGGTGGCCAGCACTACATCCGCATCAAGGCTGCGATTCGGCGGGAGACGAAGACCAGGACGGGCGATCGCATTCGCGTACGTTTCACCATCCTGGATCGTGCCGCAGCAGAGATTCCCGATGATCTTGTGAGCGCGCTCAAAGCGGACGGTATTGTGGAGGCCTTCAAGCAACTTCCTCCTGGGAAACGGAGCTTCCTCATTCGCCGGATCGACGAGGCGGTAAAACCGGCGACTCGTGAGAAAAGAGTAGAGGAGGCCGTACTGGCCGCGCACCAGGCGAGGGAGAAGGCGGTCGATCGAGGCTCGCCCTGATGACACCCCGCGTGCCACCGGGAGCGGGCATTCTGTCGGGGCTGGCCGACGCAAGGGACCGCTGGTAGTCTAGGGTTATGGAACAGTGTCGAGGCAGGTTACGGTCATGAGCACGGTTCGCATCGCTCTCGCGAACGTCCGCGTACCCTCGACCCCGCAGGAGTCTGTGCTCCTCGCAACATCGGCGGTCGCCGAGGCAGGTCGTCACGGTGCGCTGGTTGTCTGTTTTCCGGAGTGCTTCGTTCCCGGTTATCGGTGGCCTGGCACGACCACACCTCCGCCAGATCCCGCGTTTCTCGAGCACGCGTGGTCCGATGTGGCGAAGGCCGCCAAGGCCGCCGCCATCACGGTCATCCTGGGCACGGAGCGCGTCACGGACCGCGGGCTGCAGATCACCGCTTGTGTGATCAATCCGGACGGCACGATTGCAGGTTGGCAAGACAAAGGGCAGGTCGATCCGACGGAGGAGGGCATCTATCCCGCCTTCGCTACGGAACGTCGCGTCTTCATCGCTGGACCGCTGACCTTCGGCGTGGTGATCTGCCACGAAGGGTGGAGGTATCCGGAAACGGTGCGGTGGGCAGTACGTCGAGGTGCGCAGGTCGTATTTCACCCACACGCGCACGTCGCCGAACCCGGCAGCTATCGTCCCGTCACATTCGCTGATCCGGCCAATACCTTCCATGAGAAGGCGATGTTGTGTCGTGCGGCGGAGAATACTTGTTACTTCGCATCCGTGAATTGCGCGAGCGAGGGCTCCGGCACCACATCGGCGGTCGTGCGCCCGGATGGTACGCTGCAGTGCTTTCAACCGTATGGGCAAGCGGGTCTGCTCGTGGCCGACCTGGACTTGAGTACAGCGACCGGGTTGCTTGCTTCACGATGCCGGACCTCGCCGATGTAGGAGACCGTGCGTCCGACTCGCACATGTGATAGGGCGCGTCAGTCCGCAGCCACACCAACTGAAGCGCTAGAGCAAGGAGCTCCGGGCGAGCGCCGAACTCGGCCAGTCGCAACCGCGCCTACAGCAAACGAAACGAGACTACCATGAAGCCGACCAAGGAGCACGACGAGCGAATGGCGAAGCTGACGTTTGCCGGCGTCTATCCGCACTATGTAACGAAGGTCGAGAAGAAGGGCCGAACCGTAGAAGAGTTGCACCAGGTCATAACGTGGCTGACTGGGTTCAAAGAGAAGGACATGCAACGCCTCATCACGGCCGGCGCGACGTTCGAGCAGTTCTTTGGCGAGGCGACGCTCAACCCGAATGCGAAGCTGATTACCGGGTCAATCTGTGGTTACCGAATCGAGGAGATCGAAGCACCGGTGACCAGACAGGTCAGATATCTGGACAAGTTGGTGGACGAGCTGGCAAAAGGGCGCAAGATGGAGAAGATCCTGCGGACTCCGTAGTTCGGGGTCTCGACGCTCCCCAGGGCGGAGGCGGAATGCCGCCTCTGGACGGACGGCCCGGGCGGCCTGGTCGCCGGGGTCGCTCTCGCGAGGCCCTCTGGACGACGGTACATTCGCTGTTGCCTCGACCGCCCGCCGTCTGACCACTCCCTCGTCCTTCGAGCTTCGCACCTTTGGTGGCTTGGCCGCCCTGCACTCGGACGGCCGTCCCGCCGAGGGCGCCGGCGGACAGAAGAGGCGGCTTGCCCTGCTCGCCCTCGTGGACGCGGCGGGGGAGCGCGGCATCTCGCGCGACAAACTCCTCGCCTACCTCTGGCCAGAGTCCGATCCGGAAAGGGCGCGAGGGGCGCTGGCCCAGGCGTTGTACGCGCTCAAGAAGGGACTCGGCCACGACGACCTCTTTACTGGTACCAACGAAGTCCACCTCAACACCGAGCGCCTCGCCAGCGACCGCGCCGCGTTCCTGACCGCGCTCCGGCGAGGGGACCGCGAAGGGGCAGTTGTACTGTACGCAGGACCCTACCTCGACGGCTTCTACCTGACGGAAGCCACGGAGTTCGAGCGTTGGGTGGAGACCGAGCGCGCGTCGCTCGCGCACGACTACGTGGCCGCCCTGCAGCACCTCGCGGCGAAGGCGGAGGCCGACCGCGATGCGGCGACCGCGGTGAAGTGGTGGCGCAGGCTGGTCGCCGTGGACCCGCTGAACGGCGCACTCACCTCCGGATTGGTGCGGGCGCTCGCCGACGCCGGGGATCGGTCGGGCGCGTTGCGGCAGGCGCAGATCTATCAGGCGCTCATCGAGGCGGAGTTCGGGGAGGCGGGAGACCCCGCGGTTATCGCCCTCGTCGAGGAGCTGAAACGCCCGACACCGCCGCAAGCCGTACCGCCTCCGCGGCGGACGATGGCCGAGCAGTTGTTGACCGCGGAAGTGGTCGCCGCGGCAATGCGCCGGCCACACACCTCGCGTACGGCGGCGTTGGCCATGGAGGCTGGGGAGACCGAAGCGCCGTCGGTCGAACGGCGGCGCTTGAGTGTGGTGAGGGACGGGCTCGCCTCCGCCGGCTACAGCATCGAGCGTGAGATCGGTGCGGGTGGCATGGCCACGGTGTACCTGGCGCGCGACATCCGCCATGAGCGGCACGTGGCAATCAAGATCCTCCACGAAGGACTCGGCGCGAGCGTCGGCGCCGAGCGCTTCCTCGCGGAGATCAAAACGACCGCGCGACTCCAGCACCCGCACATCCTTCCATTGTTGGACTCCGGCAAAGTGGGCAAGGCCGGCGAGCGGGACGCGCTCCTCTTCTACGTCATGCCGTTCTTCCAGGGGGAGACGCTGCGCGACCGCCTTGACCGGGAAAAGCAGCTCCCCATCGACGAGGTGGTACGCCTGACGAGCGAGATTGCCGACGCGCTCGGCTATGCCCACGAGCAGGGGATTGTGCACCGCGACATCAAGCCGGAGAACATCCTGCTGCAGCGCGGACACGCGCTGGTCGCGGACTTCGGTATCGCCCTCGCCGTGCAGACGGCCGGCGGGGACCGGCTCAC
>JBJXGK010000078.1:0-2919 GCA_046153705.1 Gemmatimonadaceae bacterium
AGCACACCGGCGTTCGGGCAGAACGTGGTGGGCCGGGGTACACCTGCCGCCGGGGTCACGCCATCCGGCGGCCGTCGGGCGATTAACCCGTTCCTCAACAACGATCCGAACATGAAGGGTCGGCGGCTCGCGCGCGCGCTGGTCTCCGACATGATCGCGTATCAGCCGGGGAAACGTGAAGAAGGTCTGCGCGACGGCACGCTCAAAGCGATCTTCCGCGAGGAGATCAAGAAGAGCTACGAGGAGTACGTCGATCAGATCGGCAAGGATTTCGCCGAAAGCACGACGCACTTCCAGGATGCGCTCAACGATCTTCTCGCGGGTGGACAGAAGATGTTCTAGGTCGGATGGTAGAGGGCAGATGGGTGCCGTCGGTCGCGGCGGGCCACTACCTTTCAACGACGCTCGGCGAGCCGGTCCCGCATGCGGGACCGGCTCGTGTCGTATCCTTCCCTGACCACACCATGGCTGACTCCGCGCACCTCTCCTCCTTGAAGCACGACGAAGAACGGCTCGTCGAGCTCCGGAGGTACCTTTGACCTCGATCGCAAACGCGAGCGTCTGAACGCGCTCGAGGGCGACATGGCGGACCCAGGGTTCTGGAACGCTTCGGAGCGGGCGCGCGAGGTGGTGCAGGAGGTCAAGACGCTGAAGAACTGGGTGGAGCCCTACGACAAGCTCGTGGGCCGCATCCACGGCGCGATCGAGCTGCTCGATCTCCTCGCGATGGAACCCGACGAGGGCATGCAAGCCGATGTGGCGAGTGAAGCGGCGGCGGTGCACAACGAAGTCGACGCCTTCCAGCTCAAGTCCCTGCTGCAGGGACGCGATGACTTCCGCGATGCACAAGTCGAGATCAGCGCCGGCGCTGGCGGCACCGAGGCGCAGGACTGGGCACAGATGCTGATGCGCATGTACACGCGCTGGGCGGAGCGGAAGGGGTTCAACGTCGAGATCCTCGACCTCTCGGAAGGCGAAGAAGCGGGAATCAAGGGCGCGGTGCTCGAGGTGACCGGCGCGTACGCATACGGCTTCCTCAGGCCCGAGACCGGGGTGCATCGCCTGGTGCGCATCTCCCCGTTCGACTCCCAGGCCCGACGCCACACGAGTTTCGCGTCGGTGTTCATCTACCCGGTGGTGAACGAGGAGATCAACATCGAGATCCGCGAGGAGGATCTGCGGATCGACGTGTACCGTGCCTCGGGTGCCGGCGGGCAGCACGTCAACAAGACGAGCTCGGCGGTGCGCGTCACGCACATCCCGACGGGGATCGTGTGCGCATCACAGGCCGAGCGATCGCAGTTCAAGAACAAGGCGACGGCGATGAAGCAGCTCAAGAACAAGCTGTATCAGCGCGAAGCCGACAAGCAGGCCGCGGTGAAGGCCGCGCTCGACGCGACCAAACAGGATGTCTCGTTCGGCAGTCAGATCCGTAGCTACGTGTTCCAGCCGTACACGATGGTGAACGACCACCGAACCGAACTGAAGCTGACGGATGTACACAAGGTGATGGACGGCGCGATCGACCCGTTCATCGAGGCGTATCTCAAGCAGACCGGCGCCCCCGGAGAGGCGGCATGAGCGACGAACTGAACTTCGTGATGCGAGCGCGGCGCGAGAAGCTCGAGGCGTTGGTCGCCTCAGGCGTCACGCCGTTCGCATACTCGTTCGACCGGTCGCACGGCTGTGGGGCGGCGCAGCCGTTGCTGCCTGAGGGCGCCGAGGAAGGACCGAGTGTGCGAGTTGCCGGCCGCATCGTCGCCTGGCGCGGACATGGCAAGACCATCTTCGCGCACCTCGCCGACGACACGGGTCGCATCCAGCTGTATTTCAAGAAGGATCAGCTACCGGAGGCGACGTTCGCGATGCTCGCGCACTTCGACCTCGGCGATGTGATCGGCGTCTCCGGCCCGTTGTTCCGCACCCGCACGGGCGAGGTGACGGTGCGGGTGGCAGAGGTCACGTTGCTGGCGAAGGGACTGCGTCCGCTGCCGTTCGGCAAGGAAGAAGTGGTGGACGGGCGTACGGTGCGCTATTCGGGCTTCGCCGACGGCGAGTTGCGGTCGCGCCAGCGGTATGCGGATCTCGCGGTGCACCCGGAGGTGCGCCGGCACTACGCCGCGCGATCGCGCATGACCACGGCCATCCGGACGGCGCTCGACGCACTCGGCTATCTCGAAGTGGAGACGCCGGTGCTGCAGCCGCTCTACGGCGGCGCCCTGGCCCGCCCGTTCACGACCCACCACAACGCCCTCGATCGCGACCTCTACCTGCGCATCGCGACCGAGCTGTACCTGAAGCGGTGCATCGTCGGCGGCCTCGAGAAGGTCTACGAGCTCGGCAAGGACTTCCGCAACGAGGGCATCTCCTACAAGCACCAGCCGGAGTTCACGATGCTCGAGTGGTACGAGGCGTATGCCGACTACCGCGACACGATGGAGCGGATCGAGACGCTGGTGTCGGACGTCGCGCTCTCGGTGTTGGGCACGACGCGCGTGTCGTTCCGCGGTCATGAGGTCGAGCTGGCCCCGCCCTGGCGCCGGCTGCGCCTGCCCGACGCGCTCGAGGAGAAGGGCATGTGGACGCGCGACGAGGCCGAGCTGCGTGGAAGGCTCGACGCCGCCGGCGTGGACACCGCGCGTGACCACACGTGGGCGCAGCTCGTCGACCACGCACTGTCAGCGTTCGTCGAGCCCGACCTGGTGCAGCCGACGATCCTCTACGACTACCCGGTAGAGCTCTCGCCGTTCGCGCGGGCGACCGACTACGATCCGGCGATCGTCGAGCGCTTCGAGTACTTCGTCTGCTCGATGGAGCTCGGCAACGCGTTCAGCGAGATCAACACCGCGGCCGAACAGGCAGCGCGCTTCTCGATGCAGCAGGCCGAAAGGGAGGCGGGCGACGCGCTCGCCGAGGAGG
>JBJXGK010000083.1:0-5841 GCA_046153705.1 Gemmatimonadaceae bacterium
CTTCGACTACATCGAGCGCTTCTACAATCCCACCCGGAGGCACTCGACCCTCGGCAACAAGAGCCCGATCAACTTCGAGCGAGCGGCAGTAGCTTAACTCTTTGTCTACTGAACGCAGTGCAGCTCAGCCTGCGTTGCTCCGCCTCCAGTTGAGCGGCGCACACGTAGAACAGGGCCGGCTGCCTCACCGCACGTTTGCGGCGGCTCACCGCCCAATCGAGCAAGGGCGCGAGCGCAGCGACGGGATCGCGGTCGCGCGCGTCGGGAGGACGCGATACACGTCGAGGAACTCACGCATGCTCATCGGGCGCGCCGTAGCTGACCGCGACAACGTTTGCTGACCGCTTGGTGCATACGTGAGGACTCTGGGACCGATGTCGTATGTCGGCATCCCTGCTGTCCACTCTGTGCTGTCGCGAAGCGACAGTTGCAGAAACAGCTCTCCTGGCTCGGCGTGCAGCGCCTGCCCAGGAAACGCGCGCTGGCAGGACGCTCCAAGTCCCCACCAGACCAACAGGACCCGCCTACCTCGCGGAAGTCTCGAAGCACCGGCCCCACGAGCTCGGACGACCTCCATGACCTGACCGAACACCTCGTGCGCGCGTTGCGCCGGGGGTGCGGGCGCGCGAGCGGGCATCTGTCCGATGGTCACCCGCGGACGCTCTGCGGGGATTGCGGGGGAACGGGAGACACCGGAGATCGACGACGCGTAGTACAATCCGTCCGATGCCGAGTCCGACGTAGCACGGAGAACAGCGTAAGTGTTGGTACGCGTCGGTAACGGCCAGACGACTAAGGAGCACCGCGCGTCGGGAGGTACCGCGGAAGCCAGGAGCACAAATGCCGCGAGCTCTACGATCACCGTCCCTCCGGACCGAGAGTCTCCCCGTCGGCATAACGTCAAGTTGTGCTGTGGCCGCCCACCTGCTTCGCTACCGCGGCCATCTGCACCAACTGCCGTTAGCCGGCGGCGGCGAGGAGCTTGAGGGCGAGTTCTCGTGGCTGTGCGAATCCACGAGTGCCGATCGGGAGATCCGCCAACTCCTCGGCCACCCGGCCCAAGAACACTCGGCCCTTCGTGCGATCGAAGTATGCGTCCACGTGATACGCAAAGTCATTCATATGAGCGAGGACGCTGCGGCTCGCGGTCGGCGCGATGTGCAGCGCGAGCATCTCGTCCGTCTCGCGCTCGATTCGGGAGGGGGTAACACCGAACTCGCGAAGGAGCATCGAAAGCGCTTGCATGAGATTGACTGGCAGTCGCGCCGCATCAGCAGCTGGGACGATGACGCTCAGCAGCGACATCTCGCTGGTGCAGAGGATCAGCTGCTCGCCCGGCACCGACAGAGGCTTCGCATACCAGTCACCCAGACTGGTCGTCGACGGCGGCAGCTCTCGCCCCTTGAATGACTTCTCAAGCCCTACGGCGACGAGCAACGGCTTGGTACAGCGGAGTGCGTACAGAGAGAACCTCGGTCTCGTCCGGCTAACGACCTGGCGTTCACCTGCGGGCCGCGAAGCGGACCGTCAGGTGCAACGCCGTGTTATGCGCCTGCATGCAACGCCCCTATTGCTGCGACCGGTACAACCACGCCCCTGTGGTTGGTTGGATCCGTGAATCATAGCCCCCGGAGATCAGCACCCGTCCATCGCGGAGGAGCGTCGCCGTAGAGAACGAGAGATCTGCCCCCACGCTCCCGGCACTGATGCGGAACCTGTTGGTTGCAGGGTCGTACACCTCCGCCCGCTCGGCGCCACCTGCCACCAGCACTTCCCCTGTCCGCAACAAAACTACCGCGTGCGGGAGCTTGAAGCGCTCGGCGTTCATGGCATTGACCGCCACGAACGTGCCGGTTGTCGGATCGAACACCTCGGCACTCGCGTACCGTCCACGCCCGTCGCGCGCATCGGAGCCGCCGATGATGAGCACCTTGCCGTCGCGAAGTGCCGTTGCGGCGTGCTTGTGCCGAATCATGGTCATGTTCCCGATCCGGCGGAACATACCAATGATGGGATCGTAAATCTCCGCGCTGGCTAGCACGTGGCCGCTGCTCCGGTTTCCGCCCGTTACGAGGACCCGACCATCCAAAAACAGTACTGCGGCATACTCGCTCCGCGGTTCGGCCATGCTGCCGGTGGGGGTGAACGTGCCGGTGCGCGGGTCGTAGAGCTCCGAACTCTCGAGCCGTCGGCTCCCGTCGAAGCCTCCCGCGATCAGAACCTTGCCTGTCGGGAGCAGGGTTGCCGTGTGCGCGGAACGCGGACTATTCATCGTTCCGGCGACAGAGAAGGTGTTGGTACTAGGGTCGTACAGCTCCGCGCTTGCGGTTACGGCTGGGCCAGTCCAGCCACCGGTAAGCAGCACCGAGCCGGTTGGCAACAGCACAGCCGCGTGCCCGCCGGCGCGCTCGGAGACCATCCTGCCCGCTGGGATGAAAGATCCCCGAGCCGGATCGTAGGACTCCGCCGTTGCCCCTGCACCCCCCATGCCGCCCACAAGCAGCACCGTGCCGTTCGGCAACAAGGTCGCCGTATGCGCGGCTCGTGCGACAGAGAGGCGGCCGGTGGGAACAACCTCCCCCGGTGAAACCGAGTCCTGCTGCGCCGTTTGTGCCTGCGGGGTGCGGGAGCCCTGACCGATCTCACAGCCGAGCCCGACCACCAGGGTCGACACAAGCAGATTGTCTGAGGCGAGCTTCAGAAACTGGTTCACGACACATCCTCATTCAATGGCGGGTCCAGTGCGCATAACGTCAGGTTGTGCTGTGGCCGCTCTAATAATGCGGCCGCGGAGCGGCCGCCATCAATAGCGCGGCCATCTGCACCAACTTTCGTTAGCCCTCGCGAGGCCTAACCTTTGTCCCGCCACCCGGCGGGAAGCGGAACTCGATAGTAGCGCTCGATCATCCATACGCCCGCCGCATCACGCCGCCATTCCATCACGAAGCGTCCGTGCTGCGCGCTCGCCGGTTGCCCCGGGAAGCGGAGGCGCTCGAAGTACGTGCCCCACACGAGAGCCGTATGGCCGAACACCTCAACGGTGTCCGCGCGAAGCATCGCGGAGTCGACCTCGACACCGGGAAATGACTCAATGAACGCGCGGATGGAGTCGGGACCCACGATCGGAGGAATCCCCGGCTCGAATAGAGTTCCGCGAGGAGCAAAGAAGCTCGCGCTGATCGCGGCATCCACGGCCCCCGCGGCAGTCGCGTATCTCGCGAGGCGGAGTCGCACCTCCTCAGCGGTGCGCTCGCCGTCTGCAAAAGCCGAATCGGCGGCGGGAGTGCAGGCGAGTGCGGTGAGGAGCGAACAAGCGACACGCCAGGTTCTACTCATGCGACGCTCCGATGCGTGGACGTAGGAATAACGGTCGCGTTCACCTGCACGCAGAGCAAGGCGGAGCGTGTCAGGTGCAACGCGGTGTGAGCGTCGCTCCTTCAGCCATACCTACGCTTCGTCTGCATGATTGATCCAACCACAAGTTGTTCAAGAACGGACTTGTCTACATCGCCGAGTCGCTTGAGGTACAGACAGGACTTACCCATCTCGTGCTTGCCAAGTCTCGACCGCAGCGCTCTTTGCGCGGCAGCTTCGGCGTCCAAGTAGACGACGAGTTGTCGACCTCTGATGGCAAACGCCGCCAAGGGCATTTCGCCGGATCGGCCGCTCTCGTATGTGTAGCGATAGGAACCATAGCCGACGATACTTGGCCCCCACATCTTTGGCTGATGCTTGGTAAGCTTCTTGAGGAGGGCCATCAACCACTTGCAGTCCGCCTTCTGTTCTGTGTTGGCGCGCGAAGCGATGTAGTCCTCAACGCTGGCGTTGGTTGGTTTGGTCTTGTTATCAGCCATCGCTATTCACCCTGACGGTGTTGTGTCCGACGACCTGCAACCAACGCGCCCAGGTAGACCGCCGCCAGCTTGGTCAGAAGCGAAACGGCGGACAGAGTGGCGATCCTCGGAGTCAGCCCCGCCGTCGCCAGCACGCCTGTATCGATAAGGGCGTAGGCCAGCCAGACCACCAAGCCTGCCTTGACCGCGAACGCGCCCTTCCACCAACCGCCTACCCACCGAGCTGCCAAGAACATCAGGGGCAAACCAGCGACGATACTGCAATACGGTGCGGCGACCTGAATGTGGTCGCGGTAGTACTGCTCCTCGTGGCCGGGATCGATCAGATAGCTGTAAACGACCATGTACAAGATGCTGACTGCGACATTCACAACCAGGACCAAGAGCGCAACGCCCACTAGCCGAGCCAAGCGACCGAGTGTCACCATATCTCCTCTTCAATGCCTAACGCTCCGGTTCAGCAGCGGCGGCACGCCCCCACCCTTGATTCGCGGGGCGCGTTGTACTTACGCAGGGTCTCGACCCCGCTTGCGTGTCGCCAACGCGGCAGCCAGAAGCCCGCGCAGGGTCGGGCTGGACGCTTCGTCGAGGGAGCGGATCTTGACATGCCGCAGACCTTTCCCCGTGCCCTCGAGCCGCGCGTCTTCCAGGGATGCGCCTTGGTAGAAACCGAGGTTCACGTACCCTCGCATCGGCATGATATAGGCATAGCCCTCGGTCATCTTCTTCGGCCCGACCCCGTAGGTGGCTGCGTTGTCGCCGAGCCGCACCGTCTCCACCGCAGCCGGATCGACCGCGAAGATGGCCTCCCGCAGGCGGCGCGCGATGACGGCTAACTCGGGAGCGGTGCCATTCAACAGCTCGTCGAAGGTTCCCTGAGCAGCGTTGGACATTGACGGACGCTCAGCCCACGCGCGCGCCGCGCAGGTCCACGGCGAGTGCTTGGAGGCCGTCGGGAAGCACGTTGAACATGCGAAAACTGAAATGATCCGGGTCGTACCAATCGAGGACGATGCGCCAGCCCCAGTCCGGCGATCCGTCCCCCGCCGGGTACGTGCAGTACAAGGCGACGGTGCTGCCTTGGGTGTGGCCGTGGAGCACCAACGGGTTGACCGCGTGGAACGTGTCGGTGAAGTCGCCACGGCACGCGGCACTAGGTCCCCGGAGCACGAGCTCGCCCTCCTTTGGTACGCCGTCGTGCGCCCAGCGCACGGAGACGCGGTCGGCGGCGACGACGAGCGTTCCGTCCGAGACATGGGCCGGCGAGCCTGGCATGAACCAGAGCCGGTTGGGGCCGGCGAAGCGACCGTGGTGTGAAGCTGGGATCATGTTGCGATCCTCCACTCGGCCCCTACGGGCGCAAGACTACGCATGCCCCGTTCGGTGTCGGCGACGGAAAGGGTCAATGCCCGGACTTCCGGAGTGAGCCCGGCCAGGAGCTCCTCAACTTCAGTGGCCGACGGTCTACGTGGTGGCATCTTGTCTCCGGTTGGCGCATAACGTCAAGTTGTGCTGTGGCCGCTCCAATAATGCGGCCGCGGAGCGGCCGCCATCAATAGCGCGGCCATCTGCACCAACTTTCGTTAGGCCGGCACGGCACCGTCGTTGGCAAGGCCAGCCCGGTCGCTAGCCGGCGCGGACCACGTCTAGGGTGACGACAGGGCCCATCATACAGCGGGTTGCCAGATTCGGCGCACGCCTGACAACGACGTAGATGCGAAGGCCGTCCACACGGTACTTCTCTGGCATCCCGACGGGCTCGACGCGCTCATCTCCGATCTCGAGCAACCAGCAGCCGCCTTCGAGGGGCGAGAACCGGACCGTGGCATTCGCGTCGAGAGCGTCGACCGGCTTGCGAGCCTCTGGTCTCGGATCGAGCGCGGAGTTCGGATCCTCGGTGCATCCGAGCGACAGAACGAGTCCCAACGCCAGAGAGAAACGTGCGAATGTGGTCTGCATGGGCCTCCTCCTCGCTGATGTTTGTGCA
>JBJXGK010000102.1:0-3253 GCA_046153705.1 Gemmatimonadaceae bacterium
GTGCACCAGAAGACGTCGGTCTCCTTGAGGTCGAACACGTACTTCATCGAGCTGGCCGCACCCACGAGATAGCCGCCGGTGGTGTGCACGATGCCCTTCGGCTTGCCCGTCGTGCCCGACGTGTAGAGGATGAACAGCACGTCCTCGGCGTCCATCGGCTCCGGCTCACAGACGTCGGTGGCGTGTTGCATGAGGCGATGGTACCAGTGGTCGCGGCCTTCGAGCATGTCGACGTGGGCCTCGGCGATGGGGCCCGACGCGCGTCGTTGTACCACCACCACGTGTTTCACCGTCGGGCACTCCTCGAGCGCCTTGTCCGTGTTCCGCTTGAGTGGCACGATCTGGCCGCGACGGTAGCCGCCGTCGGCCGTGATCACCACTTTGGCCTGCGCATCGTTCATGCGATCGCGAAGGGACTCCGGGCTGAACCCACCGAACACCACCGAGTGGATCGCGCCGATTCGCGCACAGGCGAGCATCGCGATGGCCGCCTCAGGGATGAGTGGCAGGTAGATGCCCACCCGGTCCCCCTTCTTCACCCCGAGCGACTTGAGGACGTTCGCGAAGGCTCGGACGTCGCGCGCCAGCTCCCAGTAGGTGAGGGTGCGGCGGTCACCCGGCTCGCCTTCCCACACGATCGCCGCCTTGTTGCGCCGCGAGCCTGCGAGATGCCGGTCGAGACAGTTCTCGGCGACGTTGAGCGAGCCGCCCACGAACCACTTCGCATGAGGGGGCGTCCATTCGAGGACCTTGTCCCAGGTGCGTCGCCAGAGGACTTCCTTGGCGCGCTCCGACCAGTAGTGGATCGGATCCGCGGCGGCGGCGGTGTGTAGGCTGCGGTCGTTCAAGTGGGCGTCGCGCTTGAACGCCGCGCTCGGAGCGAAGCGCCGCGATTCCGTGAGGAGGACGTCGATGTCGGTCATGCGACAATGGTAGGAAAGGCACAGGCGGTTCGGCAGGGCATGGCGCGAATCCGACCGAATGGGGAGCGCAGGATCGCGCTTGAGCGGCCTGAAGAACTGTATACTAAATTGGCACTGTGGCGCTATTTGTCGACCTGTGTTGCGTTCGGCTCGGAGTTTGGTACGTTCACGTTGTGATAGGGGCTTAACTATTTGTAAACGAATAACTTGGCGCGCATGCGTTCTGGCACGCTTCTCGCATTTACCTTCCTCGAACACGCAGAACGCCACACCGACAAGAGCACACCCATCGTGAGGTGGGGTCGCAAAGCCAGGAGTCTCGGATGGTCCGAGATGGTCCAGCTGCCGAACGTGGACACACGCGAAGGGACGCCGCAAAGGCGTCCGTTCGGACGGCAGCGTACCTGGAAGATCGGTGGCCATTCCCTGCGTGAGCGGGAATCGAATGACGAACACCTTTCCTTCCAGTGTGGAGGCTCTTGTGCACCCCCTCGCCGCGCCGGCTCGGCTGACTTCGGACCAACGATTGGAGTTCCGTCGTGCGGTTCTTGAAGCGCTCGAGGAAGCCGTCCGCGCCCGCATGACCGCCGTGGAGATCGACTTGAGTATCGTCACCGAGATCGACGCGTCCGGACTCGGCGTGCTCGTCTTGCTGCAGAAGCGCGCGCGAGAGAAGGGTCTGCGCACCCGGCTGTTGTATATGCCGACGCCGGTGAGCGAGATGCTGCACGGCACCCGTCTCGACACGTTGTTCGACATCAGTCGCTGATGCGCTGATCGCACCCCGCGGACGGCGCCACGCTGACGCGTGTGCACCGTTCCGCTCGGGGCGTGCTGCCGCTACCCTTCTGGCATGATCGCACGCAGGCACAAGACGCCCGTCGGATGACCACGCTCGTCGAGGCGGCGTCGCTCGTGCGGACCTTCGGCGCTCGCCGCGCCGTGGACGGGCTGTCGTTCGCCCTCGGTCCCGGTGATTGTCTCGCGCTCTTCGGCCCCAACGGCGCCGGCAAGACCACCGCGTTACGCCTGCTCGCCGGACTCCTCAAGCCCTCCAGTGGCTCGGCACTCGTCGCCGGCGCGGCACTGCCCGCGGTCGAGGCGCGCACGCGGGTCGGCCTCATCTCGCACCGCATCATGCTCTACGACGCGCTCACGGCGCGCGAGAACCTCGTCTTCACCGCACGGCTCTACGGTCTGCGCGATGCCGACGCGGCGGCTCAGCGAGCGCTCGAGGCACTCCGTGTCGCGGACCGCGCCGAAGTGCCGGTGCGGGCGCTCTCGCGTGGCCTGCAGCAGCGCGTCGCGATCGCGCGCGCGATCGTTCACACCCCCGACGTGTTGCTCGCCGACGAACCCTACACGGGCTTGGACGAACAGGGAGGAGCTGCGCTCACGGCGCTCCTGCGCGAACGTCGCGATGCGGGCGCGGCCCTCGTCGTCGTCACGCACCATCTCCAGGAGGGATTGGCGCTGGCCACACAGGCCGCCGTGATGCGCGCCGGTCGCTTCGTGCGGCACGAGCCTGCGGCGGGCATCGACCTCAAGCAGTACGCTGCCGAGTACCGGGACCTCGTCGCATGAGCGCGAAGGCACCGGGCATGCTTGCCGCGGCGTGGCTGATCGCGCGCAAGGACCTCGCGATCGAGTTCCGTACCAAGAGTGCGTTCCTCTCGGCGATGGTCTTCGCCCTCATCTCGCTGGTCATCTTCTTCTTCGCGTGGGATCCCACGGCGGTCGGACCGCTCGAGCTCGCCCCGGGGGTGCTCTGGGTGACGTTCACGTTCTCCGGGCTGCTCGGGATGCACCGGTCGTTCGCCGTGGAGTCGCAGGAATCGGCGATGGATGCGCTGCTGGTCTCCCCCGCGCCCCGGGAATCGATCTTCCTCGGCAAGGCGCTCGCGAACCTCTGCTTCGTGCTCGGCGTTCAAGCAGTGGCACTGCCGGCGGTCGCGCTCTTCTACAATCTTCCTCTCGGTGCGGCGTTCCTCCCGCTGGCCGGCGTGATGGTGCTGGCCTCCATCGGGCTCGTCGCCATCGGCACGCTCTTCGCCGGCATGACCGCGAACACGCGGATGGCGGAGTTGCTGCTGCCGGTGTTGGCGCTGCCGTTCTTCGTGCCGATCGTGATCCCGGCGGCGCAGGCCACCGCCGGGTTGATCGCCGGCCGCTCGCTGGCCGATGCGGGTCAGTGGCTGCGGCTGCTGGTCGCGTTCGACCTCGTCTTCGCGTACGCCTGCACCTTCGCCTTCCCTTTCACGCTCGACGACTGACCGCATGTCCACTTCCGCACCCGCACGTCGTGGGATCGACCCCGTGGCACTGATCGC
>JBJXGK010000109.1:0-5305 GCA_046153705.1 Gemmatimonadaceae bacterium
TTTCGCCTCTCGTGAACGGGACCCACTCATCATCGGTGGACGCGCCCAACCCCTGCATCCATCTTCCCTGCACGGGCGAATCTCTCGTTGATACCCTCGGCCGGTGCGTCGTTCATCGCGCGCCGCGCGATCGACCACTCCCCACCGCTCCCGCCGATGCCGCGCACACGTCTGAATGCCTTGCTACCGCTGTGCCTGATGCTGGTGGCAATGTACGCCACGCCTGTCACCGCGCAATCGTATCAGCCGGTACTCTCGCCCACGCCGGGCGACAGTGGAGCGACGGAAGAAACCACGCGCCATCCCAACGGCCAACTCGCCAAGCGCCTCTTCCTCAAGAACGGCAAGCCGCACGGACTCTGGCAGGAGTGGGACACGGCGGGACGCGTGACGTACGCGGCCGACTGGCGCGATGGCGAGGGGGAAGGTCTGTGGTTGTACTTCCATCCCAACGGCATCGTACGGGAGCGCAGCTGGGTCACTCGCGATGTGTGGCATGGCCCGACTGAGGGCTGGCACGCCAACGGACAGAAGTCGAACGAAGGCACGTTCGTGCGAGGCGCGAAGCTGGCCCCGTTCCGCTACTGGCGCGAGGACGGCACGCCGCGCGGACCTTGGATGGAGCTCCTCACGCCCTCACGTTCGCCCGTGGCGGTGATCAACGAGGGCTGGCCGACCGGCTTCAACGCCTGGGACATCACGCTCACGAGCGATCTCGAAGTGCTGTTCGTTGGCACGGGCGACTCCGAGGGCAACAAGCGGCGGATCATGATGCGTCGCTGGCAGCAGAACGCCTGGCAGCCGGTGGCGTTGGCGCCGTTCGCCGACACCACGGCTACCGAAGGCACGCCCACGGTGAGCGCCGACGGCGAATGGGTGTACTTCAGCAGCACGCGCCACGTCGCCACGGAGCCCGCCAACACCAAGCGTGAACTCTACCGTGCCTCACGTGCCTCGGGCTGGAGGAAGGTGGAGCGCGTCACGTACACGCCGAAGTACGGCGAGGTCTCGCTCTCGGTCGCGCGCGATGGACGGGGCGTGATGTGGAGCGGCGCGCCCGATGGTGCCGCACGTACCGGGATCTACGAGGTGCGTCTGCTGAGCAGCCCCGCGAAGGGTGCGACGTCGGCCACACCGCGCGTGGTGATCGTCGCCGACCTCACATCGCTGCACAAGGGTGACACATCGGGCGAGGCGTTCCCCGTCTTGTCGCCGGACGGCTCGTTCCTGCTCTTCTCCAACTACGACATCGGCGGCCCAGGAACCAAGGAGGATCTGTTCATCACGCGACGCACGGCGACGGGATGGTCGGTTCCGCTACGGCTGACGACCGGCGCGAACTCGTCGGGCGATGAGAAGGCGGTGCAGCTGCTCGATGAGGGACGTGTGCTGCTGTTCGCGTCGCCGCGCGCGGAAGGGTCGCCGCTGTACCGCGTGTCGCTGGACGCCGTGCTGCCACCCTCGCGGTAGCCGGGCTCCATCCACCTACGGTACGTAACGCCGCCACTCCTCGGACTCGGCCACCTTCTTGATGACCTGCGCGCGAGTCCACAGAAAGCGGCGCATGTACCGCGTGAGGAACAGCCGCTCGGCCACAACACCCAGGGGCCCGAGCGGCGCGGTGTAGTCGAACACGTCGCGCATGATCGTGCCGTCGCGGTCGTACACGAAGAAGTGATCGTGATCGAACCGCGCGAAGGCTCCGCGCACCATCGAGTCGCGGAAGTGGTTCGGGCGATCGAACTGCACGATCTCGGCCGTGAGATCCTGCCACACACCGAAGTGTCGCGCGCGCCACGTGACGGTCTCGCCGAGCTCCATGCAGCCGGTGCTGCGGCCGGCGACCACACGCTCGCCGGTGTCGCTGGTGGAGGCCATATGCAGCTCGACGCTACGCGCGAGATCGAAACAGCGTGCGGGTGGGGCGGCGACGAAGACGCTGAATTCGATCCGTGGCATTGTGGGATGACCTATGTGCGCAGCATTTTCTTCAACGACTTCTCGACCGCCCACCAACGCTTGGACTTGGGGACACCCGGCTCACGCCAGACGCGCGTGGCGCCGTCAGCCCGACGGCGGATGATGGTGACCGTGTGGATCGCGGCCGCCTCGTACCGTGTGACGATGATGGGATTCTTCACGCACGGAAGTGGCTCCGGTGCTGGCGGGAGGTCGCAGTTCGGGGGCTCAGTCCTTTGGTCCGTCACCAATGGCTCTCGCGGCAGGTGGCGTGTCTTCGATCGCGTAGTGGTGAAGATGGTCACGTCGTATTGCGCCGAGTCCGTTGACGCCGTCCACTGAGAGTTGCGGAACACGGTCGAAAACCTGTCACGGAGCACCGCGACTCGCGGTTCGTTGGCGGAGGCGATGTCTTCGGGCGTGACGCCCAGCGCGATCGAGTCGGGCGACACGAAGCGGTAGCGCTGATTCTTCGGGAGCTCGCGGAGCGTGGGCCCGACAGGCACCGAGACTCCCTCGCCAAGCTGCACGGCGCCCTGGCGCGGGACGCCGCCGGAGTCGGGCTGCACCGCGACGTTGCTGGTCGCGCGGGCGCACGAAGCCAGCGCGATGAGTGGCAGAAGCAGGCGGGTGAAGGATGTGCGCGCCATGGAACGATCCCCCGGGTCTTGTAGGTAGGGCTCGGCGAGCACGACGCCTATCTCGGCGCCAGTTGTGTCGCCAGCCATCGTGCCAGCTCGCCCTGATCCACGATCGACCAAGAGTGAGGGTGCCGCATGCCGTTGGCACGGTATCCCCGTCCAGTCGACAGGATGAGCTCGGCACGTGTATTGCCAAGCAACTTCAAGTGCCTGATCAACGAGGCGGCATCGAGAGCGTTCATGCCGTAGTAGTCCAAGCTCCGATTCTCCATCCACCACGACACGTCGGGTTCCGTGTAGGCTCTCACCGCCATCCCCGC
This sequence comes from Gemmatimonadaceae bacterium, assembly GCA_046153705.1. Taxonomy (GTDB): domain Bacteria; phylum Gemmatimonadota; class Gemmatimonadetes; order Gemmatimonadales; family Gemmatimonadaceae; genus Pseudogemmatithrix. The sequence goes on from JBJXGK010000109.1 coordinate 2,921, forward strand.
GAGCTTTCGGGCGTTTCCGCCAGCGCGGTCCTTTGAAGCAAGCGGCGATGCGGACAGATACTGGCCGGACGACGGCGTGGGGAGACTCCCCAGCCTCGCCGTGAGCGCCACTTGGATGCGTCGCGCCTCTTCCAAGTTGGCACCCGGCGGTTGATCGGCGAGGACCATCGTCGCGTTTTCCCACAGTCTATACCAGTCCAGCGGGGCATCAACCGCAAAGACGGCGCGCACAGTGTGCGGCATGCCGCAACGGCCCTCGGCGCAGCGCTCGGCTAACAGAATGGCGTCGGTACCGCCGGCCGAGAAGCCGCCGACGGCGAGCGGAAGCGCCTCGGCGCTTACCTTGCCGAGGGTCTCGCGAATCGTGTCTTCGAGTTGCTGCATGTGCGAGGCATCACCGAAGAGGACGCCGGCGGGTGGGGCGACGAATACCAATGCGATCCCACGCGCGGCCAGTGAATCGGCGAGGATCGAGCGATGCGCCCCCGAGCTCCCCGCGTCGGAGAAGTCGCCGAAATCGCCGCCGAATCCGGGCATCAGTACCAGCGCGGCGCGCGCAGTGCCCACCTGGTTCGCGAGCTCGTACGCCCATCCGGTCGACGCGCGCGCTGGATGGTGGACTGTCTGTGCCTGCAGTTCTACGGAGAGCACCACGAGACTCGCGATCCACGCCTTCATGGTCATCGTCTCAGGTTCCCGTCAGCAATAGTCTGGGAACTCGGCATCGTCATCCCCACCGGCGCGCAGCAATCGGCACAGACCGTTCGCCCCCGGACGGCCTCGACACCCTCCCAGCCGATGATCGGCACCATCACCAGCGCCGCGACCGGATCGGCCCACCACCAGCCGAACGCCGCGTTGAGCAGCAGCCCCGCGAGCAGGATCGCGGAGAGATAGGTGCAGAGCTCCGTCTGTTTCGCTTCAGCCGTGAGCGCGCGGCTCGACAACTGCGCCGCCACGCGGCGCTTGGCGCGGGCGAGGAGTGGCATCACGATCAATGAGCCGCAGGCCAGGGCGATGCCAAGGACGGATTCGGACGGAGCCTCACGACGCCAGAGCGCCATGCTCGCGTCCCAGCACACGTAGACCGCGAGCACGAGAAAACTCACACCGATCACCCGTAGAGCAGTCTGCTCTGCGCGCTCTCGCTCCGCAGGCGAGGCATCGGCGCGCAGGCGCCAGAGGCCGGCGATGCTGGCTGAGACCTCGACCACGCTGTCGAGCCCGAAGCCGACGAGCGCGATCGACCCCGCCGCGATCCCTGCCCCGATGGCCAGTACGGCCTCAAGGCAGTTGTACGCGATGGTGGCCCAGGTGAGCAGAGTGCCGCGGCGTACGGCGGCCGCGCGGGTGAGGGCGGGTGCGGTCATGGATGTAGTTGTAATCTGACCCTACCGCACCGGAATCACCACATCGAAGTTGTTGAACGACGTCGTCCGCAGCACCAGCGACCCCGCGCCCGCTCGCGGTGTGACTTCCACATCGATTGTCTCCCCCGGCCCGAACCTGAGGCGCGCGGGACCGCGTTCGGGCGCCCTGAGATCGGCGCCATCCTTCGCGATGCGTCGCCATTGTAGCGCGGCTCCGCCCTGCTGCGCCTCAACGACGACCTCGTCGGCCGGCGTGATGTTGATGAAGCGCAATCGATACGTGACCCCGGTGCGCATGGGCGCATTGGAGCTGTGCGCCACGACGAGCGCCGAATCCCCCACGCCGGCCACCGAGAAGAGCACGATCCGGTCGCGGTCCGCATCCCAGCGCGCACCGGGCTCCAGCACCACCATCGCGCCGAACAGCCCGAGCGACAGTTGGCGCACCTCGCTGAAGTGCGAGTGATAGATGAACGTGCCCGCGCGCGGCGGCGTGAAACGCGCGACGAACGAATCGCCCGGCGCGATGTCGGGGGCGGTGCGCTTGGCGTTGCCGCTCCACCCGCCGACACCGTCGAAGTAACTCTCGAGTTCCAACCCGTGCCAATGCACTGCGGTGGGGATCCTCAGGCGGTTATGCACAGTGATCGCGACGGCCTCATCGCGCGTCAACACGAGCGGCGGGCCCGGAATCACGATCGAATCGGCGGCGATCGTGCTCGGAGCGCCGAGCACGAACCCGATGCCGACGCTGTCGCCGAACACGCGCGGCCGCTGTTGCACCGTCAGGTCGAACCGCCGCGGTTTCACCGCGTCCGGCGCGCCCTCCGGTCCGGTCACGTCGATCCCCAACACGAGGCCCGACATCCCGTGCACCATCTCGTCGCCATGTGTGTCGGCTGCCAGCCGCGTCGTATCGCCGCGCAGACTGGCCGCCCACATGCGCGACGCCACCGGGAGGTCGAGTTCCTGCGAGTGAGCCACGTGGAAGGCATCGTGGCAGTGGAAGAGCCAG
>JBJXGK010000111.1:0-22273 GCA_046153705.1 Gemmatimonadaceae bacterium
GCCATCTACCTATAATTATGCCCCTTGACGGAATCCTCCCCCGCCCCCGCCTTGAGCGGCGCGAACGACTTCGCGCGGATGTTGTAGACCCCGCTCTCCACCTGGAGCACGCCGCGCACCAGGAGTAGCGGCGTGCGTGAGATGAGCAGGGCCTGCCGCTCGAAGCGCTGCGGGGTGATGACCACGTTGATCGTTCCGGTCTCGTCCTCGAGTGTGAGGAAGACGAATCCCTTCGCGGTGCCGGGACGCTGTCGGCAGATGACCAGTCCCGCGTGGGCGACCGGTTCGCCGTCGCGCAGCGTGAGGATCTCGCGCGCACTGCGCACGCCATTGGGCGCGAGCAACGTGCGGAGATGGCGCATCGGGTGGCCGTTGAGCGAGAGCCCGGTGAGACGATAGTCGGCTTCGGTGAGTTCCGGGGCGGCGAAGGCCGGGAGATGCGGCGGGACGCGCGACTCCGGGAAGAGGGCGAGTGGGCCAGCCGGTTCACGCTCCGCCTCGAGCACACGCCACAGCGCTACGCGCCGTCGCCGTGCTGGTGGTTCGTCTTGCACGAATGCATCGAACGCTCCCGATTCTGCGAGGGCACGCAGGGCGCGGCGGTCGAGTCTGGTGCGGTGGACGAAGTCGTGGATGCTCTCGAATGGGATGATGCGGGGGACGGCAGTTACCACAGAGGACACAGAGGGCACAGAGAGCTGCGGAGGAACGGCTGAGGCACTTGAGGGCGCTGCGCTGGGGGGAACGGCGTGTACCACAGGGACACAGGGAGCACAGGGGCCGTCGTTACGCGAAGGCTCCTCGCCGCTGGCGTTGTGGCTGTTGTGGCTGTTGTTGCTGTTGTTGCTGTTGTTGCTGTTGCCGTTCCCCTTGAAGTTGCCGTTCTCTGTGCCCTCTGTGGTAGAAGCCGTTGCAGTTCCCCCAGCTGCAGCCGTTCCCTGTGCCCCTGTGGTAACCGCCGTTGCCGTTTCGATCTTCGTCCGCGCATTTCCCCCCAGCCCCAGCACCGACCGCACTCCGAGCCGCACCGCCGGTGGCAACCGCCCACCCTGCGGCTCAAGCGTATGGTCCCACAGACTCCGCGTCACATCCACGGGCAGCACCTTCACCCCGTGCCGCTTCGCGTCCTCGATGAGTGTGCCCGGCGCGTAGAACCCCATCGGCTGGGCATTCAGGATCGCGCAGAGGAACTCCGGTGCGTAGTAGTGCCGCAGGTACGCACTCGCGTACACGATGAGTGCGAAACTCGCCGCATGACTCTCCGGGAATCCGTAATCCGCGAACGCGTTGATCTGGTTGTAGATCCGCTGCGCGAGATCCGGCGCGATCCCGTTCGCCTCCATGCCGCGCAACATCTTCTGGCAGATGTCCGCCATGCGCTCCGCACTGCGCTTATGCCCCATCGCCTTCCGCAGCAGGTCGGACTCGCCGGGCGTGAACCCCGCCGCTGCGATCGCCACCTGCATGCCCTGCTCCTGGAAGAGCGGCACTCCCATCGTGCGTTTGAGGATCGGTTCCAACGAGGGATGCGGATACGTCACCGGTTCGATCCCTGCGCGCCGTCGCAGGTACGGATGCACCATGTCGCCCTGGATGGGGCCGGGCCGGATGAGTGCGACCTCCACCACGAGATCATAGAAACAGCGCGGCTTGAGGCGCGGCAACGTGTTCATCTGCGCGCGACTCTCCACCTGGAACACGCCGATCGTGTCGGCACGGCACAGGTCGTCGTACACGGCCTGGTCCGCACAATCGAGTTGCCCGAGATCGATCGCCACGCCGCGCGTGCGACGCACGTAGGCGAGGCAATCCTGCACCACCGTGAGCATGCCGAGCCCGAGGAGGTCGATCTTCACCAGCCCGACCGGATCGAGATCGTCCTTTTCCCACTGGATGACGGTGCGGTCCTCCATGCTCGCCGGTTCGATCGGTACGACAGTGCGGAGCGGCTCCTCGGTGAGCACGAAGCCGCCTACATGGATGCCGCGATGCCGCGGTGCCGCGTCGAGACCTTCGACGATGTCGGCGAGGCGTTGCACGCGCGGATCGTTCGGATCGAGATGGGCGCGCTTGAGCAGCGACTCGGCGTCTGTGGTGTCGGGTCGGGACTGCGCTCCTCCTCCAGCGGGTGACTCGGCGCGCAGCTTGCGATGGGCTTCGCGTGCTTCCTTGACGAGTGTGCTCGCATGCGTGCCGACGATCAGGTCGCTCGAGACGGCGTCGAGCAGCGTCGCAGCCACGGCGCGCGCGCCGTTCTTCTGCGCGTTCGCCTCGATGCTCTGCGGTGCGTCGCGGAGTGCCCGTTTGGAATAGTTCGCTGGCCCTGCGGCATCCGCGCGTTCCGGCGCGAACGGGTTGGCTTCCTGGGCGGCCGCGAGGGTCTCGTCGTCCATCGCCGCACCCGGGGTGCCCACGCGCAGCGCCGCCGCCGTGTTGCGGGCACTGAAGCGGTCGCTGAAACTCGCCAATACGCCGGCCTGCTCGGGAGAGAATCCCAGTACGCGCGCGGCATCGCGCACCGCACTCCGTCCGCGCCAGGTGATGTGCTCGCACACCATCGCCGCGTGTTCGCGGCCGTAGCGGGCATACACGTACTGCAGCACTCGCTCGCGTTCCCGATGTGCGAAGTCGATGTCGATGTCCGGTGCCTCGGCGCGTTCCTCGCTCAGGAACCGTTCGAACAGCAGTTCGAGCTTGATCGGATCGACCGCCGTGACGCCTAAGCAGTAGCAGACCACGCTGTTCGCTGCCGAGCCGCGGCCTTGACAGAGGATCCCCTCACGGCGCGCGAAGCGCACGATGTCCCACACGATGAGGAAGTAGCCCGAGAGTCCGAGCTTGGCGATGAGTGTGAGTTCGTGCGCGATCTGTTTGTCGTGCCGTGCGGTACGCCGCCATCCCCAGCGCTCCTGCGCGCCGGCCTCCACGAGCCGCTCGAGATACTCGTCCTCGCTCACGCCCTGCGGCAACGGGAAGTGCGGCAGGCGCGGTTTGAGCATCTCCAACCGGAACGCGCAGCGATCGGCGATCGCCACCGACGTGGCGAGCCCCTCCTCGTGTCCGCTCCAGCGTGCGGCGAGTTGCGCGTACCCCTTGAGATGCCACTCGCTGTTGGGGCGGAGTCGGGTGCCCATCTCGTCGAGCGTCGCACCATGCCGCAGCGCGACGAGCACGTCGTGGGCGATGCGCCCGCGCGCGCGGGCGTAGTGCACGTCGTTGGTCACCACCCAGGGGAGGTCGTGTGCGCGCGCGAGCGGCAGGAGGGCGCGTACGAGACTGCGCTCCTCGGGGAGTGAATGGTCCCAGCACTCCACCGCGATCCGGCGATCGAAGAGTTCGGTGAGGGTGCCGAGGGCGTCGTGGGCGCGTCGGGTCCCGGTTCCGCCCGTGTCGATCGCGAGGAGCTGCGGTAGCCACCCGCGGGGACACCCGGTGAGGGCGAAAAGTCCGGCGGTGTGGCCGGCGAGCTGGTCGAGGGTGACGCGGGGTTGTCCGCGCGGATGATCGAGTCGGGCGCGGGTGATCAGCGTGCACAGGTTCCCCCACCCCTCGCGCGATTCGACGAGACAGAGGAGATGGGTGCGCAGGCGCGGCACGTGGTCCTCGCCGCAGACCCGTCCCGGCATCAGCTCGAGTTGCGTCGGCGCGAGGCCGACGGGCATCGGCACATCCACCGTGAGTTCGGCGCCGAGCACGCCGGGGAGTCCGGCACTCTTCGCTGCCGTCGCGAAGCGCACCGCGCCGCCGACGTCATCGTGGTCGGTGAGCGCGAGTGCGTGCAGCCCGAGCGCCACCGCCCGCTCCACGAGACGTTCCGGATCGGAAGCGCCATCGAGGAGCGAGAAGGTGGAATGACAATGGAGCTCGGCGTATCGCAGCACGGCGGGGAGCTCGGACCGGATCAGTCGTACCATCCGTGCAACCGCCATCCACTGGCATCCCGGTAGACCAGGAGATCCTGCCCCAACTCATCACTTTCGCAGCGCCAGTAGTCACGGGCGAACGGACGCGCCTGCCACCACTCACCCGACAGGCGCTCGGGGCCATGCGCTCGTGTGAGTGTGATGCGGCGGGTACGCCAGAACATCTGCAGCGGCGTCCCGCGCTTGTCGGTCGTGATGGTGATCGGCTCAGGGGATTCGAGGAGGCGGGCGGCCGGTGGAACGGTGCTGACGGTGGTGCTGTTGCCGAGGGTCGGACGGGCGCTCGCGGTGTGGACGGCGATCGCGTCGAGGGTGGGCGCCCGGAGTTCCGCGTGCTCCACTTCTTCCCATGCGCCGGCCCGTTCCGGCGCGTGGGAGTCCTGTCGCACCGGACGGACCACCCCGCCTGCCCCCAAGCTGGTCCGGAGTCGCGCGAGTGCGGCTTCCGCGGCTGCCGGGTCGCGCCACGAGGGCGCGAGGAGATCGCCCTGTTCCGCACTCGACGGTGCCGTGGCCGCGATCCGGATCTCGACCGCACGCACCGGTGCGTCGAGGGTCCATGCATCGAGGAGTGCACGACACCGTTCGAAGAGCGGCGCCACCCGCGCCATCGGACGGGCCGGACGCGCTTCACGCGTCACGCGACGCATGGGCCCTGCGGTGTCATCCATCGTGAGTGTGATCGCCACCGAGGCGGCGGCGAGTCCCTCGGTCGCCAGCGTGCGCACGAGCCGGTCGAGCGAGGCGCGCACGAGGAACAGGATCGGTTCCATCGTGTGGGCGCTCGTCGCGAGATCGTGGGCGATGCTGCGCGGATCGTCCGTGCGCGTGAGCGTCGGGCGCCGGGCATCATCGCCCCGAGCGAGACGCCAGGCCGTGAGTCCGTCGCTCCCCCAGCGTCGCTCGACCTCGAGCGGGTCGAGGCGCGCGAGTGCTCCCGCCGTGCGCAGCCCGAGCGCGGCGAGTGTGGTGCGGAACTCGAGATCCATCGGCAGGAGCGCGATGGGGACGCGGGCGAGATATTCGGCGTCGCCGTGTGGAGCGATGTGCAGCGGACCGGCTGCCGCTCGCGCACTCCACGTCGCCGCATGTGCGGTCACGCACGCGTCGGCCACCGCGACCCGCGCCTGGGGATGCCAGACCTGCGCCAAGGCCAGCAGCGTCTCGGCGAGGACACGCTCGCCCCCGATGCCGTCGAATCCGTCGGCGCCCACCCACCAGGTGCCTGGTGCATCCCGCACCGGAGCGACCTGCGGACTGCCCGAGAGGAAGGCCGCACTTGCCCGCGCGGTCTCGCGCCCGATCACGGCCGCATCCCAGGGATACGGCGTGAGTGCCGCACATTTCGCCCGCGCCTGCGCGACCGTCATCCCCGTGCGCACCCCGAGGTGCGCAGCGGCAGCGGTCGCAGCACGCACGAGGGTGCCCGACGTGAGCGCGAGCGGCAACTCGTCCCACCACCGCTCAGTGTGGGACGGGGTAGTCGGGTTGGGCGACGCGAGCGCTGCGCGGGGGGGCGTGTCGGCGCGTGCGAGCCACACCGCGCCGATCGGGAATCTCGGGATGCGTACACAGGCGACGCGCGATGCCGTGCCCACGGCTGACCTCCAGTTCGACTTGGGTGTAGGGCCCGCCCTTCTCGAGCGTGGCGATGATCCGTTGTGCCGCGGCTCCCGGTGACCGCGGTGCGCCGGAATGGGGCTTGGTCGGATGAGATAGACGGAGGCGCAATGCACCTCCCACTTCAGAAGCGCGGGTGCCCTCGCCCAGTAGGAGCAGCGCAGCGTCCGACTCCCGCGCCAGTTGGGTGAGACGGACCGCCACCGCACGCGGCAGCACCGGTGCGCTATCGAGCACCACGAGGGCGAATGCCCCCGAGCGCAACAACAGATCGGCGCACCACGGACCGCGCGACGGCTCCCCCGGGCGTACGACCCAGAGTGCGTCGACTTCGGCCATGGTGAGTGTTCCGGCCGGAGTGAAGTCGCGCGGATCGAGTGTCCGTGTCGCATCGATCCACGCCACCCCTCCCCCGCCGCGGATGGTAGCGGTGACAAGAGCTCGCGCGATCGTCGTTTTGCCCGCCCCGGCCGGGGCAAGTAGTTCCGTCAGGCGGCCCCGCGGAATCCCGCCTCCAGGGAGCATGGCGTCGAGCAGGAAAAAGCCGGTCGGAAGGCCCGGCGTGGAGCTCGGCGTTCCGGCGACGACGGCAGCGAGCTGTTGGCGGAGAACGGCGATGGACATATACCGAATAAACACCGAAGATTGTGTGTAGTAATTACCGAACAAAAGCCGAAAATAGCAAGGGCAATTATACATTCTGTATGGCAAACCCCTTCCTCCCGATCGGCGCGATCTCGGGCGCGCTCGCGGTGGCCGCCGGCGCGTTCGGGGCCCACGCACTCCGGGCGCGACTCGAGCCCCGGCTACTCGAGGTCTTCGAGACCGCCGCCCGATACCAGATGTATCACGCCCTCGCACTCATGCTCGTCGGGGTTTGGATCGCCGTCCGTGGCACGACCGCCTCAGGTCACGCGCGGCTGATCCACGTCAGCGGCTGGGCGTTCGTCGCAGGCACGTGCCTCTTCTCGGGCTCGCTCTACACGATGGCGTTCACCGGGATCCGGGCGTTCGGGGCGATCACCCCGCTCGGCGGGGTCGCATTCATCGGTGGATGGCTGATGTTCGCGGTGGCTGCCACACGCCGCGACTGACTCAGCGCCACAAGGTCCGCGAGGCGAACGCCCACCACTGGCGGTACGCACCGGCGTGACGCGCCATCCGAGAGGAGAGCGGATCCGGACCCTCGCGGCGTTGTGCGGATTCGTACGCGGCGATCCAGCGCTGGTCCGCCTCCCAGCGTCGGGGGACAGGATGGCCGCTCCAGCGGGGACGCAACGCCATGCGCCAGAGCCACCACGAGAGGCGCGCGCTCGGACTGACCGGACCTTCACCCGGCACCAGCGAGGTGATGAAATGTCGCGTGAGCGCGGCGCGCAGTGACTCCGGTGTCGGTGGGGCGAGTGCGGCGAGTACGTCCGGGGGGACCCGCAACCCGGCCAGCATGGCGCCCACGCGCAACGTCCAATACACCGAGGTCACGGCGCGCGACGCGGTCGCGAGCCGCACGAGGGAGGGCCACTCGAACGACGGCGACTCGAGGAGCAGCGCGACCGAGCGCAACGTGCGCCACGCACCGAACCCCATCGCGTGCTGCCACGCGAAGTGTGCGCTCGCATGCACCAACTGATGCGCGCGCGACGGGATGCGCGCGCCAGCGAAGGGGACGCCCGACGTCGATGCATCCGCCCAGAACGCTGCCGCATCGAAGCCGAAGGCGGAATCCGGTGGCAGGAGCGCCGTATGCAGTTCGAGTCGCACGCCCGGCATCTGCGCATCGAGATACGGCGGCAGATGATGCCCGTCTGCCAGCAGATGCAGGAGCAGCGGGTCCGAGGTCTGTGTCCACCCTGTCGCAAGGAGCGCCTCGTGCGCGCGCGCGATGTCGGCGGTCGGCACGAGGAGGTCCAGATCCGTCATCGGACGGGACACGAACGACGGATCGATCACCGCGCCGACCGCCGCGCCCTTCAGCAGGAGCACCGGGACCTCGGCGATGCCCAGTGCCGCGACGGTCTGCGCGAGCCGTGCGGCGAGATGCCGCATGCGGAACTCCTCGACCATCGCGCCGCGCTGCAAGTGCTCCACGACGACCGGGGGCAGGGCGGACGCATGCGGGCGCAGGCTGCGCCACAACGCGCCGACGGCCAGCTCACGCCCCGCAAGCACGACGACGTGCTGCCACATCGCCGCGTCGTTGCCGATTGCGGCGAGGAGAGCCGCATACTCCTCTGCCGGCGCGCTGGGATCGGCGCAGCGGAAGACCAGTCGGGTACCCGCGCTCGGGAACTGGGTCGCCATCGATCAGTACTGCGAGAGCAGGCCCGAGCGCTGCGCGCGACGCAACGCGAACGCGAACCCGGTGCCGAACAGCAGCAGCAGCGCCGCCGCGAGGGCGCCGAGTCGGCCGACATCCGACAGGACGTCGGTGACGGCCGCGTCGGCGAGCAACAGCCGTCGACTCGCCCGTAGCGCGTACGTCAACGGCACGAGCGAGGAGAGCGACTGGAGCCAGCCCGGGATCACCGAGGTGGCGTAGTACACGCCGCCGAGCAGTCCGGAGGCCGCCACCACGGCGGTCACCCACGGGCCCGACGTGCGGAACATGAGCACGAGTGCGCCGGCGCCGAGACCGATCGCACCGTACGCGACGATCATGAGCAGGACGATCGCGGTGACGGCCGGAAGGTGGAGCCAATGCACGTCGACGCCGAACAGGGCCGCGCCGAGGAGCAGGAGGGCGCTGCGCAGGAGACTCTGCACGAGCGGGAACGCCGCAAGCCCGATGAGGATCTCGGCGAGCGACGCGCGGGTGAGCAGCAGTGATTCCAGGGTGCCGTTCCCGATGCTCCCCGACAGCGCCGCCGGCAGCGCGGCGGTCGCCGACGCGACGATGTACGTCAACGCGATGCCCAGCACGACGAACCCGAAGTAGTTCCCGCCTTCAGCGCGGATGGACTCGGCCGCGATCGCACCCACCGCGTCCGAGATGAAGTAGATCGGCACGACGGACGCGAGGAGCCCGACGAGCGAAAGCAGCGTCGCCACACGATAGCTTGCGGCCGTCAGGGCACTCGCGCGCAGGAGCGCGAGCACACTACGCATGGGGACCGTCCGGCCGAGCGCTGCGCTGTTCGACGGTGTTGTGCGCCAGGACGTCGGCGAGCGACGCCGGGACGGCCTCGCATCGGGCCACCGCCACACCCTGTCGATGCAGCGCAGCGAGGACCGCGGCGACACCGTCCGCACCGCCTTCGATCTCGCCGCGCCACTCGGTCCACCCAGCGTCGGCCGCAGGCTCGCTGCTGCGCACGCGGATGCCGCTGGGCGGCGACACGACCGCTGACGCATCCCCGCCGGCCGAGCGCACCCAGAGTCGGTAGCGCGTCCCGCCGACCTGATGCCGGAGCGTGGCCGTCGTGTCCACGGCACGCAGGCGTCCGTGATGGAGGATCGCGACGCGGTCGCAGAGATCCCAGATGTCCTCGGCATCATGGCTCGCCAGCACGACGGTGCACCCTTCCTGGGCCACCAGCGTCTGGCGCACGAAGGTGCGGAACTCGCGCGCCGACAGCGGGTCGAGCCCGCGCGTCGGTTCATCGAGCAGCAGGAGTCGCGGCCGCCCGAGCAGCGCCCGGGCGATGAGCAGGCGCTGCCGCATGCCCGTGGAGTACGTACCGACCTGCTGTGTGCTGCGGCTATCGAGCGCCGTGACGGTGAGGACGCGTGCGATCTCGCGCGTCGTCTCCGCGGCCGACAAGCCGTGGAGCGTGGCGTAGAGGCGCAGGTTCTCGCGCGCGTCGAGCCGCCAGTAAAGACTGCGTTCATTGGCGAGTACCGCGGCGAGCATGCCTCGCACCGCGCGCGGATCGCGCGCAACGTCGATCCCCGCGATGACCGCGCGTCCCGAGTCGGCGCGCAGCAATGTCGACAGCAGCTTGAACAGTGTCGTCTTGCCTGCACCGTTCTGCCCGAGCACGCCGAAGATCTCACCGGCGCGTACCGCGAACGTCACCGCATCGAGGGCGGTGCGCCGCTCCCGGGCCAGCGGCGCGCGCGCGGCCGCGCGCCAGCCGCGCGGGAGGACGAAGCGTTTGGTCAGTCCGTCCACCTCGATCATCATGCGGACGGCCGGTGCCAGACGTGGAGCGCCTGCGCGACCTCATCGAGTCGCGCGTGCGCGCGCGGGACACGCAGTCGCATCACCGCCACGTTGCGGGTGATGTGCGCCGCGCGCTGGAGCATGGCGCCTGTCGCATGCGCGCCGAGCATCGCACCGATCTTCACGTGGGAGACGAGGGCGACGGCCGCCGCCATCGGACTGAGTGCGGCGCGCTCCACCGGCGCGAGCGGATCCGCGTCCGGCGCAAGCGTATAGAGGGCGAGCAGAGGGACCGGCGCGGTCGCGCGCTGCGCTGCGCCGACGCGCAGCAGTCGCTTGCCATCGCGCGCCGATGCGTTGCCGATCTCGGCGCCGTTCCCTTCCGACGGCAACGCGAGGTGCCCGGCGGCGTCCTCGTGCAGCCGCATGCGCTGCACGCCGGGCCATGCGAGCACCGTGTGGCCGAGCGAGAGCCGAAGGGTGTCGTCGGTGAGGAGCCCTGCCTGATGCCGAAGCAGCGCGAGCGCGAGCGAGGACTTGCCGAATCCTTTTGGAGCGATGAACCCGATCGCGCCGTGGGGGAAGGCGACGGCGGATGCATGCAGCGGCAGCCCGCCGTCGAGGTAGATCGCCGTACCGAGCACACGACCGAGCAGGTGTGCGCGGACGAACTCCGGTGACGCATCGTCGCGTCGGACGAACCGGATCGCCCCGCCGTCCCTCGGGAGGTCGAAGATCCCGGTGTCGTCGATCGTGATCCGGTGCCCTTCCGCATGTGCGTGCAGCCGGGCGAAGACGCCGCGATAGATCTCGTCGGAGCCGCGGGCGACGGCGTCGCGCATCGGCTCCAGTGCCGCGACCTCACGCAGCGACCAGCGCGGTGCACTCGACTCGGTGCGCGCACAGTGCTCGAGCTCGTCGAACGGGATCGACGACTCCAGCTGCTCGCCGAAGGCGGTATAGAAGTGCGGGCACTCCGTCACGAGGGCACGCTCCCGGAGTCGCCGCGCCGTGCGCGAAGCCAGGACTCCGCGTGCAGCGTGAAGCAGATGCGCCCCGCGACCTCGTCGTCGTCGTGCGTGAGCACGTGCTCCCACGCGCGCTGCAGGCGACGCGGATCGACGAGTCCCGACGCTGCGAGCGCCGGGACCGGCAAGAGTGACTCGACCACCGGACGATCCGCGCCGCGCAACATCCGCAGAAGATAGGCCGACGTGGTTCCGGTGCGAAATCGACGTGCCCGCAGCACCTCCTCTGGCACGGTCCCCCGCATCGTCCGTCGAAGAAGGACCTTGGTCTCGCCGCGGTCCGTGCGTTCGTACCAAGGCCGGGACGCAGCGAAGCGGACGATCCGTTCGTCGAGCAGCGGCGATCGCAGTGCCACCCCCTCGTCCTCGGCATGTGCGTGCAAGGTGCTCACGATCCGCGCGAAGAAGGGGAAGGTGAGGTAGGCGGAGAGTTCGATGTCGATCCCGCGGCGCGTGGGCAGCGGCGGCGTTGCGGCAGCCTCGCGCTCGGCGATGCCGAGCGCTGCGAGCGCCGGCGGTTCGATCCACATGGACACTTGACGCGCGAGCGGCGCGGGCGGTGGCGGGTATCCTCGCGCGGCCGCAAGGGCGCGCGTCACCCCGTCCGGGAGCGCCGGGCGGATCGCGCTTCGCCACAGCGCGCGCAGCCCGCGAGAGGGCCGCGCACGCCACTGACGTGCGCATTCGATCCACTGGCCGCGAGCGAGCAGGTCCGCGAGGACCGTGTCCGATGCCTGGAAGAGCGCGTCGCCGCCGATGCCCGTCAGCAACACCGGCGCGCCCTCGGCGCGCGCGGCTCGCATGAGCGCGCGATTCCAATGCTCGAACGTGTGTGCGAAGGGCAGGGCACGCGACGCCCCGTCGGCGACGGCGTTCCCGAGCACGGTCGCGGAATCGGATCGGATCCAGTGCGCGGTGACACCCCAGGCGCCGGTGACGCGGTCGATGAGATCGTCCTCGCGGCCCGGATCTCCTTCGGGGTAGCTCACGCTGACGGGACGGAGCACCTCCGCGAGGCGCGCGCCGTGACGCCGCGCGGCCGCTGCGCCGACGGCTGTCGAGTCCCAGCCGCCGCTGAGTGAGAGGGCGGTGGGGCCGGACTTGGCGCGACGCGCTTCGACGGCGTCCTCCATCAACTGCGCGAGCTCGTGGGTCGCGTCGTCGAGGTCGCGTGCTCGACGCCAGCGCGTCATGATCGGTGGACGCCACAGCGGCGACTCCTCGTGGCGACGGCCGCCGACCCAACGTTGCCACATTCCGGCCGGCGCTTCTTCTATCGCCGCGTACGCCGTCTGTCGGCTATGATGCCATAGACCTGCGGCTACGGTCGCGACCGACGCCAGGTCGATGGTGTGCGGCACAGCGGGATCGACGCGCAACGATTCCACACGCGACGCGAGCAGATGAACGCCGTCGCGCGACACGACATAGAGCGGCCGCTGCCCATGCAGGTCGCGCACCGACACGATCTCATTGCGACCGGAATGCCAGGCGACCGCGGAGAACTCCCCTTCGAGCCGGACCAGTCCGTCGGGTCCCCACTGCTCGAGCACCCCGGCGATGACGGCGGCATCGCTGGCCGCAGACGCCACCCGACCGTCCAAGGCACGCTCGAGGTCGCGCCGGTGGAACAGCGTACTGTCTGCCACGACGGTCCACTGGCCCAGGGTCGCCAGACTCGCCGCCTCACCCGGAATCTCGGACTCCCACGCGCTGCGCGAGCAGCCCATGGTCAGTGCCGGGGCGGATCCGGCCGGCGCCGTCCACAGCACCTGCGCAGCAGGTCTGGTCGCCTGAAGCATGCGGTCGACGCGCTGCGCCGTCGGCGCGTGCGGGTCACGCAGCAGGAGAGCGGCGATCGCGCTCATCCGCGCTCGAAGACGCGGAGATCGTTGACTTCGACGAATCGCGCGACGAAGCGCGCGTCGTCGCCGAGGATGCGGGTGCCCCACCGGACCCAGGCGTGGGCTTGGAACTCGCCGGCCTCCCGGCGCACGCCGATGCGGATCATCGCGCCGCGGATACCGCGCCGCTGGAGCAGGTCGCGGAGCGCGATGCTGCGTACGAGGCAGAGCGGTCGGAGGACCCCATACCGCGCGGCGCGATCGAGCGCCCGTGCGAGTTGCTCCGCACGCTGGGCGTCGCCCGTTGCGTCATCGGCGGGACCGTCGACGCGGCCGACGAGTTGTCCCACCGGATACCGCCGCACCCGATAGTGTGCGCGGAGCAGCGCGATCTGTGCGCCGAAGAAGTCCTGCCACTCGGTGCCGGTGAGCGCGAGGGCGCTACGCAGCACCCGGACCGTTCGCATGGAGGGGGCTTTCGCGCAGGACGAGCCCGTCCTGCACCAGTTGCTGCACGAGCTCGTCGACATCCGCGCGGAGGATCGAGGACTCGACTTCAGGGTAGCGCGCACTGAGCTCGAGCGCGAGATCCGAGGGTGTCGTCGTGCCGGCGCTGAGGCGCTCCCAAAGCCAGGAGCCCACGTCGTTCAGCGCGAAGTAGAGCTCGGTGCTGGGCGAAAAAAGAACCGCACCGACGTCCAGTCGCTGGAAAATGACTGTCGGGTCGGTGCGGATGATGTTCGACACGTCGGAAAGGGGCGGCGGGAAGTGAACCGCGTCGCGTCGCGTGAACGCGACGCGCTCTACCGAGTGCGGCGCTACGTCAGGAAGCGGTGGGTCCGGTCGGGCAGTCGATCGAGACGACGCCGTAGCCCCACCGCGTGAAATCGGTCTGGCAACCCGGGCTGCCGATGCCGAGGATGGAACCACCGTCCGAGGCGCTGCTGAAGCCCCAGCGAGTGAGCTCACGGAAAGTCCCCAGCTTTTCGACGGTCGGCTTCTGATACACAGGCGGTCCCAGTGAAGGTGAAAGGCAACACCAAAAGACGGAGACACGAACCGAACGGTTCGTTGGAGGCATTTTAGCCCGCATCGGTCTCCCGCACAACTGTACAGCAACTACAATGCCACAGGAGAACAGCATGATTTCGCCGGCGCTTTGGCCTAAGTTCAAGCAAAACAGCGTGTTAAGTCGGCGACGCATTTTCGCCCCAACGTCGCACGCACGCCCAAAACCTGTTCAGATGTAGCGCGAATGCAACGATTCGGTGCATCCACATGCACCTGCGCGACCGTAGACCGGCGCGCTCGTGTTGGTGCCAGATTTGCTCAAGCTCGACAGTGTGCTTCACGCGGTGCTTCGTCAGGCGCCGCAGCCCATCTCGCTCGGAGACTCCATGTGCGGATTCGCAGGTTGCTGGACGGCTGACCCGATCACCGGCGAGGCCCTACGCTCGGCGGTCGACCGGATGACCGCGCCTATCCAGCATCGCGGACCGGACGACTCCGGCGTGTGGTGTGAGCCAACCGTCGGTCTCGGGCTCGGGTTCCGCCGACTCGCGATCATCGATCTCACGGCACATGGGCACCAGCCGATGCGGTCGGCTCAGGGCCGATACACGATGATCTTCAACGGCGAGGTCTACAACTTCGAGGCACTGCGCGACGTGTTGCGCTCGACGGGTGCGCGGTTCGAGGGGCGCTCGGACTCCGAGGTGATCCTCGCCGCCTTCGAGGAGTGGGGCGTCGAGGCCTCGCTTCCGCGGTTCGTCGGGATGTTCGCCATCGCGGTCTGGGATGCGCAGGAGAAGGTCCTTCATCTCACGCGCGACCGCTTCGGCAAGAAGCCGCTCTATACGTACTGGGAGCCTGGCTACCTCAGCTTCGGCTCCGAACTCAAGTCGCTGGTCGCCGGACTCAAGTTCGACCGCAGTGCGGACCACGATGCACTCGCCGCGTATCTCCGCTACCTGTATGTGCCCGCACCGGCGACGGCGTATCGGCGCGCGCGCAAGTTGATGCCCGGGCACCTGCTCTCGATCCGTCGGCTCGATGAGCCGCTCCCTGCCTCGCGACCCTATTGGTCGATGGAGGACGTCGCGAGACGCGGACTGGCCTCGCCGTTCCCCGGGTCGGACGAGGAGGGGATCGATGCGCTCGAGGCCATCCTCTCCGACGCGGTGCGCCTGCGGATGGTGGCGGACGTGCCACTCGGTGCCTTCCTCTCGGGCGGCATCGATTCCAGCACGACGGTGGCGCTGATGCAAGCGAACTCCACGCGCCCCATCCGCACGTTCAGTGTGGGATTCGACGAGAAGGAGTACGACGAAGCCGAACACGCGCGGGCGGTCGCGACACATCTCGGTACGGATCACACGACGATCCGCCTGACCGGCGACGACGCGCTGGCGTTGGTGCCGCAGCTCCCCGAGTGGTTCGACGAACCGCTTGCGGACCCCTCACAGCTCCCGACCTATCTCATCTGCCGGGAGTCTCGACGCGACGTCACGGTCGCCATCTCCGGCGACGGCGGCGACGAACTCTTCGGAGGCTACAATCGCTACCTGTTCGGCGAGGACGTGATCGCGCCGAGCGCTCGCCTGCCGCGAGTGGCGCGCGGCGCGGCCGCGGCCGTCGCACAGGCGTTGCCGGTGGACACATGGGATGCGCTGCATCGCGCGGTGTCACCCGTGCTGCCGAAGCGGCTCCGCACCCGGTTGCCGGGGGACAAGCTCCACAAGATGGGCAACCTCATGCGACACGCCGACGAGGCCGCGATGTACCGGTCCTTGGTCTCGGCACTGCAGCGCCCGGAGCTCCTGATGCCGGGAACACAGGATCGCGACGACGTGGTGCTCCGCATCCTGCGCGCCGAACAGCCGAAGGACCTGCTCGATCGCATGATGCTCGCCGACCAGCTGGGCTATCTGATCGACGATCTGCTCGGGAAGGTGGATCGCGTGAGCATGGCGGTGAGCCTCGAGGTCCGTGTCCCGCTGCTCGACCATCGTGTCGCGGAGTTCGCGTGGTCGCTTCCGCGGCGATTCAAGATCCGCGACGGTCAGTCGAAGTGGATCCTGCGGAAGCTCTTGCATCGCCACGTGCCACCGGCGCTGGTCGAGCGGCCGAAGATGGGCTTCTCGGTCCCGATCGACCGCTGGTTGCGCGGTCCGCTGCGGGCCTGGGCCGAGGATCTGCTGAGCGCGGAGTCGCTTCGCGTGTCGGGACTGCTCGCCGTCGAACCGACGCGCGCGTTATGGCGGGATTTCGACAGCGGACGCGCCAGCGGCCTCGGCATGTGGGCCGTGCTCAACCTGCTTGCCTGGCAACGCCGCTGGCAGCCGACCGTGTGAGTGCTCAGCTCCCCTTGAGCTGCGCGACCAAACGCTCCATCGACTCGACCGATTCGAAATGATCGGGGATCATGGCATCGTCCGGGATGCGGACGCCGGTCTCGGTCTCGAGGAAGGTGATCAGATTGAGCAGCCCGACCGAATCGACCACGCCGCGCTCCAGCAGGGATTCGGTCGGGTCGATCTTAGCGTTCCGATCCTGCAGGAGCCGTTCGGCGATGAAGCGGGTGAGTGAATCGCGGAGTGCCATCGTCGTGGGGGTCAGGTGGTGGGTTTGAACGCGGCGAGGATCCGGTCGCGGACCCCCGTACGATCGAGTTTCCCGGTGGACGTCACCGGAAGCTCCTCGAGGACGAGGATCTGCTCGGGGACGGCGTAGCGGGCGAGCTTCTCCAACAGGAACGGCGTGAGGTCGTCGACGGACAACGACATCCCGGCCTCGGGCGACACCGCCGCGTACAGGCGCGATCCGATCTCGTCGTCGGGCAATGCGACGACACCCGCCATCCGCACGGCCGGATGTGCGAGCAGCCCCGCTTCGACTTCGCCGAGTTCGACCCGGTAGCCGCGGGTCTTGATCTGATGATCGCGCCGTCCGAGGAAGACGAAGCTCCCGTCCGGCTGGATGCGTACGCGGTCGCCGGTGCGGTGGCAGGGATCGGCGTAGTCCTGATGCAGCGGGTTCTGCACGCGGACCGCGGCCGTGCGCTCGGGCAGTCCCCAGTAGCCGAGCATCACGGCGGGACCGCCGATGAGCAGTTCCCCTTCCTCGCCCACCTGTGCGGGGTGTCCGTCGTCGCGCAGCACCACGGCACTCATGTTCTTGCACACGTGGCCGATGGGGAGATCGCTGATCGATTCAGGCAGCGGGCGCGGGACCGCATACCAAGTGCAGACGTTCGTCTCCGTCGGACCGAACAGGTTGTGGAACTCCGCGTGCGGGAAACACGCCATGACCTCGCGCAGGTACTTCACCGGGAAGACTTCGCCGGCGAAGAGCATGGTCCTCAGACGCGGATACCGGAAACGCTCCAGCTTGCCCTGCTGCAGTAGTCGCACGAGCGCGGAAGGCACGGAGTACCACACCGTGATCCCCTCCTTCTCGATCCACTCGGCGAGTTGCGTGGGGAAGGGCGCGAACCGGTCGGGCACGATATTGACGGTCGCTCCGGTATGGAGCGCACAATAGATGTCGAACACCGAGAGATCGAAATGATGCGGCGCGCTGTTCGACAGCACATCGCTGGCGGTGATCCCGAAACTCTCGATGCCCCAGTCAACGAAGGTGATCGCGTTGCGGTGACTGATGACCACGCCTTTGGGATTCCCGGTGGAGCCGGACGTGTAGAGGATGTACGCCGGATCGCCTTCGTGTGCACCGTCGGCGTCAACGGGCACGACGCCAGGAGGAAGCGCGTCGAGGACGCCGATCGCGGCATCGCCGAGCCATGCCGGCGCGGGGTCGGCGCCGAGGAGCACCGCCGCCGTCGGTTGCCAGTCCCCACGGTGCTCGCCGACGCCGGCGAGGATCGCCGGCGTCGCGACGACACCGCGCACGGCGGCATTGCCGAGCACGAAGGCCTGTCGCGCACTCGGTGCGCGGGGATCCACCGGGACGTAGGTGGCGCCGGCGCGCATGATGCCGAGCATCGCGACGACGCACTCCACGGATTTCGGCAGCACGATCCCGACGCGCTGCCCACGGCCGATCCCGCGCGCCGCGAGCGCCGCCGCCAGGCGACCGCTCTGCTCCCACAGCGCGCCATACGTGAGCGACGCCGTGTGGAATCGGACCGCGACCCGGTCGGGGGTCGCCTGTGCGTGGTCGCGCACCCGATGCCAGAGCAGATGATTCACGGGCGCAGCCCCATCCCGCGCGCGATGATCAGGCGCTGGATCTCGGAGGTCCCCGAGTACAGACGGCCGCCGATAGCATCGCGGAGATCCCGTTCGACGCCGAACTCCGTCATGTACCCGTTACCGCCGTGGATCTGGATGGCATCGAGCGCGGACTGCACGGCCGCCTCCGACAGATAGAGCTTCGTCATCGCGGCGTCGCTCGTGATGTCCTCTCCCTGCGTCTGCCGCCACGCGGTGCGATAGAGCAGCAGGCGGCTCGTCTCGAGCCGCAGCTTCATGTCGACGAGGCGCGACGCCACGAGTTGGAAGTCGCCGATCGGTTTCCCGAATTGCTCGCGTTCCTTCGCGTACTTCAGTGTCGACTCGAGCTGATGCTCCAAGCCTCCGAGCTGCGACGCGAGGATGCAGGAGCGCTCCCAGGCCATCGAGTGATTGAAGATCGCCGCGCCCTGGCCCTCCTTGCCGAGTCGCTGCGCGACCGGCACGCGGCAACCCTCGAGGATCACCTCGGACATCGGGGAGGTCGTGAGTCCCATCTTCTTGAACGGCGTCGAGACACGCAGCCCGGGCGTGCCCTTGTCGATGAGGAAACCGGTGACGCCGAACATGCCGCGCTTGGCATTCACGGTGGCGAACACCACGTGGACGTCAGCGATGGGCGCGTTGGTCACCCAGGTCTTCGTTCCGTCGAGCACGTAGTGGTCGCCGTCGAGGCGCGCGGTCGCGCGCATCGCGAATCCGTTCGATCCTGCTTCCGGTTCACTGATCGCGTGCGCACCGATGAGCGTGCCGTCGATGAGCCCCGGCAGCAGCCGCCGCCGCATCTCCGGCGTCGCGAACGCAAGCACCGGCATCACCACCGCCCAAAGATGCGCGTGGAGCGAGAAGAGGAACCCCTGATCGCGGCAGCCGTATCCGAGCGCCTCCATCGCGAGAACACTGGTCGGAAGATCCTGCGCCGTCCCGCCGAACTCGGCCGGCACCGGCAGGCCGAGCAAGCCGAACTTCGCGCAGGCTTCCCACAGATCCCGTCGGAAGATGCCATCGCGCGTGCGGCTCTCGAGGTCGACGTTCAGCGTGCCCGCAGCGAACTCCGCGACCGCGTTCCGGTATTCGAGCTGTTCAGGGGACCAGGAGAAATCCATGATGAGTTCAGAAGTGGGAAGAGGGGATCAGGACGTGGATTCGGCCGTCCGCAGGGCCGGCGCCTTCTTCGGGACGGACTTCCAAAGGCGCAGCGAGACAAGGCGCGCGGGATTGCCGAACGCCATCGTGTCGTCGGGGACGTCCGTCTGGACCACGGCGTTGGGTGCGGTCCGCACGCGGCTGCCGACGCTGATCTTCCCCACGAACTTCGTGCCCGGGGCGAACCAGCAATCCTCGCCGATCGACTTGGTCTCGTAGTCGAACTGGATACCGCCGCCGATGATGGTCAGGTGCTTTCCGATGGGGCAGGCGGGCATCACGATCCCGCCCGGCCAAGTATGGATCACGAAACCCGGACCGATGTCGGCGCGGACGGGGATGTAGATGCCGACGCGCCACGCGAACAGGTACTGCAGCAGGAAATGGACGGCCGCGAGCAGGTGACGGAGCCCCGGGACGCGTATGCTGCGCGTCCAGTAGCCGAAGCGGTGCACGAGGATCGCCTGCGTACCCGGGTTGAACAGTTCGCGCAGCATCGCCGGGAGGCTGGTGTCCTCCGACTGGTTGGCGGCACATGCGCGGACGAGATCGACGCGGACATTAGCGAACACGTGATCCTCCGTTCTCGACCGCGTTCGACATGGCGGCCGGGCGGATGCGGAGCACCAGGTCGTCGCCCGGACGCGCCGTTCCGCGGACATCGCGGTTGCTCGTGGTCACGTACAACGCACCATCCCGACCTGTGGCGACGGCTCGTACGCGCCCGAGGTCCGGGATCTCGAGAACCTCATGGGCGGTGACGCGGACGCGTCCGGCATCGTTCGCCACGGTTAATCGCTCGAGCCCGCCCCGCAGGCGGCCCACGAACAGACTGCCGCGCCACGGCGCATGCGCACCGTCGTACGCGAGCAGTCCGGCCGGTGCCACCGAGCGTTGCCAGACCCAGATCGGCCGTGTGAACCCCTCCGCGCCTTCCCACCCGAAGGCGTCGGGCCAGCCGTAGTTGCCACCTTTCACCAACACGTTGATCTCGTCGCGTCCGCGGATCGCGAGTCCTTCGTCGACCCCGCTCGGTCCGTGTTCGATGCCCACGAGTGTCCCGTCGCTGAGCCACGCGAGGCCCTGCGTATTGCGAAGCCCGGTGGCGAACACAGGCGAGGTCGGGTCGGGATTGTCCGAGGGAACGGCACCGTCGACGGTGAATCGGAACAGCTTCGCGACCTGCGCCGTCGTCTGCGCGAGCGCCGGCCGTCGTCCGTCGCCGACGGTCGCGTAGAGGAAGCCGTCCGGGCCGAACGCGAGCGCTCCGCCCGCGTGATAGTGATTCGTCCACATCCCCCCGGCGAGCACCTGCGGAGCATGCAGTCCGCTCGAGTCCAGGGTGAATCGTGTGATGCGGTTCTCGTACGGGAGGTATTCCGCCATCTCGGCGCCAGCCATGCCCAGACGGTTCTTCACTCGCGCGAGCACGCCAGGTTCACCCGGCATCGGATCGCGCTGATGCGTGCTGAGCGTGAACACGTGGCCGCTCGTCGCGAAGTCCGGTGCGAGGACGAGCCCCATCAAGCCCGATTCCGGGTTCCACTCGGGGTCCTCGGCGTGGACCTCGAGGGTCGTCAGCGGATCGCTGAGGCGACCGTCGAGACCGATCATGCGGATCCGTCCCGCGCGTTCGGTCACCAGCCAGCGCCCGTCGGGCAGCTCGGCGAGACTCCAAGGGATGACCAGTCCGCGCGCGATCGTATCGACGCGCAACGGTCCCGAAGGCGGTGCGGCCGGGAGCACGGAATCGGTGACGGCAGCGTCACCGGTGCGGACGTTCGCGGGTTCGCCGCCGCACCCGGCGACGCTCAGAGCGGAGACCGCGCCGAGCGTGAGGAACAGACGGAAGAAGGGCATCAGGCGGAGGCGGAAGCGAGCGGGCGGGACGCGACGAGTCTGTTCATCCAGTCGACCGCGCCCTGCACGACCATCTCTTGGTGGCCGAGGCCGGTGAGGATATGGTCCGCATCCGGGATGTGCTCCTCGCGGAGCAGACCCTTGAACGGGACGTCGCGGAACGTCGAGGCGTATTGACCGCAGTGGTTGTAGTCGGTGAGCCCACCGGTCCAGAGACAGTACAAGGAGACACCGCGGTCGACGAATCCGCGGAGATCGCTCGCCACGCGATCGCGCGGCGGGAACACGCGCACGTACTTGGGCACGTCGATCTCCACGCCTGCACCCACTGGCGCGGCGGCGCCGAGTGCCCGGTGGCGACCACGCAGCTTGTCGAGCCGCACCTTGATGAAGTTCCGCCAGACGGCGGGCTGCAGCGCGCGCTTGCCGTAGTGGTGCAGATAGAAGCCGGTGTTGCGATACGCCCACGCGTCGAGCATCAGGAGACCCGCCACCCGCGTGTCCTTGAGTGCGGTCTCGTGGGCCATGTCCGCGCCCGAGCACAATCCACCCAGGACGAAACGCTGAGTCCCCTTCAGCTTGGCGAGATAATCCATCGCTTCGCGGGTCTCGACCACGGCGCTCTCCTCGAACGGCAACGAATCACGCCGCTGCTCCGAATCCCCGATTCCCGAGTAGTCGAAGCGTAGCGACGTGAAGCCTTGTGCCGAGAGCGCTCGCGCGAGTCGCACGTGGATGCGGCACGAGCCGACGCGATGGAGGATCCCGGAGTTGAGGAAGATGACCGCCGGTTTGCCGGCGCTGTCGGTTCCGGGTGCGGGTTCGGTGATCACCCCGACCAGCGACGCGCTCACCCCGAATCGGATCGCCTTCTCCCTGCCATACGTGACTGCGTTCATCGGATCTCCCGAGACAGATATGCGACGATCGTCTGGATGAGGAACACCGGGATCAGCGCGCCACCATAGTCATCGACTTCGTTCCAGCTTCCCTCGGACGGAACCACCTCGTAGCTCGTCTTCACGCCGGCGAGACGCTGCTGCCCCAGGAGCGCGTACTCGTCCCGTGCGTGGGATGCCACGACCAGACGCCCGGCACCGGAGGGCACGGGCACTGCGAGCAAGTCGATCGCCTCGAGCTCGGCGCGGAGCGCGCGGGTGATGGGGAATCCCATCACACCGACCGTCCCGTCATCCCGCGCCGAGACACGTGAGTTCCCGACGCTGTCCGCACGCGCGTCGAGGATCTCCGCCAAGTGGGCCGCACCGGTGACGGCGGGGTCCCAGAGCACGATCTGATCCACGTCCGCGCGGGTCGCCGCCGCCTTGGCGGCGACCGCCGCCCCGAGGCGCAGCCCGACGAACGCGACACGCGAGATCTCCGCCGTCTCCTTCAATTCGTCGGCCGCCGCCTGGGCGTCCTCCACCCACTGCGCGAAGGCGACATCGTCCGTCTCACCGGACGAATCGCCGGTGCCGAAGTAGTCGAAGCGCAGCAC